>JBBIST010000027.1:0-33452 GCA_037441125.1 Burkholderiales bacterium
AAACTCCCCGGGCGCCGCGGCGCGCACGTCGGTGGTGCTGCCGGTGCCGGCCGCCGGCGGCGGCTGCGATCTCGTATTGCTGCTCGCCGCCGGCGAGGTGCGCGCGCGCGGCGACGTGCTGGTGCCGATGACCGCCGAGGCCGCGTGCATCGCGCGCACGCTGCGCGCGCTCGAGCGCAGTGCGCGCGCGGCCGGCGTCGAGCGCGCGTCGAGCGCGACTTTCCGGCTGCTTTTCCTCGGAATGCCGGCGGCCGCCGCCGCTACCCTGACCGACGGTCTGGCGTTGCGACTGCACCGGCGGGGGACGGCGCCGCGCCTGCTGCCGGCCGGCGCCGCACAGGGGCCGGCCGACCTCGAAGTGCTGGTGCGCGCCAGTGCCGGATGGACGCTCGACGAGGTGCAATGGATGCAATGAGACGGGCCGGTCGCGGCCGCCCGTGCCGGGAGTAGCGGGCGTGAGCAGCGACGCCTTCGTGTACACGCAGCGCGGCACCTTGAACCGCCAGGACTACGTGCGCCAGTACGCGCCGCTGGTGCGCCGCCTGGCGCACCAGATGGTGGCGCGACTGCCGGCCAATGTCGAGCTCGACGACCTGGTGCAGGCCGGCATGATCGGCCTGATGGATGCGGTCGGCCGCTTCGAGGAGACGCACGGCACGCAGTTCGAGCATTACGCCGCCAGCCGCATCCGCGGCGCCATGCTCGACGAACTGCGCGCCAATGACTGGCTGCCGCGCTCGGCACGCAAGAGCCAGCGCGAGATCGAGAACGCGATCCACCGCCTCGAAGGTCGGCTCAAGCGGGCGCCGGGCGAGAGCGAGATCGCCGCCGAGCTGGGCATCGGCATCGGTGACTACCAGCAGATGCTCAACGAGGCGCGCGGCGCGCAGCTCGTCTACTTCGACGACCTGGGCGGCGGCGGCGACGACGACGACTATCTCGAGCGCAAGGTGGTCGACGCCGGCACCGACGGCGGCGACCCGGGCGCGCTGCTGCGCGACAAGCGTTTCCACGGCGCGCTGGTGGCGGCGATCGAGGAACTGCCCGAGCGCGAGAAGCTGATGATGGCGATGTACTACGAGCAGGACATGAACCTGCGCGAGATCGGCGCCGTGCTCGGCGTCACCGAGTCGCGCGTGTGCCAGTTGCACAGCCAGGCGGTGGCGCGGCTGCGCAGCAAGCTCAAGCACTGGTAGGCGATCGCGCGCGACCGGCGGCATGCGCCGACGAGCGCGCTGCCAAGACGCCGCACGCCGCAAGGAGACGACCGATGATCCTCGACTTCTGGCGCCGCGGCCGGCGCGACCTCGTGGCCGAGGAGGCAGCGACTCCGGCCGCCGGCGTCGTGCCGGCGGCGGCGATCAAGGCGCTGGCGCACGATGCCGCGACCATGGGGCGCGAGGCGGCCGAGCTGGTGGGCGCGCTCGATGATCTGGTGGCGGCCGGCGCGCGCCAGGCCGACGGCTTCGGCTCGGTCGCGGTGCAGGTCGACCAGATGGTTGCGGTCAACCGCGCGATCAGCGCCTCGATGGGCGACAGCCTGGGCTCGGCGCGCGAGGCGCGCGCCGCAGTCGAACGCGTGGCCGCTGACGTGAGCGCCGCCGCCGACACCCTGCGCGCGGTGGCCGGTGCGGCTGCCGAGATCACCAAGATCGCGCTGCAGACGCGCCTGGTCGCCTTCAACGCCAGTGTCGAGGCCAAGCGCGCCGGCGAGGCCGGTCGCGGCTTCGCCGTCGTGGCCGAGGCGGTCAAGGACCTGGCGCAGAAGGTCGAACAGTCGAGCAAGCAGATCGCGCACACGGTGCAGCACCTGGACGCGCGCATCCAGGAGCTGGCGGTCAACATCCGCGAGGACGGCCGCGCGCGCGCTGTGGGCGCCGGCCAGCCGACCTTCCATGCCGCCTTCTCGCGCGTCGAGCAGGCGGTGGCGGCGATCGCCGCCGCCGCCGAGCAGAACGTGCGCTGTTGCGAGTCGGCGCAGCAGTCGGTGCAGGATTTCACCGGCGAGGCCAAGAAAGGCGCGCAGGCGCTCGACCAGGCGAAGCGGCGCGCCTACGGATTTCTGCGGCAAAGCGAGCGGCTGCTCGAGGTTTCGGCCGACTGCGGTGCCGACACCGAGGACACGCCGTACATCGACCGTGTGACCGAACTGGCGGCGCGCATCGGCGAACGCTTCGAGCAGGCACTCGACGCCGGCGAGGTCGCCGAGGGCGACCTCTTCGACGGCCACTACGAGAAGATCGCCGGTACCGATCCGCAGCAGGTGCGCACGCGCTTTCTCGAGTTCACCGACCGCGTGCTGCCGGCCTTCCAGGAGCCGATGCTCGAAGTGCTGCCGAAGGTCGTGTTCTGCGCCGCGGTCGACCGCAACGGCTACCTGCCCACCCACAACCGCAAGTTCTCGCAGCCTCAGGGGCGCGATCCGGTGTGGAACGCCGCAAACTGCCGCAACCGCCGCATCTTCGACGACCGCACCGGACTGGCCGCTGCGCGCAACCAGCGCCGTTTCCTGCTGCAGACCTACCGACGCGACATGGGCGGCGGCCGCTTCGCGCTGATGAAAGACCTGTCGGCGCCGATCTTCGTGCGCGGCCGGCATTGGGGCGGGCTGCGACTGGCCTATCAGTTCTGAGCGGATCGCGGAAGGCGCCGCGAGTCAAAGCGCGTCGACCAACGTGCGCCACGGCAGCGCGCGAACGCCCGGCGCCACTGCGTCCGTTCGCGCGGGCGCGGCAACGGTCAGGCGATCGGCCGCTACGCTACGACGGCGGCAGACCCCGGACCACGGCCCCCAGCAAGGCAGTGTTGCGGTGGTCGGGTGGCACCGGATCGAGGGATAGACGGCGGCAAATGCAGGAGTTCCGCTCGGCGCTGTAACCGGCGGCCTGCGCTCGTCGAACAAGGGGTCGGGTCGATCGACGCGAGGCGCGCCGTGCGCGGCGACCAACGATCGGAGCACCTTGCGGCCGCCGCCCATGCTCGTGAGCGAACCTGGAGAAGCCTTCAATGCGCGCCACCCTACCGCTGCTGCAAGCGACCGACTTCCCGCCGATCCGCCGCCGTGCGGTCGAAACGCTGCAGGTCAACCTCGGCTACACCTGCAACCAGAGCTGCGTGCACTGCCACGTCGACGCCGGCCCGAAGCGCACCGAGCAGATGAGCCGCGAGACGATCGACCTTGCGCTCGAGGTGCTGGCGGCCAAGGACATCCGCACGCTCGACGTGACCGGCGGTGCGCCAGAACTGAACCCGCACTTCCGCGATCTGGTGCGCGCAGCGCGCGCGCGCAAGGTGCACGTGATCGACCGCTGCAACCTGACGATCCTGTTCGAGCCCGGGCAGGAAGACCTCGCCGACTTTCTTGCCGCCAACGAGGTCGAGATCGTCGCCTCGCTGCCCTGCTACCTGGAAGACAACGTCGACCGGCAGCGTGGCAAAGGCGTCTTCGACAAGAGCATCGGCGCCTTGCGCCGGCTCAACGCGCTCGGCTACGGCGGCGACGCGCGGCTGCCGCTGTCGCTGGTCTACAACCCGCAGGGGCCGTCGCTGCCGCCGGACCAGGCCAAGCTCGAAACCGACTACCGCAGGCAGCTCGGCGAGCGCTTCGGCATCGTCTTCACGCGGCTGTACACGCTGGCGAACATGCCGATCGCGCGCTTCGGCTCGACGCTGATCAGCAAAGGGCAGTTCCACGACTACATGGCGCTGCTGCGTTCGGCACACCGCGAGGAGAACGTCGAGCACGTGATGTGCCGCACGCTCGTTTCGGTCGACTGGCAGGGCTACCTGTACGACTGCGACTTCCACCAGATGCTCGGCCTGGCGCTGCGCGAAGGCGGACGCGGCCACCGCCGGCTGCATCTCGAAGACTGGCTCAAGCTCGACCTCGCCGACAACCCGATCGTCGTCGCCGATCACTGCTACGGCTGCACCGCCGGTCAAGGCTCGTCCTGCGGCGGTGCCTTGGCTCAGGATTGAGGATCGACGACCGAGTCGAACGCGCGCGCCCCGCGGCGCGCTAGGAGATCCGATGGACAAGAAGAGGCTGGCGCTGCTCGCCGTGATCGCGGCGGCGATCGCGGCGTTTTTCGCTTTCGACCTGGAGCAGTACCTGACGATCGAGTTCCTCCAGGCGAGCCGCGCGCAGATCGACGCCTACTACGCCGCGTATCCGCTGCGGGCGATCGCGATCTACTTCGCCGTTTACATCGCGGTCACCGCGCTGTCGCTGCCGGGCGCGGCGATCATGACGCTCGCCGGCGGCGCGATCTTCGGACTGGTGGTCGGCACGATCGTGGTCTCGTTTGCCTCCAGCATCGGCGCCACGCTCGCCTTCCTCGCCGCGCGTTTCCTGCTGCACGACTGGGTGCAGGGCAGATTCGGCGAGCGGCTGAAAGCCGTCAACGAGGGCGTGGCGAAGGAAGGCGCCTTTTACCTGTTCGCGCTGCGGCTGGTGCCGATCTTCCCGTTCTGGCTGATCAACCTGGCGATGGCGCTGACGCCGATCCGCGCCCGCACGTTCTACTGGGTGAGCCAGCTCGGCATGCTCGCCGCAACGATCGTCTACGTCTACGCCGGCACGCAGCTCGGACAGTTCCGCATCTCGGCCGGCCTGATCGCCGCCTTCGTGCTGCTGGGCATCTTCCCGCTGCTCGCCAAGCGGCTGCTGGCGGCGATCAAGTCGCGCCGTGTCTATGCGAGATGGAAGGACAAGCGGCCGGCGAAGTACGACTACAACCTGGTCGTGATCGGCGCCGGCTCGGCGGGGCTCGTCTCGGCGTACATCGCCGCGGCGACGAAAGCGAAGGTCGCGCTGGTCGAGCGCCACCGGATGGGCGGCGACTGCCTGCACACGGGTTGCGTGCCGAGCAAGGCGCTGATCCGCTCGGCCAAGCTGCTGTCGCACATCGCGCGCAGCCGAGAGTTCGGCATCCGCGAAGCATCGGCGCAGTTCGACTTCGCCGAGGTGATGGAGCGCGTTGCGCGCGTGGTCAGGACCATTGAGCCGCACGATTCGGTCGAGCGCTACACGGCGCTCGGCGTCGAGTGCATCGAGGGCAGCGCCAAGATCACCTCGCCGTGGACGGTCGATGTGCAAGCCCCCACCCCCGCCCCTCCCCCGCAAGCGGGAGCGGGGAGGTATCTGTCGTCGGCCGGGGCCGACGAGAGGCGCGGAACCGCGAACGGCAAGAAGACGCTGAAGACGAAGAACATCGTGATCGCCGCCGGCGCGCGCCCGTTCGTGCCGCCGATTCCCGGCATCGAGGAGGTCGGCTATCTGACCTCCGACACCGTGTGGAACCTGCGCGAGCTGCCGAAGCGGCTCGTCGTGCTCGGCGGCGGGCCGATCGGCTCTGAACTCGCGCAGGCCTTCGCGCGTCTGGGCAGCCGGGTGACGCAGGTCGAGATGCTGCCGCGTCTGCTGATCCGCGAGGACCCGGAGGTTTCGGCGATCGTGCAGCGCCGCTTCGAGGCCGAAGGCATCAACGTGCTCGTGAGCCACAAGGCCAAGCGCTGTGCCGTCGAAGGCGGCGAGAAGATCCTGATCGCCGAGACGGTGGACGAGAACGGCCAGGGCCGCGACCTGCGCATCCCCTTCGACGCGCTGCTGGTCGCCGTCGGCCGCGTGGCGAACACCGAGGGCTACGGGCTCGAGGAACTGGGCATCGCGACGACCAGAGCGCGCACGGTCGAAACCGACGACTATCTGCAGACGATCTATCCGAACATCTACGCCTGCGGCGACGTCGCCGGGCCGTTCCAGTTCACGCACACGGCTTCGCACCAGGCGTGGTACGCGGCGGTCAATGCGCTGTTCGGAGGCTTGCGCAGGTTCAAGGCCGACTACCGCGTGATCCCGTGGTCGACCTTCACCGATCCCGAGGTCGCCCGCGTGGGGCTCAACGAATCCGAGGCGAAAGCGCAGAACGTTGCGCACACGGTGACGGTCTACGGCATCGACGACCTCGACCGCGCGATCGCCGACGGCGAAGCGCACGGCTTCGTCAAGGTGCTGACCAAGCCCGGCAGCGACCGGATCCTCGGCGCGACGATCGTTGGCGAGCACGCCGGCGATCTGCTCGCCGAATTCGTGCTGGCGATGAAGCACGGCATCGGCATGAACAAGATCCTCGGCACGATCCACATCTACCCGACGCTCGCCGAAGCGAACAAGTACGCCGCCGGCAACTGGAAGCGCGCCACCGTCACGCAGGGCCAATGGGCGTTCCTGGCCGCGTTCCAGGCCTGGCGGCGCGGCGAGTTCGGCATCGGCGCGGTGCTGGGCCAGGTCGGCGCCCTGCTCAGGGACAAGCGGCCCGCGTACGCGCAGGGGGCGCCGCATTCGTCGACATGAAGCCGACCGCGCGTTGTATCGACCTCGAGCTTGCGGCGGCGCTGCGGACAGGACGGCCGATCGGCAACGACCTCCACGAAGCCAGCACGCATGCCTGTCGCGATCATCATTCCGGTGCTCAATGAGGCGCGCACGATCGAGGCGGCGCTGGCGCGGCTGGCGCCGTTGCGCGCGCGCGGCGCGCGCGTGATCGTCGTCGACGGCGGCAGCGACGACGACACGGTGCGCCGCGCCGCGCCGCTGGCGGATCGCGTGATCGAGGCGCCGCGCGGCCGCGCGCTGCAGATGAACGCCGGGGCGCGCGCACCCGAGGCGGCCGACGCCGACGTGCTGCTGTTCCTGCACGCCGACACGTGGCTTCCGCCCGACGCCGACCGGATCATCGTCCGTGCGCTGGCGAACTCGGACCGCCGCTGGGGCCGCTTCGACGTTGCGATCGACGGCCGCTCGCGCTGGCTGCGGCTGGTCGAGGTGATCATGAACTGGCGCTCGCGCGCGACCGGCATCGCCACCGGCGACCAGGCGATCTTCGTCGAACGCGGCGCGTTTCTCGCGCTCGAGGGTTTTGCGCCGATGGCGCTGATGGAAGACGTCGAGTTCTGCCGGCGTGCCAAACGCCTTTCGCCGCCGCTCGCACTTGCCGCGCGCGTGACGACCTCGGGCCGCCGCTGGGAAAGGCACGGCGTTTGGCGCACGATCCTGTTGATGTGGCGGCTGCGGCTTTCGTACTTCCTCGGCGCCGATCCGGCCGAGCTTGCGCGCCGCTATCGCGATGCGCGGTAGCACGATGCCTCACCGCGCCCCATTCGTCGCGAGCCTGTCGTCAGTTGCGCATCGCCGGACTGCTCGGTCCAGGCCCCCAAAGTCACGCCGCCGGCGCCGCGTCACTTCGGGCAGTGCTTCAGCCTTTCCGGCGCCAGCGCGCGGAAGCGTTTGGAGACTGATTCATCCAGCGGCCGCCAGTTCAAGTTCACAAACGGCGGCGGGCCGGGCGACAGGAACAACAGGAACGGCGAGCCGTCCGGCGCCTCGGCCAGCACCTGAGTCGTGCCGCCCTTGGTCGGACGCTTCTTCGTCGGCGATTCCACCGCAAGCTTGCCGAAGGTTTGGCTCTGCGCACCGTTGCGAAAAGTCAGGCGCGCGGCTTCGATCTTCAACGACAGTGCGGCGTCGCACGCGGCGTCACTGCGCACCCAGGTGCCGTGAAAGGCCGAAGGGATAGCGGTCGCGGCCGCCAGCGCCGGCGCTGCCGCAAGCAGGAGTGCCAGGCACGCGCGTCTCGCCCAGGCCGACCGTTCGGTTCTGATGCGGGCAAACTTGCTCATCGCGCTTCCTTGTGGGCGAGTCGCAATCAACGTTTCTTGAACAGGTCACGCAGGGTTTGTACGGCCTCATTCAGATCGGCCGGAGCGGCCGCTGGCGCGCGGTCAACGGCCGGTGCTGCGCCGGCCGACACCGCGCCAGCGGACGTCTGCGGGAAGCTCAGTGCATGGTCGCGCACCACGCGCACCTGATTGCCGGGCAGCAGCTCAAGCTGCGCCAGCACCAGATCGATGCTGTAGCCGGTGGCGCCGTTGGGCGCCCCGGAGCGCGAGTAACCGAGCGTGAAAGGACGCGACTCGCCGGGTTGCAGCACGAACTGCGGGTCGATGCTGCTGCTGCGCCGCATGCCGATGCCGGCCACGCGCTCGCGATGGACGTACTTGACCGTGTAACGCTCGCCGCGGTTGTCGATCATCTGGCCGGAATCGGCGACGAAGGCCAGCAACAGCGGCGCTGCGGTGCGGTTGCTGACGCGAAAGCCCACGTTCACCATCAATTCGCCGGCGTAGGTGGTCTTCACCGGCGGGCTGACGCGCGCAACCTCGGCTATGAATGCGGCGGTGGACTGGCACGACGGCCGCCCGCCGCAGGGGTCGGACAGCGCAGCAGCGGTCACCGGGCTTTCGCTCGGCGGGGGTGCCGCCGGCGCAGGCACGGCCGCGCGCGCGCTGCTGCCGGGCGCGCCGGCGCTGTTCGATGGCGTGTCCGTCAATCCGGCCCAGCGCAACAGGTGCTCGCGGCCAAGCTTCACTTGCCCACCAGGCAGTTCGCTCACCTCGCGCACCGCCAGCGACATCTGGAACTGCAGGCCGGTGCGCGCCTGCGGTCCGCGCGTCCACTCGAACTCGAAGCGCGCGTCGGCGCTCTCGCCGGGCTGCAGCACGAAGCTGGTGTCGACCCGTTGCGAGATGATGCCGATGCCGCGCGCGCCGCCGTGCGGGACGCGATAGGAGTTGCCGTTTTCGTCGAGTAGCTGGCCGCTGCGGTCGACGTAGCCCAGCGCCAGCGGCGTGCGGCCGACGTTCGCGATCCGCAAGTTGGCCTGCGCCCAATGCCGGTCGCCGTCGTTTCCGGCGCGGAACTGCACGACGCCGGCGGCGAGGTTGCCGCTGACTGCGCACACGAGCGTGCCGGCGCCGCAGTCGCGCGCGGCGTGCGCCGGCGCGGCGGCGGCACAGAAGAGGATGCCGGCCAGCAGCAGGGCCGGCGCGGCGCGATGCGAACAGGACGACGCACGACGCATGGTTGAAATTCTCCTCGAGTCAACTTGAAGGCGGTCAGTAGGCGGGCGACCAGCCGCCCTTGGCTTTGTTCACCAGCAGCATCGAGACTTTCTGGTCGCCGGCGTTGATCAGCTGGGCCAAGGCGGCGTGCTGCGCCAAGTCGGCCTCGATGGGCCGGCGCAGGCGCGCCTTGGCCTTGACGGTCGGCACGCCGTCGACACTTGAGGGCTCGGTGTACATGGTCTGGGTGGCAGGCAGTGCAGCGGTAACGGCGGCAGCCTAGGCAGGACGGTCAACGAAAGCCATCACGCTGCCTAACGAATTCCTAACGCTTACGCAGAACCGAACACTCGGCCGACCAAGGGTTGCGGCTGCAGTCCGCTTGAAGGCCAAACCAGCGACAGATAGCATCGGCGCTGCGCCGGCCTGGCCGGCTCGCGCGTCCGCAGGGAGCGCCCGTGGCCGCTGTCGATGTGACTTCCGAGTCCCCGCTGTATCGCTATCGCTTCGGTGCCGTCGAGTTCGACGAGGCTCGCGGCGAGTTGGTCGTCGGCGGGCTCGTGGTGGAGATCGAGCAAAAGCCGCTGCAGGTGTTGGCCGAACTGCTGCGGCACGTCGGCGAGGTCGTGACCAAGGAAGAGCTGTTCGAGCGCGTCTGGGCCGGCCGACCGACGGTCGACAACGTGTTGGCGAACGCGGTGGCCAAACTGCGCAAGGCGCTGGGCGAGTCCGAAGCGGCGCGCATCGTCACGCTGCCGCGCCTGGGCTACCGGCTGAACGCGCCGATCGAGCGCGTCGCCGCCGGCCGCCGCGTCGCCAGCCGGCTGCAACTTGCCCGCGCGCAGGTCGTGCCGCATCGTCCGGACTGGCTGCTCGAGCGCCAGTTGAACCCGTCACGCGGCAGCGAGGTCTGGCTGGCGCGCCATGCACGGTCGCGCGAGCAGCGGGTGTTCAAGTTCAGCGCCGACGGCGAGCGACTGGCGCTGCTCAAGCGCGAGGCGACGCTGTACCGCGTGCTTGCCGAATCGCTCGGCGCCCGCGCCGATTTCACGCGCGTGATCGACTGGAACTTCGAGACGCCGCCGTTCTTCCTCGAGTGCGAATACGGCGGCGACAGCTTGAAGGACTGGGCCGACAGCGGCCATCTGGCGCCGCTCGATCGCGCCGCGCGTCTGGCAGCGTTCCTGCAGATCGCTGCTGCGGTCGCCGCTGCGCACAGCGTCGGCGTTCTGCACAAGGACCTCAAGCCGGCCAACGTGCTGATTGCGCCGTTGCCCGAGGGCGGCTGGCGCGTGCGCCTGACCGACTTTGGCAGCGCTCGACTGCTCGATCCGCAGCGAGTGGCCGAGCTCGGAATCACGCAACTCGGCATGACGCTGACACAAGTCCCGGGCAGCGACAGCGGCACGCCGCTGTATCTCGCGCCGGAGCTGATCGCCGGTCTTGCGCCGACCGTGCAAAGCGATGTCTACGCGCTGGGCCTGCTGCTGTATCAACTGCTGACCGGCGACCTGAAGCGCCCGCTCGCGCCTGGCTGGGAGGCGGCGCTCGGCGACACGCTGCTCGCGGCGACGATCGCTGCCGCGACCGATGGCGATCCGGCGCGCCGGCTGCCGAGCGTGAGCGCACTGATCGAGCAACTGGCCACACTCGACCAGCGCCGGGCTGCCGACGACGACCGGCGCCGCCGCGAGGAGCGGCTGATGCAGGCGGAAGCGCAGCTCGCGCGAAGCCGCGCACGGCGTCCGTGGATCGCGGCGGCGGCCGCGGCGCTGCTCGTTGGCCTGGCGGCAACCTTCTGGCAGTACCGCGAGGCGCGCGCCGCGCGCGACGAAGCGATCGTGCAGGCGGCGCTCGCCACCGAGATAAACCGCTTCCTGAACGAAGACCTGCTCGGAGGCGGACGCAGCCGCACCTCGACGATCGCCTACGACCGCAACCCGACGCTGCGCGAGCTGATCGACGCGGCGCGCGGCCGTCTCGACAATCGCTTCGCCGAGGCGCCGATGATCGAAGCCGCGATTCGCACCACACTCGGCCACGGTTATCGCACGCTCGGTGACTTCGTCGCGGCGGAAACCGAACTGCGGCGCGTGACCGAGCTGAACCGCACGCGCCTGCTGCCCGCGGACGCGGAGAGGCTGCTCAGCGAGTACAGCCTCGTCACTGTGCTGGTGCGGCTGTCGAAGTTCGACGAAGCGAAGCAACGACTCGACGAGGCCGACGCGCTGGCCGGCCTGCAGGCAGATGCGATCAGCGAGCTCGGCCTGCGTGCCAAGCTGGCGCGCGGCACCTATCACTTCCAGCGGCTTGAAGTCGAGCCGGCGCGCGCCGCCTACGCGGCCGCCGAGGCGATGCAGCGCGCGGTTCGGCCGGACGACGTGCCGCTTGCCGCACACATCCAACTGACCCTCGGCGACGCTGCACTGCGCCTGGGTAACCCGCAGAAGGCCGAAGCAATCGCCCGCGGCGTGCTCGCCGGCGATCCCTTCACCGAATCCAACGTCGGCGTCTCGACGTTGGCGAGCGCGCGTCGACTGCTCGGCAACTCGCTGCGCAATCAGGGCCGGCCGGCCGAAGGCATTGCGCATCTGCAGCGTGCCGTCGCCGAGCAGGAAGCGGCGCGCGGCAGCGACGATCAATCGACGATCGCGGCGTTGTCGTCGCTCGGCTACCTGTACAGCCTGGTCGGTGATGCGGCAAAGCGCGCCGAGATCCAGCGCGAGGTGGTCGCGCGCTCGGTGCGCCGCTGGGGCGAGGCGAACCAGTACACGCTGGTCGAGCGCATCAACCTCGGCGACGCCGAGTACGACGTCGGCCGCAAGGAGATCGCCGCGCAGCACCTGAAGGCCGCGGTCGAGGGCCTGATCCTGACCTCGGGCGAAACGTCGAGCCTGGTCGATGCAGCGCGCTATTCGTACGCCAAGGCGCTCGCCGGCATCGATCGCCACACCGAGGCGCTAGCGGTCATCGAACTGATCGAAGCGGCGCGGCTCGCCGGAGCGTCGGCCGACGCCAAAGGCAGCGGCAAGCTCGCGGCGCTGCGAGGCAGGGTGCTGATCGGGCTCGGGCGCGGCAATGAAGGCCACGCCGAACTGCGCCGGGCGATCGACCTTCTGACCGCCGACGGCGCCGTCGAAGAGCAGCTCGCACCGCTGCGGGCACTCGTTCTCGAATAGACCGCTTCGCTCGTTTGCGGGGGAAAAGTGGGCGGCGCGAAGCAAGCCGCGATCGTGCTGACGCCCCAGCCAGGCTCGAACGCATCGCGCAGCGCGAGCTGCGCCAGGGCGTTCATCGATCGACGCTGCAGCAGAAGTCCGGCGGTGAGCTCAAGTGGCTGCGCAAAGGGCAGGCCTAGCGCGTCAGTTCGCCGGACCGCTCCGGTTGATAGCTGACATCGATCACCCGGACGCGGACGATCTTGCCACCCGGAACCGGCCATTCGATCTCCTGCCCGACCGAAAGGCCCAGTAGGGCGCTCCCGACCGGCGCGAGGATGGATATCCTGCCCGACTGTCCCTGAACGTCCTCCGGGTAGGACAGGGTCAGCTCGAACTCCTTGCCCGACGGCTCGATCGCGAATCGTATGGTCGAGTTCATTGTGACCACGTTCGGCGGCATCGCCTCCGGCTCCACCACCTGCGCCCGGTCCAGTTCCTTGCGCAGGTCATCCAGATCGGGCTGCGCTCGCGCGGCGGGTGAAGCCAACAGGGCACTGAGGCGCGCGAGATCGAGCGTCGAGACGGTGATTTGTGGAAGGCCGTTCATCTGCAACACCTAGCTAGTGCACGTCGGGGGCGAAGGAGCAGCCCGTAATACATGGCTGCCGCAGGATACAGGGCGGTCTTGGCCTGGGTCTTACCGAAGGCGATGGCGCCGTAGCCGACGCCGCAATCTGCTGTATCAGTTCGGCGCGCGCTCGCAGGCTTGCGGCCTGCGGGGCTCGATCGTGAGGGTGCCAACGATGCTCGACGTCGCCGTCTTTGCCCGGGCGCCGGTCCCCGGCGAAGCGAAGACGCGGCTGATCCCGCGGCTCGGCGCCGAGGGCGCGGCCCGGCTGCAGGAACGATTGACCGCGAGCGCGCTCGAGAAGTCGGTCGCGCTCGAAGGCGCGCGCGTGACGCTGTGGGTCGCCGGCAACGCGCAGCACCCGTTCATCGCCGCCTGCGCGCGGCGCTTCGGCATCCGGGTCCGGACTCAGCAGGGCAGCGATCTCGGCGCGCGAATGCGGCACGCCTTCGCCACTACACTCGCGCCCGGCCGCGGCGATCAGTGCCTGCTGATCGGCACCGACTGTCCGGCTCTGACCACTGCCGATCTCGCGGCGGCGGCGCAAGCCCTTGGCGCGCACGACGCGGTCGTGCAGCCGGCCGAGGACGGCGGCTACGTGCTGATCGGACTGCGTGCGCCGCAGGCGCAGTTGTTCGAGGAAGTTAAATGGGGCGGAGCGACGGTGATGCAGGCCACGCGCGAGCGCATGCTGCGGCTCGGACTGCGCTGGCTCGAACGCCCGCCGCTGCCGGATCTGGACACGCCCGAAGACTACGAGCGCGCACTCGCGGCTGGATGGCTCTCGCCCTAGCGCTGCTCGCGCTCGCGCCGCTTGCGCCTGCGGCGGCCGCGACGCTCGAGCTCGCGCCTTTTTCCCGAGCCCCGACCGGAGTGCCGCCGGCGCCCTGGAAGCTTGCGACCTCGCCGAAGATCGCGCGCCACACGCAGTACGACGTGGTGGCACTCGACGGCGCGAACGTGCTGCGTGCGCGCGCCGAGGCCTCGTACGCGAACCTCGTGCACGAACTGCCGCCGGGAACGGTCGCGACCAGACTCGCATGGCGCTGGCGCAGCGAGCGGGCGATCGAAGGCGCCGACCTCAGGCGCAAGTCCGGCGACGACGTGCCGGCGCGCGTGTGCGCGCTCTTCGATCTGCCGCTCGAACGGCTTTCGGCCGGCGACCGCCTGCGCATGCGCCTCGGCCGCACGCTGTTCGACCCCAAGCTGCCGGCCGCGGCGATCTGCTACGTCTGGGACGCGAACTTGCCGGTCGGCACGGCACCTGGCTCGCCAACGCCTACACGGACCGCGTCCGCATGCTGGTGCTGCGGCAGGCAGCACCCGGCCGCTGGTTCGACGAGGCGCGCGATCTGCGCGCCGACTTCGCCGCCGCGTTTCCGCAGGAGAGCAAAGGCGGCTTGCCGCCGCTCGCCGCGGTTGCGGTTTCAGCGGACGCAGACAACACCGGAAGCAGCGCGCTGTCCTACTTCGGCGACGTCGTGCTGGAGACCGAGTGAAGCGGCTGCTGCTCGCCGGCGGCGGTCACTCGCACGTGTTCGTGCTGGACGCGCTCGCGCGCGAGCCGGCGGCCGACGTCGAGATCACGCTGGTGTCGCCGTTCGACCGGCAGGTCTACTCGGGCATGCTGCCGGGCTGGATCGCCGGCCACTACGAGATCGAACAGTGCGTGATCCCGCTCGCGCCACTGGCGCAGCGGGCCAACGCGCGCTTCGTGCAGGCTCAGGTCACGCGGCTCGATCTCGCCGCACGGATCGCCTACACGGACGCTTCCGAGGCGCTGCCTTTCGACCTGATGTCGATCGCGACCGGGCCGGTGATGAACCTCGATGCGATCGCCGGCCTGCGCCAGCACGCGATCGCGCTGCGGCCGATCGAATCGCTGATCCAGGCCTGGCCGCGGCTGTACGCGCAGCTTGCCGCGCGGGCGCAAGCGGGCGAAGACGCAGCCACGCTCACCGTGCTTGGCGGCGGCGCCGGCGGCGCCGAACTCGCACTCGCGCTCGCGCACCGGATGCGCAGCGCGCGCGTGCCGGCACGCGTGCAACTTGTTACCGGCAAGCCCGGGCTGCTGCCGGCGCTTGCCGCGGGCGTGCGCCGGCGCATCGCCCGGCTCGCGCCCGCGCGCGGCGTGCGGCTGATCGAGGACGATGCGGCGCAAGTCACGCGCCACACGGTGCTGCTCGCCGGCGGTGGCGAAATCGCCTCCGATGTCACGATCGCCGCGATCGGTGCGGCCGCCGCCGAGTGGCCGCGCGAAGCCGGGCTCGCCGTCGACGAGCGCGGCTTCATCGCGGTCGACGAGCGGCTGCGGTCGATCTCGCACCCTTGCGTCTTCGCCGCCGGCGACTGCGCGTCGATGGTCGGCCATCCGCGTCCGAAGTCCGGCGTCTACGCGGTGCGCGCCGGTCCGCCGCTGGCGCGCAACCTGTTGCGCCAGCTTGCCGGCCAACCGCCGCGCCGCTATCGCCCGCAGCGTGTGGCGCTGTATCTGCTCTCGACCGGCCCGCAACATGCGGTCGCAAGCTGGGACGGATTGAGCGCCGAAGGGCGCTGGGTCTGGCGCTGGAAGGACCGCATCGACCGCCGCTTCGTCGCCCGCTACGCGCGCTGAGGGTCGCGCCAAGCGCGGGGCGATCGTTCGGGCGCCGGCGATGAGCGTCGCCGGCGAGCGAGCTCGACTACGCCGAAGCGGCTGCCCGCGGTTCGATCGTGCTACAGGCGAGTTCGCCGCGGGCGCCGTAGACACCGCTCGCGGCTTGGCCGCAGGCGGCGAGCAGGGCCTCGAGACGCGTGCGGTTGGAGGCTTGGCGCGCGACGAGCAGGGCGGAGTTCTCTTCGCTGAGCCGGCGTGCCGCGGCCAGCCGCTCGGCAAGCACTGCGCGCGCCGCCGGCGCTGCCGTGCGCAGCGCCGCCTGCAGATGCTGCAGGTGTCGCATCGTCTCGGCGGCGAGCGCCGGCAGGGCGTCGCCGTCGTCGCCGAGCAGCGCCCGCCGCTCGGCGCGCAGCGCCGCCAGCAGCTCGTCGATCGGCGCTGCGTTCGCGTTCACGAGTGCAGGGTTCTAGGCCTTGCGGCCGAGCAGTTCGCCGACGCTGGCGAGCAGCTTGTCGGCCACCACCTCGGCATTGACGCGGAAGCGGCCCTCGGCGATCGCCGCGCGCACCTGCTCGACCTTGCGCGCGTCGAACTCGCCGCCGAAGCGGCTTTCGAGCTCGGCCATGCGCGAGGCCATCGGCGACAACTGCACGCGCTCGCTTTCGCTGGCGGGGCTGGCGCCCTTGGCCGCGGCCGCGCGCGGCTCGCTCGCCTGCGGCTGAAGGCGGTCGGGTCGCAGCGGCTCGGAGCCGTTCGAGATCTTCATGTCCACTCCGCGGGGGAAGCTTGCCGTTCGGCCGGTAGATCGGCGCGACGCGGCCGAACTTTAGCCGCTCCGGGCGTAGCCGGTGGGCGCGAATTGAGCCGCGATCCGGACCGGCGGCGGCGGCCGGCCGGGCAGCGACCCCGGCACAGGGGTCGGTTCACCGCAGGCCGATCGCCGTTACGCACCGGTGCCGCGGCCTCAGAACAGGACTTCGACGCGGCGGCCTTCGCGCGCGGTGCCGGTCAGCACGCGGCCGGACTCGGTGCGCACACGCACCGGCTGGCCGTCGCTGGCGGCCGCCAGCGCCACCGCTTGCGCGGTGATCGCGAAGCCGCGGCCCTGGCCGATCAGCCTGACCGGATCGCCGGCGGCGATCACCTGTGGCGCGCGCAGCGCTGCCAGCGGCAGCGGCTGGCCGGCGGCCAGTGGCCGCGCCAGCACGCGGCTGTCGAGCTGCGCGTGGTCGCTGGCCATGCCGTGCGCCTCGCGCGTCCACTCGACTTCCTTCAGTGCGAAGTCGGCGGCGGCCAGCGGCTGGTTGGGCGCGAGCGCGCGCGCTGCCACCAGCGCCGGGCCGAACACGCGCACCGTGACCGGCACCTGCACCGACCAGTTGGCGCCTTGAACGCAGCGCAGGCCGATCGCGCTGCGTCCCCACAGCCGCGCCTGCGGCGCGACGAAGGGCTCGCTGCGCGCGCACGGCGCCAGTCTCAGGTGCGGGGCGAGTTCGCCGATCGCGACCTCGGTGCGAACACCGGCCGGCAGGCCGGCGGCGACCTGGGCGTCGACGAAGCGGCGCAGTTCGGCGACGTCGACCGCGGCCGAGGCAGGCAGCGCCGCTGCGGCACAGGCGATGGCGAGGAGCAAGCGGAACATGGCGCCAGTCTGGGCGAGCGCGCGCGACCGCGAACCGGCGGAAAGACGCGCACAAGCCGGGCTTATCCGCCGATCCCGGCGTGCCCCTCGCTCGCATCATCGGCAGCCTGAGACAGAACTTTAGGGCGTCGGCGCAACTTTTTCGCGCCGACCGGCAGACAGCGATGATCGACCGACTGACACGGGCACTGGACTTCAATGCGCAGGCGCTGCTGCTGCGTGCCGAGCGCACGCGCGTGCTGGCCTCGAACATCGCCAACGCCGACACGCCCAACTACCGGGCGCGCGACTTCGATTTCAGCGCCGCGCTGGCGCAGGCCACCGGCGTGCAGATGGGCGCGCGCACGGCGGCGGCGCCGCTGGCGCCCGTGCGCACCGCCGCCGGCCACCTGAGCGGCAACAGCGGCAGCGGCGCCGCGCCGGCGCTGTTGTACCGGCTGCCGCTGCAAACCGCGCTCGATGCCAACACGGTCGACATGAACATGGAGCGCGCCGCTTTCGCCGACAACACGCTGCGTTACGAGGCGAGCCTGCGCTTCATCAGCGGCCAGATCCGCACGCTGATGACGGCGATCAATGGGCAGTCGTGATGATGCTCGGCTATCGCCTCGCAATGATGCTCGCTGCGCTCGCGATGACGGCCGCTGCGCGGCCGATGAGGCGGAGGGCGTGGGTCGGTGTCCTGGGCGCCGCAGGCGCCCTCATAGGCGCGCAGCGCCGTCATCGCGGCGCAGCCGCGTCATAGGCCGGAGGCCGTCATGTCCTTGTTCAAGATCTTCAACGTCGCCGGCAGCGCGGTCAGCGCGCAGAGCCAGCGGCTGAACGTCGTCTCCAGCAACCTCGCCAACGCCGACAGCGTCGCCGGTCCCGACGGCAAGCCCTATCGCGGCCGCCAGGTGCTGTTCCAGACGCAGATGGTCGACGCGCAGCAGACCGCCGCCGGCGTGCGCGTGGCGGCGGTGATCGAGGACAACTCGCCGGCGCGAAGGCTGCACGACCCCGACCATCCGCTCGCCGACGAGCAGGGCTACGTGACGATGAGCAACGTCAACGTGGTCGAGGAGATGGTCAACATGATCTCGGCCTCGCGCAGCTACCAGACCAACATCGACGTCATGAACACCGCCCGCCAGCTCCTGCAGCGCACGCTGCAGATGGGCTCGTGAGCGGCCGCGCGGAGCCACGCATGAACGTTGCCAGCCTGGGCCAGTTCGACCCGACCGCCGCCGCCGCGCGCAAGGATCCGGCGCGCGAGCTGAACGACCGCTTCCTCAAGCTGCTGGTGGCGCAGATGAAGAACCAGGATCCGCTCAATCCGCTCGACAACGCGCAGGTGACGAGCCAGATGGCGCAGATCAACACCGTCACCGGCATCAACGGCCTGAACGACACGGTGCAGCGGCTGCTCGAGCAGTTCGGCACGCTCGAATCGCTGCAGGCGGCGCAGCTTGCCGGCCGCAGCGTTCTCGTCACCGGCCGCGAGTTGACGGTCGGCGCCGATCGGCCCGAGGCGACCGCCGGTATCGAACTGGCGGCACCCGCCGATCGGGTCACGGTCGAGATCCGCGACGCCGCCGGCCAGTTGCTGCGCACGATCGACCTCGGCCGTGCCGCCAGCGGCGTGCAGCGCTTCGCCTGGGACGGGCGCACCGACGCCGGTGTGGCGGTGGCGCCGGGCCAGTACTCGTTCAACGTCAAGGCCGTCGCTGGCGGCGCCGAGGTCGGTGCCACGCCGCTGGCGCTGCGCCTGGTCGAAGGCGTGACGCGCGAGTCCGGCCAGACCCGGCTCGTGCTCGCCGGCGGCCAGCGCGTGTCGACGCACGAAGTCAGGCAGATCCTCTAACAGTCAGGCAACGGCGCAAAGCCGCAGGAGCGCACGATGAGTTTTCAGCAAGGTCTGTCCGGACTGAACGCTGCCAGCAGGAATCTGGCGGCGATCGGCAACAACGTCGCCAATGCCTCGACCATCGGCTACAAGACGGCACGCGCCGAGTTCGCCGACGTGTTCGCCAACTCGCTGTCGGGCAGCGGCGGTTCGCAGATCGGTATCGGCGTGTCGCTGGCGGCAGTGCGCCAGCAGTTCACCCAGGGCAACATCATCACCACGGCGAACGCGATGGACTTGGCGATCAACGGCGCCGGCTTCTTCCGCACCTCGACCAACGGTGTCGCCAGCTACACGCGCAACGGCCAGTTCTCGCTCGACCGCGACGGTTTCATCGTCAACGCCAGCGGCGCGCGCCTGACCGGCTACCTGGCCGACGCCGCCGGCGTGGTGTCGGCCTCGACGCCGGCCGAGCTGCGCATCTCGCTCGCCAACCTGGCGCCGCAGGCCACTACGCGCGCGACCATGGCGCTCAATCTCGATTCGCGCGAACCGGTGGTTGGCCCGGCGTTCAACATCAGCGACGCCGGCACCTACAGCTCGTCGACGGCGATGACCGTGTACGACTCGCAGGGCAACGCCACCACGCTCACCGCCTACTTCCGCAAGACCGCGCCCAACTCCTGGGAGGTGTACGGCGCCGCCAACGGCGCCGTACTCAACGGCGGCGCGCCGCTCGGAACGCTCGCCTTCGGCGCCAACGGCCTGCTCGCCGCCGACCAGACGATGGCCGTGTCGATCCCGCTCACCAACGGTGCTGCCACGCCGCTGGCGTTCCCGCTCACTTTCCCGGTGACCGAGATGACGCAGTTCGGCGTCAACTTCGCCGCCAGCACGCTGAGCCAGGACGGATTCACCACCGGCCGCATCGCCGGCTTCTCGATCGGCGAGGACGGAACGATCCTCGGCCGCTACACCAACGGCCAGACGCGCGCGCAGGGGCAGGTGGTGCTCGCCAACTTCGTCAACCCGCAGGGCCTGGCCGCGCTCGGCAACAACCAGTGGGCCGAGACCGCAGAGTCCGGCCAGGCGCTGGTGGCCGCGCCCGGCAGCGGCTCGCTCGGCGTGCTGCAGGCCGGTGCGCTCGAGGAGGCCAACGTCGACCTCACCGCCGAGCTCGTGAACATGATCACCGCCCAGCGCATCTACCAGGCCAACGCGCAGACGATCCGCACCCAGGATCAGGTGCTGCAGACGTTGGTGAATTTGAGGTGATGAGGGATGACGCTCACTGCGTTCGCGATGACGCGCGCTGTGCGCGCCATGAGCGGCCTTCGGCCGCGAATCGTGGCCGACGGAGTCGGCCTCATAGTCGCGCAGCGACGTCATAGCGGCGAAGCCGCGTCATAGCGAGCGTAGCGAGCCACTCTATGGACCGCCTGATCTACACCTCGATGAGCGGCGCCAAGCACCTGCTGCACCGGCAGGATGCGCTGGCGCAGAACCTGGCCAACGCCAACACCACCGGCTTTCGTGCCGACCTGGTGGCGCTGCGCGCGGTGCCGGCGCAGGGACGTGAGGCCGGCACGCGCGTGTTCACGGTCGAGACGACGATCGGCGCCGACTTCACGCCCGGGCCGGTGCAGGCCACGGGCCGCGCGCTCGATGTCGCCGTGCAGGGTGCCGGCTGGATTGCGGTGCAGGCGCACGACGGCACCGAGGCCTACACGCGTGCCGGCAATTTGCAGGTCGGCGCTGACGGCACGCTGCAACTGCCCAACGGCTTGCAGGTGGTCGGCGAAGGCGGACCGATCGTGCTGCCGGCCGATGCGCGCATCAGCATCGGCGCTGACGGCACGGTTTCGTCCAAGCTGGCCGAGTCGCCGCAGTCGAACCCGGTGGGCCGCATCAAGCTCGTCAATCCCGACGAAGCGAACCTGGTCAAGGGCCTGGACGGACTGTTCCGCACGCGCGACGGCGAGCCGGCGCCGAGCGACGAAACCGTGCGCCTGGCCGAGGGCAGCCTCGAGGGAAGCAACGTCAACGTGGTCGAGGCGATGATCGGAATGATCGCCGTCGCGCGCCAGTTCGAGATGCAGATGAAGCTCATCAGCAGCGCCGAGCAGAACGAGCGCAAGGCGGCCAGTCTGGTCGCTGTCTGAGCGGCGCCGTACAACGATTTGCGAACCGGAGTCACGCGATGATCAGAAGCCTGTGGATCAGCAAGACCGGGCTCGATGCCCAGCAGCAGCAACTCGACGTCGTGGCCAACAACCTGGCCAACGTCGGCACCACCGGATTCAAGCGCGCGCGGGTCGCGTTCGAGGATCTGCTGTACCAGACTGCGCGCCAGGCGGGCGCCAACAGTTCGCAGAACACGACCCTGCCGACCGGGCTGCAGATCGGCACCGGCGTGCGCGCCACCGCCACGCCGCGCATGTTCACCCAGGGCAATCTGCAGAACACCGGCAACCAGTACGACCTGGCGATCAACGGCAACGGCTTCTTCCAGGTGCAGTTGCCCGACGGCGGCACCGCCTACACGCGTGACGGCTCGTTTCACGTCGACGCCAACGGCCAACTGGTCACCGCCAACGGCTTCGCGCTGCAGCCGGCGATCACGGTGCCGGCGAACGCGATCGCGGTCACCGTCGGCCAGGACGGCACGGTCACGGCGACCGTTCCCGGCCAGGCGGCGCCGCAGAACATCGGCTCGATCCAGCTTGCCAGCTTCGTCAACCCGTCGGGGCTCGACTCGCGCGGCCAGAACCTCTTCATGGAAACGGCCGCCTCGGGTAATCCGAACACCAACGCGCCGGGCAGCAACGGGCTGGGCCTGCTGCAGCAGGGCTACGTCGAGACCAGCAACGTCAACGTCGTCGAGGAATTGGTGTCGATGATCCAGACCCAGCGCGCCTACGAGCTGAATTCGAAGGCGATCCAGACCTCGGACCAGGTGCTGCAGCGCCTGTCGCAGGTCTGAGGCGGGACGGCGATGAAGTCCCTGCATCGTGTCCTGAGCGCCGCCGTCGTGCTGCTGGCCGCCGCGCTGCTCGCCGGCTGCGCCGCGCCGCGGCACGAGGTCGTTGCCGAGGCGCTGCCCACCACCGCGCGCCCGCAGGCGCCGGTGGCCAACGGCATCCCCACCGGCGGCGTGTTCCAGGCGGCGATGTACCGGCCGCTGTTCGAGGACCGCAAGCCGCGCTATGTCGGCGACATCCTGACCGTCAACATCACCGAGCGGCTGAACGCGAGCCAGAGCGCGAACTCGGCGACCGAGCGCAGCGCCGAGTTCGAGGTCGCCTTTCCCGGTGCGCGCGGCGTGCTCGGCCTCGACATCAATCCGCTGGCGGCCAGTGCCAGCGCCAGCAACACCTTCGACGGCAAGGGTGCGACCACCTCGAGCAATGCTTTCACCGGCGTGATCACGGTGACTGTCACCGATGTGCTGGCCAACGGCAACCTGGTGATCGCCGGCGAGAAGCGGATCGGCATCCGGCGCAACTCCGAAGTGCTGAAGTTCACCGGCGTCATCGATCCGGCGCGGATCCAGCCCGGCAACGTGATCGCCTCGACCCAGGTGGCCGACGCCCGCCTCGACTACCGCGGCGGCGGCTACATCGAGGAGGCGCAGATCAAGGGCTGGCTGTCGCGCTTCTTCGACTCGTTCTCGCCGTTCTGACGATGATCGCCTCGGTCCCAGCCAACGGGTTCTCGCCGCGACCGGCGCGCAAGCCGCGCCTGCTGGCGGCGCTGGCGCTCGCCGCCGCCTGCCTCGCCGGCGCGCTGCCGGCGCACGCCGGCGAACGCATCCGCGACCTGGTGTCGGTGCAGGGCGTACGGCCGAACCAGTTGATCGGCTACGGTCTGGTGGTCGGCCTCGACGGCTCGGGCGACCAGACCACGCAGACGCCGTTCACCGTGCAGAGCCTGCAGTCGATGCTGACCCAGCTTGGCATCACGCTGCCGCCGGGCACCTCGCTGCAGTTGCGCAACGTGGCGGCGGTGATGGTGACCGCGACCCTGCCGCCGTTTGCGCAGCCCGGCCAGCAGGTCGATGTCACGGTGTCCTCGCTCGGCAACGCGCGCAGCCTGCGCGGCGGCACGCTGCTGATGACGCCGCTCAAGGGTGCGGACGGCGCGATCTACGCGGTGGCGCAGGGCAATGTCCTGGTCGGCGGCGCCGGCGCCGCCGCCGCCGGCGCGCGCGTGCAGATCAACCACCTCAGTGCCGGGCGCGTGCCCAACGGCGCCACCGTCGAGCGCGCGGTGGCCACACCGTTCCTGCTGTCGGACCGGATCCGGCTGGAGCTGAACGCGACCGACTTCTCGACCTCCTCGCGCGTGGCCGATGCGATCAACCGGCGCTTCGGCACCGAGGCGGCGCTGCCGGTGGACGGCCGCGTGATCGAGGTGCAGGCGCCGGCGGCGCCGGCCGAACGCGTGCGTTTCATGGCCGACCTGGAGAACATCGAGGTCGAGACCCTGCCGCCGCCGGCGCGCGTGATCGTCAACGCCCGCACCGGATCGATCGTCATGAACCGCACCGTGACCCTCGAGCAGGCCGCGGTCGCGCACGGCAACCTGTCGGTGATCATCACGGTCGAGCCGGTGATCGCGCAGCCGCCGCCGCTGTCGCCCGGCCGCACCGTGGTGGCCGAACGCGCCGACATCCAGATCCGCCAGGAAGGCGGCGCCCTGATGCCGCTGGCGCAGGGAGCGAACCTGGCTGACGTGGTCAAGGCGCTCAATGCGCTCGGCGCCAACCCGGCCGACCTGCTGGCGATCCTGCAGGCGCTCAAGGCGGCCGGCGCGCTGAAGGCGGAGCTGGAAGTGATTTGAGGAAGGTGAAACGTGAAACGTGAAAGGTGGCTCGAGCGCGCCGGTCACTCCCACTTTTCACATTTCACTTTTCACGTTTCACGTCTTTGAGCCCGCCGTCCCCAATGACCCCGCTCGACCCGCGATTGACCCAGGCGGCCGGCGCCCTCGCCGCCGACGGCCGTTCGCTCGACCAACTGAAGCGCGAGGCGCAGCGCGATCCGCGCGCGGCGATGCGGCAGGCGGCGCAGCAGTTCGAGGCGCTGTTCATGCAGATGGTCCTCAAGAGCATGCGCGAGGCGACGCCGAAGAGCGGCCTGTTCGACTCGCATGCGAACGACATGTACACGGGACTGCTCGACCAGCAGATGGCGCTGCGCATGGCGCAGCAGGGCACCGGGTTGGCCGAGGTGATCGTGCGCCAGCTCACGCGCCACCTGCCGCAGGCGACTGAGTCGGCGGCCGCCGGCGCGGTGCAGGCGCTGGCGCGCTACGGCGAAGTCGCGCGCCACGGCGACACTTCGCGCGCCACCGGCGATGCTGCGGCGGGTCCGGCGCCGTCCACCCGTGCCACGGCGGGTCCGGTGCCGGAGAGCGGTGCCACGGCGGCGCAGCAGCGCGACTTCATCGCCCGCCACTGGGACGCGGCGGTCGCCGCCCAGCATGCGACCGGCATCCCGGCGCACTTCGTGCTCGCCCAGGCGGCGCTCGAATCCGGCTGGGGCCGGGCCGAGATCCGCGCTGCCGACGGCGCGCCGAGCTTCAACCTGTTCGGAATCAAGGCCAC
Organism: Burkholderiales bacterium; assembly: GCA_037441125.1. Classification (GTDB taxonomy): domain Bacteria; phylum Pseudomonadota; class Gammaproteobacteria; order Burkholderiales; family Burkholderiaceae_F; genus JALHMQ01. The sequence goes on from JBBIST010000027.1 coordinate 24,362, forward strand.
CGGCGGCTGGCGCGGGCGCACGGTTGAGGCGGTCACGACCGAATACGAAGACGGTGTGGCGCAGCGCACGGTCGAACGCTTCCGCGCCTACGACAACTACGGCGAGGCGTTTCGCGACTGGGCACGCCTGCTGGCCGGCAACCCGCGCTACGCCGAAGTGATCGCGCGCGGCCCCGATGCGCAGGCCTTCGCCTCCGGCCTGCAGCGCGCCGGCTACGCCACCGATCCCGCCTACGGCGACAAGCTGGCGCGCGTGATCGCCAGCGTCGGCGCGGTGGTCAGGTCATGAGCGCCTTGCCGCGGCGGCCGCTTCGCGGATCAAGTTCCGTGCGCCGCTGCCGTAATCCGTCGTAGCCCCCGGACCGCAACCCATGAGCAGCGGCATCTTCTCGATCGGCAACAGCGCGCTGTCGGCGGCCTCGACCGCGCTGCGCACGGCCGGCAACAACATCGCCAACGTCAACACGCCCGGCTATACACGGCAGACGGTAGTGATGACGCCGCTGCAGGGCAGCTTCTTCGGCGGCAGCTTCGTCGGCCAGGGCGTGGCGGTGGCCGAGGTGCGCCGCGTCTACAGCGAGTTTCTGACCGGACAGGCGCACCACGCGACCGCGGTCGCTGCCCAGGCCGACACGCGCTCGGCGCAACTCGGCCAGGTGGCGGCGATGTTCGCCAGCGCCGACAACGGCGTCGGCGCAGCGATCGACCGCTTCTTCGGCGCCGTCCACGATCTGACGCAGCGGCCGGGCGACAGCGCCGTGCGCCGGCAACTGCTCGCCGCCGGCGGACTGCTGGCGCAGCGCTTCGCCGATGCCGGCGAACGGCTGCACGAGATGCGCGCCGGCTCCGACCGCCAGCTTGCGCTCGAAGCCGAGCTGATCAACCGCAGCGCGCGCGAGATCGCGCAGTTGAACGACAAGATCGCGCTGGCGCGCGGCAACGGCGCGGCGCCGAACGATCTGCTCGACCGCCGCGACGCCGCGCTGCGCCGGCTCAACGAGTCGATCCGCGTGACCGCGATCGCGCAGGACGACGGCAGCATCAACCTGTTCCTCGGCAACGGCCAGCCGCTGGTGGTGGGCGCCGACGCCAGCCGCTTCGGCCTGCGCGTCGATCCGGTCGACCCGCGCCAGGTGCAGGTCGGCGTCACACCGGTCGGCGGCAGCTTCCTCGCGGTCACGACCGAGGCGATCGGCGGCGGCCGCATCGGCGGCCTGCTGCAGTTCCGCGCCCAGGATCTGCCGGCGGTCGAGAACGAACTCGGCCGCCTGGCGCTGGTGCTGGCGAGCGAGTTCAACGCCCAGCACCGGCTCGGCAACGACGCCAACGGCGCCGCGGGTGCGGACTTCTTCCGCCTGCCGGCGATGCAGACCTACGCTGCCAGCAGCAACGGCAACCCGGCCAGCGACGCCGTCGCCAGCCTGGTTGACGCCTCGCAGTTGCGCGCCTCCGACTACCGCGTCGACTACGACGGCGCCCAGTACACGCTGACGCGCCTGGCCGACGGCACGCAGTTCGCGCCGCAGGTGTCACCCGTGTTCACGCAGGACGGACTGCGGATCGAGATCCGCAACCTGCCGCCGGCCGCCGGCGACCGCTTCCTGATCTCGCCGTTTGCCGCCGCCGGCCGCGAACTGGCGGTGGCGCTGACGCACGGCGCGCAGGTGGCGGCCGCCAACCCGGTGCAGACCACGGTGCCGGCGTCCAACCTCGGCTCGCTGGTGGTCGACGGCATCACGGTGCAGGCGCGCGATCCGAACCTCACGCAGCCGGTGAACGTCGTGTTCACGTCGAGCGCCGCCTACGAGATCCGCAGCGGCGCCACCGTGCTCGCAAGCGGGGCCTACAGCGCGGGTGCGCCGATCTCCTTCAATGGCTGGAGCCTTGCGCTGCGCGGCAGCCCGGCCGCCGGCGATTCGATCGCCATCAGCGCCAGCGTCGGCGCCAGCGGCGACAACCGCAACGCGCTGCACCTGGCCGCAGTCGCTGACCGGCGCGTGGTCGACGGCGGCACCGTGCACGCCGGCTACGCCAGCCTGGTGGCCGGCGTCGGCGGCGCCGCGCAGGGGGCGGACGCAATGGCGCAGGCGCAGGCGGCGATCCGCGCGAGCGCCCTGGCGGCCGAGAGCGCCAGTGCCGGTGTCAACCTCGACGAGGAAGCCACGCGCCTGATCCAGTTCCAGCAGCAGTACCAGGCGGCGGCCAAGCTGATCGCGATTGGCCGCACGATCTTCGACGAGATCCTCGCGCTCGGCCGCTGACGGAGAAACTTCATGCTGCGCGTCTCGACGATGCACCAGTTTCGTACCGGCGAAGAAAGCCTGGTCGCGCGCCAGCGCGAACTGCTCGCGGTGCAGCAGCAGATCGCCTCCGGCAAGCGCCTGGCGAGCCCGGCCGACGATCCGCTGGCCGCCGCCGACGGCGCCGGCATCCGCTCGGCGGTGGCGCAGTTCGACCAGTTCCGGCGCAATCAGGACCACGCGCACTACCTGCTCAATCTGGGCGAGTCGGCCCTCGCCGGCGTGATCGACGGCATCCACGACGTGCGCGAGAAGCTGGTCGCGGCCGGCAACGGCGCGCTCGGCGACGGCGAGCGGCGCATGATCGCCGGCGAACTCGAAGGCGTGCTGGCACGACTGGTCGGCCTGGCCAACGCCGACGACGGCGCCGGCGGCTTCCTGTTCGGCGGCGCGCGCAGCAGCGCGGCGCCGTTCGCGCACAGCGGCAATCAGGTCACCTATCTCGGCGACGAGATCGCGCAGCGGGTCGAGGTCGCGCAGGACCGTCTGCTGCAGGTCCGGTTCTCAGGCGATGCGCTGTTCAACAAGATGCGGCCCGGCAACGGCAGCTTCACCACCGCCGCCGCCGCCACCAATGCCGGTTCGGGCTGGATCGACGCCGGTGCAGTTACCGATCCGCCGGCGCTCACCGGCCGCCCGTACACGCTGAGCTTCAGCGTCGCCGCCGGCGTCACCACATTCACGGTCAGCCGCCACGAAGCGAGCGGGCCGCCGACCACGGTCGCCAGCGGCACCTACAGCGCGCCGCTGGCGCTGCGCTTCGACGGCCTCCAGGTCAACCTCAACGGCGCCCCGGCCGACGGCGACAGCTTCGCCATCGAGCCCGCCGGCTTTCGCCCGCTGTTCGAATCGCTGGCGCAGGCGATCTCGGCGCTGCGCCAGCCGGTAGCCGGCGACGCCGCCGCCGGCGCGCGCCAGCGCACGGCGCTCGCCGGCGCGCAGGCGTCGCTCGCGGGTGCGCTCGACCACCTGCTGCTCAAGCGCGCCGACCTCGGCACCGGATTGCAGGAGCTCGACGCCTACGGCGAGCTCAACCAAGACCGCAAGCTCGAGGCGCAGACGCGCCTGTCGCGGGTCGAGGATCTCGACATCGCCGCCGCCGCTGCCGAGCTGTCGCGCCGGCAACTCTCGTTCGAGGCGGCGCTGAAGAGCTACTCGATGGTCTCGCGCCTGTCGCTGTTCGACTTTCTGTAGCAGCGGCCGCCGTCGGCGCTTCCGCCCGCGGCCTGCGGCGCTATCCTCGCGCACCTGCCGTTGCGCTACCCGTGGCCGACTCCGACTCCCGTCCCGCGCGTTCCTTGCGCCGATCCGCCGCGCCTGAGGTCGCCTCCGAGGCGCGCGCGCTGGCGCTGGCCGGCGCCGAGGCCCGGCGCCGGCGGGCGCCGGCCGACGAGGTGCTGCGCTTCGAGGTGCAGCCGCCGCCGGTCGAGTTCTTCGACGCCTCGCCGGACGCGATCCTGAGATTCGACGCCGCCGGCCGCGTCGTCTATGCCAACGCGGCGCTCGAGCGCGCCACGGCGCTGCCGCGCGCGCACTTCCTCGGCCGGCGGCTGGCCGAGGTCGAGGGCTTCGCCGAGTTCGCGCCGCTGTGGCAGGCAAACCTGGCCGACGCGCTCGACACGCTCGACTCGCGCTGGTTCAAGTTCGCCTTTCCGCACCCGACCGGTCGCAAGCAGTTCGACGTGCGCATTACGGTCGAGGTCGGCTCCGAGCGGCCGGCGGCGGCCAGTCACGTGACTGCGGTCCTGCGCGACGTGACCGTGCCGCGCGAGGCGCTGCGCGTGTCGCGCGCGGCCGACGACTTCGTGCAGACGCTGCTTTCCGCCACGCCGATCGGCATTGCGCTGTTCGACCGCGAGCTGCGCGTGCAGGCCTGGAACGAGGCGATGGCGGCGCTTTCCGGTGTCGCCGCCGCCGACGCGCTCGGCCGGCGCGCCGAGCAGATCGCGCCGCTGGCGGCGCACGCGCCGCTGCTCGAGCGGCTGCGCGCGATGCGCGAGGCGCGCGTGCGCCAGCCGCAGACGGTCGAGATCGAGCGCGCCGCCGGCGGCCGGCCGCTGTGGCTGCGGCTGCACCTGACGCCGGTGGTCGAGCGGCGCCGCTTCCGCGGCGTGTACGCGACCGCCGAGCGGCTCGACCGCGAGCGCTTTGCCGAGTTCTCGCTCGCGGCCCTGCGCCAGGCGCTCGACCAGTCGGGCGAGATGGTGATCGAGATCGACCGCGGCGGCCGCGTCGTCGACGCCAACGAGACCGCGCGCGCCTGGCTCGGCTACACGCGCGAGCAGCTCGGCGAGCTGACGCTGGCGCGCATCGACACGCGCCTGACGCCCGAGCACTTCGCCGAGATCCTCGAGGAACTCAGCGGCCGCGGCGCCTGGCACGGCGAAACCCGCTACCGCAGCCGCCTGGGCAGCGAGTTTCCGGTCGACGTTGTCTTGCAGCGGGTCGAGCAGGGCGGGCGCGAGTTCATCTTCCTGCTCGTGCGCGACATCACCGAGCGCAAGCGCATCGAGCAGCGGCTGGCCGACTCGGCCTGGCGCTTCCGCACGATCTTCGAGGAAAGCCCGGTCGCCAAGCTGCTGCTCGGCCCCGACTTCCGCATCGCCCAGGCGAACATCGCCGCCGGCAAGCTGCTTGGCTACGCCCCCGGCGAACTGGTCGGCCGCGAGCCGGCCGAGATCCTGCAGCCGTCCGAGGCGGAGGCGATGCAGCGCTTGCAGCGGCGGCTTGCCGCCGGTGCACCGTCGGCGGCCGACACCGACCGCCTGTTGCGTCACAAGCGCGGCCGCCGCGTCTGGGGCCGGCCGACGCTGCGCGCCTGGAGCGCGCACGAGACCGGCGAGGCGCGCCAGACGCCGGTGCGCCACTACCTGCTGGTGCTCGAGGACACGACCGAGCGCAAGCTGTCCGAGGAACAGTTGCAGGTGCTGCTCAACGACCAGCAGACGCTGCTGGAGACGATGTCGGTCGGCGTGGTCCAGGCCTCGGCCGGGCGCGTGCTGCTCGGCAACCGCGAATTCGCGCGCATGTTCGGCTTCGAGGACCACGAGGTGGTCGGACTGTCGCTGTGGGAGCTCACGCGCGACCAGGCGGGGCGCGCGCCGCACGAGCTGTCCGGACTGCCGGCGGTGCGCGAAGGCCAGACCACGAGCGCCGAGGTGGTGCTGTTCCGCCGCGACGGCGAGCCGGTCTGGTGTCTGGTGCAGGCGCGGCCGGTGGCCATCGCCAGCGAACAGTCGCGGCACGCGCAGGCGATCTACACCTTCCAGGACGTCTCCGAGATGAAGCGCCAGCGCGAGGCGCTCGGCCGCTCGCTGCACGAACTGAAGCGGCAGGAGGAGCAGTTGCAGACCCTGCTCGCCGACAGCCGGCTGATGTTCGACACCGCTCTCGTCGGCCTGCTGTTCGTGCGCGACGGCCGGGCGCTACGCGCCAACGCGGCGATGGAGGATCTGCTCGCCTGCGAGCCGGGCGCGCTCACCGCCCAGGGGCAACTGTTCGCGCATCCGACCGACCAGTTGCTGGCGGCGAGCCTGGCCGAACACTACGCCGAGATCGGCCATCGCGGCGCCTGCGAGTTCGAGCTGCACATGTTCCGCCGCCGCGGCGAGCCGATCTGGGTCGCGGTCCAGGGGCGCGCGGTCAATCCCGAGCGGCCCGAGCTCGGCTACATCTTCGCCTTCGTCGACATCGACGAGCGCAAGCGCTCCGAGCGCGAGCTGCGCGCGGCGCTGTCCGAGCTGCAGTTGATCTTCGACACGGCGCTGGTCGGCATCGTCTACGTCGCCGACGAGCTGGTGCTCAAGGCCAACGCCGCCACCGCGCGCATGTTCGCCTACGACCCGGGCGATCTGGCCGAGCTCGAGATCGCCAGCCTGTTCGTCGACCGCGGCGACTGGCTGGCGCTGCGCGCCGAGGCCGCCGGCGGCGAGGCCGGCTTCGAGCGGCTGATGCGGCGCGCCGACGGCGCCACTTTCTGGTGCGCCGGCAACGTACGGCCGATCGATGCGCAGTTGCCCGAGCGCGGCCTGATCCTGGCGCTGATGGACGTCGACTCGCGCCGCCGCTCGGAAGACGAGGTCAAGCGCGTGCGCAACTACCTCGACCTGGTGGTCGAGAACCTGCCGGTGCTGGTGTCGGTGCGCGAGGTCGACAGCGGCCGCTTCATCAGCCTGAACCGCGCCGGCGAGCAGATCACCGGGCTGGCGCGCAGCCGCGTCATCGGCCGCACCTGGCATGAGATCTACGGCCGCCAATTCGCCGACCTGTACGCCGAACTGGACCGGCGCGCGCTCGCCGGCGGCCAGCAGATCGACCGGCCGCGCGACGTCATGCTGCGCGCCGACGGCCGCACGCTGACCGTCAACCAGCGCGTGCTGCCGCTGTACGAGCCGGGCGCCGACGGTGCGCCGCGCGCGCGCTACCTGATGTCGATCGTCGACGACCTGACCGAGGCGGTGCGCGCCGAGGCGGCGCTGCGCGAGACCGAGACCCGCTTTCGCCAGTTCGCCGAGAACATCGACCAGCTCGTGTTCATCGCCACCGCCGACCTGGCGGTCGTGCTGTACGTGAACCCGCGCTACGCGGCGCTGGTCGGCGGACCGCCGGACGAACTGCTCGAAGACGGCCGCAACGCGCTCAAGTACGTGCACTTCGACGACGTGCCGCAACTGAAGCGCCGGCTGCCGCGCCTGATCGGCGGTTTTCGCCGCCTGCGCAAGGCGGAACTGACGGTGCGCATCGATCACCCGAGCCGCGGCCTGCGCACGCTCAGCCTGCGCCTGAACCCGGCGCGCATGTTCGACGGCAGCGTGCGCGTGTTCGGGGTCGCCGACGACATCACCGAGCGCGCCGCCGCCGAACGCGAGCGCCTGGCCGAGGCGATCAAGCAGCGCGACATCCTGGTGCGCGAGGTGCACCACCGGATCAAGAACAACCTGCAGGGCGTGGCCGGGCTGCTGCAGCACATGTCGACTAGCAAGCCCGAGGTGGCGCCGCAGTTGAACGAGATCGCCGGCCAGATCCAGGCGATCGCGCAGGTGCACGGACTGCAGATCCGCGCCGGCGGCACCCTGCCGGTGCTCGGCGTGGCGCAGGGCATCGTGCACAACCTGGCGGCGATGTTCGGCGCCGAAGCGCACTTCGAGCCGCCGGCGCCGGGGCTGTGGAAGTGGGGCCTGCCCGAGGGCGAGGCGGTGCCGCTGGCGCTGGTGATCAACGAGCTGGGCACCAACGCGCTCAAGTACCGCGCCAGCCGCGAGCTGCCGATCCACGTGCGCGTGCTGCCGCGCGCCGACGGGGTCGAACTGCGCATCGAGCAGCCGGGCCAGCTCGGCGCCGGCTTCGATCTGGCGGCGATCGCCTCCAGCGTCTCCGGACTGGGCCTGGTCAAGGCCCTGCTGCCGCGCCGTGGCGCCCGGCTCGCGATCGAGCAGCAAGGCTCCCAGGTGGTCACTCGGCTTGAGCTGTCGGCGCCGGCGATTCGGGAGGAAACCTAAAGAGGCGCGCTTACACTCCCGCCATGCCCGCCGACAAGCCGCTGATCCTGGTCGTCGACGACGACCGGCTGGTGCTGGCCACCGTGGTGGCCGGACTGCGGCAGGCCGGCTTCGACCTGATCGAGGCCGACAACGGCGACGACGCGATCCTGCTGGCGCGCAAGCACAAGCCGGCACTCGCCCTGCTCGACATGCGCATGCAGGGCAAAAGCGGCATGGACGTGGCGCGCTACCTGGCAGCGCACACCGACACCGGGTTCATGTTCCTGTCGGCCTTCGGTGACACCGAGATCATCGAGGAAGCCACGCGCCTGGGCGCGCTCGGCTACCTGGTCAAGCCGCTCGAGGTCAAGCAGATCGTGCCTGCGGTGCAGGCGGCGCTGGCGCGCCTGCACGAGCGCGCCGCACAGCCGCCGGCGCCGGCGCGGCCGGCCACGCTGCCCTCGGGCTCCCTCCTGCGCGAACAGTGGGTCGCGGTCGGCATCCTGATGGAGCGGCTGCGTCTCGACCAGGAGCGCGCGCTCGAGGCGCTGCGCGCGCAGGCGCGCGCCGAGGGCCTGGCAGCCGATGAAGTGGCCGCGCGCATGGTCGAGGCGGCCAACCGGCTGAACTCGGTGCCGCGCTGACGCGGCCGCGCCCGTCGCACAGCCCGAGCACAGCGCCGTAGGGGGTCAACATGACCGTCGCTGATGAGATCGGCCGCCGCGGTTTCCGGCGCTGGTACGAACGCCAGTTGATCGAGGCGCATGCCTACCTGGTGACCGCGTTCCTGGCGCTGATCCTGCTGCTGGCCGGGATCGAGGCGCTCGACCACCTGCGCCGCTCGCCCGCCTTCTACGTCGTGCTGATCGTCGCTGCGGCCGCCAGCGGCATGCTGATGTACGTCGCCTGGCGCCGCTTCATCACGCTGCTGCAGCGCGCCGAGCTATTCGCCGCCGCCGCCGAGTGCCCGCGCTGCAAGACCTGGGGGCTGTTCGAGGTGATCGGTGCCGAGCAAGCGAGCGATGACGAACCGGTCGAAGCCGGCCGCCCGCACTGGCTGCGCGTGCGCTGCCGCAAGTGCGGGCAGGACTGGCGGGTGGGGTAGAGGGGGGATTCAGGATTCGGGATTCAGGATTCAGGAAAAAGCGTGATCGATGCGCGTCCTTGTTCTTCCCCGAATCCCGAATCCCGAATCCTGAATCCTGAATCCGTCCCTTCACTCCCACAACGTGAAGTAGAACGTCGCCCCCGCGCCCGGCTGCGACTCGGCCCAGATGCGGCCGCCGTGCTTGCGCACGATCCGCTGCACGG
>JBBIST010000028.1:0-32462 GCA_037441125.1 Burkholderiales bacterium
CAAAGGAACGCGCGCGCCGGCCGACGCTGGCGACAGCCCCGCATCGGCCAGCGCGCGCCAAGCTGCGGCCGCGAGCGCCGCCGCCCCCGGTGCCGCGCGCTCGCCGCGCCCGGCGCGCTCGCGCCGGCCGGCGGGCGCGGACAAGGCTTGAGGCGGCCGGTGCGATCGACCGGCGCGGACCCTGGCAGGCCACGAACGTGAGATTCCGAGCCGCACACGCCGCACACGCCGACGGCAGCGTCGCGGTCGACGAATGCCTGGTACTGCTGCGCCAGCACGCCGGCGACGAGCGCTTCGTGCGCGCGCCGAACCTCGGCTTCCTGTACCTGACCGAGGCGCTCGTGCCGCAGGCGGCGGCGATCCTGGCGCGGCTGAAGGCCGGAACCGGGGTCGCGAGCTGGGTCGGCGCCAGCGGCGTGGCGATCTGCGCCGCCGATCGCGAGTTCGGCGACGAGCCGGCGCTGGCGGTGATGCTGGGCCAGTTCGCGCCCGGCAGCTTCAATGTCTTCTCGGGCGCGCAGCGGCCACCGGCGCTGGCCGCCCGCACCGACCGCGGCGCCGAAGCCGCGTTCACCGCGCTCGTGCACGCCGACCCCGGCGCGCCGGAGCTGCCGGAGCTGCTGGTCGACATGGCGACCAAGGTCTCGAGCGGCTACCTGTTCGGCGGCCTGTCGAGCGGGCGCGCCGACTCGTGCCAGGTCGCCGACCGCGTGCTGCGCGGCGGCCTGTCGGGCGTGGTGTTCGCCGCCGACGTGCCGCTGGTGTCGCGCGTGTCGCAGGGCGTGCACCCGCTGCCCGCGGCCGGGCGGCGATCGGTGACGGCGGCCGAGGACAATCAGATCGTCTCCCTCGACGGGCGGCCGGCGTTCCAGGTGCTGCTCGAAGACGCCGGCATCGAGGCGCGCGCCGCCGGCCCGATGCGGGCGCAACTGCAGGCGCTGGGCCGGCGCGGACTGTTCGTCGGCTTCGAGCCCGAGTCCGAAGGCGGCTACCGCGAGCGCACGCCGCATCAGGACTATCTGGTGCGCGCCGTGATCGCGCTCGACCCCGGCCGCGGCCGGGTGACCGTGGCGGCGCCGGTGCAGGCCGGTCAGGTGCTGCGCTTCTGCATGCGCGACCAGGCGGCGGCGCGCAAGGACCTGATCCGCATCTGCTCCGAGGTTCGGCAGCATGTGCAGGACGCCGTCCCGGGCACGGCGCCGGCGCAGCCGCGCGGCGCGGTCTACGTTTCGTGCCTCGGCCGCGGCCGGCACCTGTTCGGCGCCCGGCACGAGGAGCTGCGCCTGATCCGGCACCAGCTCGGCGATCTGCCGCTCGTAGGCTTCTATGCCAACGGCGAGATCGGTGGCGCCAACCTGTACGGCTTTACCGGCGTGCTGACCGTCTTCTACTGACTCGGCGGCAGTGGCCGGTGCTCGTGCGGATGAGCATCGCGCCACTCGACGAGCGCCGGTGCGATCGCCTCCAGCGTGCGCAGCGTGCGCACGCCCTGCGGTGCGCGGCGATGCAGCGCCGGGCTACTGCCGCCGGCCCAGATCTCGATCGACGCCGGCAGTTCGGCGCGCAGCTCGACCAGGCCGTCGAGCACGGCGCCGGCGCTCAGTGCCGACGAAAACGACAGCGCGACGAGGTCGGCCTGCTGCGCCGTGGCCGCCAGGACGATGTCGCGGATCGGCGTTTGCACTCCGAGCGAGAGGCACCGGCCGCCTTCGAGCGTGAACAGCGCCTCCGCCATCAGCACGCCGAGGCCGTGCCCTTCCTGCGGGAAGGTGGTCAGCAGGATGCGCGGCCGGGCGGCCTGGTCGGCGCCGGCGAGCGGGATGGCGTTGATCGCGTTGCGCAGGATCACCTGGATCGACTCCGTGTACAGGTGCTCCTCGAAGACCTCCAACTCACCGCGGCTCCAGGCGTCGCCCACCCGTTCCGTGAGCGGCGCCACCAGCTCGATCACGAAGCGCGACAGCCCGACCCGAAAGAGCGACTGCGACAGTTGCTGGCGCAGTGACTCGACGCGGTGCTGCTTGACCAGTTCGATGTAGCCGCGCAGGCGCTCGAGCTGACCGCCGTCCTCGGCCGCGCCTGGCGGCTCGACGGCGGTCGCTTGCGCGATCTGCCGCAGGTGCTCGACCGGCAGGCCAATGATCTTGCCCGGTCGGTGGCCGCGATCCATCAGCCGCTTGATGAGGCGCAGCTTGTCGACCTGCTCGGGCGGATAGGTGCGCTCGCCGAAGGCGTCGCGGTCCGGCCGCGGAAAGCCATAGCGGCGCTCCCAGACGCGCAGCGTGTCCTTGGACAAACCCGTGTCTCGCTCAGCGGCGGCGATCGACGCGGCCGGAGGTGTCCTGGTGGGGCGATCGTTCATTGGCGGTCTTGTCTGTGCGCCCGTCGTGCCCGTCGGCGCATTTGCGGGCGGGCTACGCATCATCCCCTACTATTTTGTCATGGACAAGCATTTGACAAACATGCTGAAACGCCGATATCTTTGCGCCGTTTCTGTTATTTGTCTTGGACAAAATGCGGATCCTGACTCAAAGCAGATGTGCGCGCGGCGGCCGCGGTTCAGTGTCGGCCCCGCCCGCCGGTTGCCGCGCCGCTGGCCGCCTCGCTCACCGTGCTTCGGGCGCACTGCCGGTGACCGCCAGCACGCTGCGGGGCGCGTGCGCATGAAGATCGCCATCGTAGGCGCCGGCATCGCCGGCCTCGGCTGTGCCCATGCGCTGGCGCGAGAGCACGCGGTCACGCTCTACGAGGCCGCGCCGCGGCTCGGAGGGCACACCCACACGGTCGACGTGACCGTCGATGGCATCGATCATCCGGTCGACACCGGCTTTCTCGTCTACAACGAACGCACCTACCCGAACCTGATCCGGCTGTTCGCCGAGCTCAAGGTGCCGGTGGCCCGCAGCGAGATGTCGTTCTCGGTGAGCGTGCCGGCCGCCGGCGGCCGGCGACTTGAGTGGGGCGGGGCATCGCTGGACACGGTGTTCGCGCAGCGGCGCAACCTGCTGTCGCCGCGGTTCGTCGGCATGCTGCGCGAGATCCTGCGCTTCAACCGGCTTGCCACCGCGGTTGCGCTCGGCCGCCAGGCGCACGGCGATGAGACGCTCGGCGAGTTCCTCGAACGGCACCGCTTCGGGCGCGAGTTTCGCCAGTGGTACTTGCTGCCGATGGCGGGCGCGATCTGGTCGTGCCCGCCGGCGACGATGCGGGGCTACCCGGCGGCGACCTTCATCCGCTTCTGCCACAACCACGGGCTGCTGCAGGTCGACGGCCGGCCGCAGTGGTTCACCGTGGCCGGCGGTGCGCGCCAGTACGTCGACCGGATCGCTTCCGGCCTGCGCAACGTGCGCCGCGACGACGCGGTGGTCGAGGTCGTGCGCCAGCCGGGCGCGCACAAGGTGACGGTGCGCAGCCGGCGCGGCGCCGACAGTTTCGATCAGGTCGTGCTCGCCTGCCACAGCGACCAGTCGCTGTCGCTGCTGACCGATGCCGACGCCGACGAGCGCCGCCTGCTGGCCGGCGTCGGCTTCCAACGCAACCGCGCCGTCCTGCACACCGATTCGCGCCTGCTGCCGCAGACGCGCAAGACCTGGTCGGCGTGGAACTACGCCAGCAGCGGCGGCGACGAGCCGGCAGTCGCCGTCACCTACCTGCTGAACCGGCTGCAGCCGCTGCCGTTTAGTTCGCCGGTGATGGTGAGCCTCAATCCGATCGTCGAGCCGCGCGCCGAGCGCGTGATCGCCGAGTTCGACGTTGCGCATCCGCTGTTCGACGGCGCCGCGATCGACGCGCAGCGACGGCTGGCCGACGTTCAGGGTCGCCGCCGCGTCTGGTTCGCCGGCGCCTGGACCGGCTACGGCTTCCACGAAGACGGGCTGAACTCCGGTCTTGCCGTGGCTGGGTCGCTGCGTGCGCTCGGCCGCCGCTCGGCGCTGCAGGCCGCCTGAGCGACGCCCGACTGCGGCGATGTCCGTGCACCGTTTGCCGCCACTCGTAGCGATGAACCGCCGGCCGCACGCCCAGATCGGCTTTGGAGCCGTGCGCCACGCGCGGCTGCAACCGCGCGCGCATCGCTTCGCTTACCGCAGCTTCTTCCTGCGCCTGCCGCTGCGCGCGCTGGCACAGCAGCCTCTGGCGCTGCGCTGGCTGCGCCACAACCGCGCCGGCCTGTTCTCGCTGCGCGACGCCGACCATGGCGACGGCGGCGCGCCGCTGCCCTGGATCGAGTCGCTGCTGGCGCGCGCCGGCGTGACCGATGCCGGGGGCGAGATCTGGCTGCACACGTTTCCGCGCCTGTTCGGCTACGTCTTCAATCCGGTCAGCTTCTGGCTGTGCCATCGCGCCGACGGCGCCCTGCGGGCGATCGTGTGCGAGGTCAACAACACCTTCGGCGAGCGCCACTGCTACCTGCTCGCACACGACGACGGCCGCGTGCTGCGCTGGGGCGAGGAACTGGTCGCGCCGAAGGCGCTGCACGTCTCGCCGTTCTGCCCGGTCGCCGGCCGCTATCGCTTCCGCTTCATGCTGAGCGCAGGCGACGACGGCGAGCGCTTCATCGCGCGCATCGATCACGACGGCGCCGACGGCCCGCTGCTGCAGACCTCGATCGCCGCCCGCCTGGTCGAGCTCAACGACGCCGCGCTGCTGCGCGCGCTGGCGTGCTACCCGGCGTTCACGCTCGGCGTGATCGCGCGCATCCACTGGCAGGCGCTGCGGCTGTGGGTCATGCGCGTGCCGCTGTCGCGCAAGCCGGCGCCGCCTGCGGTCGCGTTCACGCGCTCGCTGCCGACCGCCGCGCACCCGGCGCAACCCGCTGTGTCGAGGCCGGCGCCGGGTGTGCGCGACCGCGTCAGCCCCGGTCCCGCCTCAACGCTTCCCGCCTGAATCAACGAGCCCATGAACGACATCGCCCTGTCCCTGACCGCCGATGCCTTGCGCCATCGCCCCGACGCGCTCGACCGGCGCGCGTTTCCTGCCGCTGCCCGGCCGGTGCTGGCGCTGCTGTCGCGCGCCGACCGCGGCTCGCTGCTGCTGCAGTTTCCCGACGGCCAGCGCGCCTGCTTCGGACAAGGCCCACCGGTGGCCGAAGTGCACCTGGCGCGCTGGAACGTGTTCGCCGCCGTGCTCGATCGCGGCGACATCGGCTTGGCCGAGACCTATGTCGCGGGCGACTGGTCGAGCGGCGATCCGGCGCGCGCGCTCGCCTTCTTCGTGCGCAACCGCGCCGCCGTCGAGCGCGTGATCTACGGCTCGTACCTGGGCTCGCTGCTGTACCGGCTGCGTCACCTGCTGAAGGGCAACAGCCGGCGGCAGGCGAGAAGGAACATCGTCGCCCACTACGACCTCGGCAACGAGTTCTATTCGCTGTGGCTCGATCCTTCGATGACCTACAGCGGCGCCCTGTTCGCCAGTGGCGCCAGCGACGGCGACGGCGCGCACCGGCCGGCCACCCCGGAGCAGTTGCAGGCGGCGCAGGGCGCCAAGGTGGCGCGCGTGCTCGACCAACTGGGGCTCGAGCGCGGCGCGCGCGTGCTCGAACTCGGTTGCGGCTGGGGCGGTTTCGCCGAGGCCGCGGCGCGCCGCGGCGTGCACGTCACCGGCCTGACGCTGTCGCCGGCACAACTGCAGTACGCGCGCGAGCGGTTGCAGCGGCAGCGGCTTGCGGCCGAGTTCGCGCTGCGCGACTACCGAGACGAAGCGGGGATCTACGACGGCATCGCCAGCATCGAGATGTTCGAAGCGGTGGGCGAGAGGTACTGGCCGGACTTCTTTGCCACGCTGCGCCGCTGCCTGAAGCCCGGTGCCCGCGCCTGCGTGCAGACGATCACCATCGACGAGTCGCTGTTCGACCGCTACCGCGCCGGCACCGACTTCATCCAGCAGTACATCTTTCCCGGCGGCATGCTGCCGTCGCCGTCGAAGTTCAGCGCCCAGGCGGCCAAGGCGGGACTGCAGATCGTCGCCACGCACCGCTTCGGTCGCGACTACGCCAAGACGCTCGCGACCTGGCGCGCCAACTTCATGCGCCGGCAGGCGGCGGCGCTTGCGCTCGGCTTCGACCAACGCTTCGTCCGTCTGTGGGAGCTGTATCTCGCCTATTGCGAGGCGGCCTTCGCCGAGGGCAGCACCGATGTCGTCCAGTACACGTTGTTGCGCCGCTGACCGCCGACGGCGGCTGCCGCACCTGGCGCTGGCGCTGGCGTTGGCAGCGGCTGCCGGCCCGGCAGCGGCGCAGTCCGAGCGCGGCGCGCTGCCACAGGCTTCGGCGGCGGCGGGGACGTCCGCGACCGCTGCGCACATCACGCGCTACGTCGATGACGGCCGCCTGCTGGGCGAGGGCCGGCTCACCTGGTTCGGCTTCCACGTCTACGACGCGCGCCTGTATGCGCCGGCGAACTTCGATCCGATCGATGCCACCGCCCGCCCCTTCGTGCTCGAGCTGACCTACGCGCGCAGGCTCTCGGGCCGGTCGATCGCCGAGGCGAGCCGCGACGAGATGCGGCGCCTGGGCTTCGGCGACGAGGCGCAGCATGGGCGCTGGCTGGCGCAGATGGAACGCCTGTTCCCCGACGTCGAGCCGGGCCGGCGCATCGCCGGCGTCAACCGGCCCGGCGGCGGCGCCCGCTTCTATGTCGACGGCGGTTACGCCGGCAGCATCGACGAGCCGGAGTTCGCACGCGCCTTCTTCGCGATCTGGCTCGACCCGCGCTCGCGCGCGCCGCGCCTGCGCGAAAGCCTGCTCAAGGGCGCGCGCTCGAGCACGGCCGGCGCAGCGCGCGCCGGCGTTGCGCCGGCGTCGGTCGTCTCGCCCTGAGGCCGGCGATGAGCACCGCCGCCGTGCCGGTCAACGCGCGCCCGGTCTCCGGTCAGGGGCTGGCGAGCTACGCGCTGCTCGGCCTGCCGCTGGCGCTCACGGCGCTGCCGGTGAACATCCTGCTGCCCGACTTCTACGCGCGCGAAACCGGACTGGCCTTGACCGCGATCGGGCTGGCGCTGCTTGCCACCCGCCTGGTCGACGCGCTGGCCGATCCGCTGCTCGGCGCCTGGGTCGATCGCCAGAAGTCTCGCGGCGGCTACCTGCGGCCGATCCTGATCGCCGCGCCGCCGCTGGCGATCGGTTTCGCGCTGCTGATGCATCCGCCCGCGGTCGGCGCCGGCGCGGCACTCGCCTGGCTGCTGGCGACGCTGGTCGCATGCTCGCTCGGCTACTCGCTGGCGATCGTCGCCTACCAGGCCTGGGGCGCCGAGCTGGCGCACGACGACGCCGGGCGCACGCGCATCACCGCGGCGCGCGAGGGTGCCGGCCTCGTCGGCGTGCTGATCGGCGGTGCCGTGCCGACGGCGCTCGGCATGTCGCCGCTGGTGTGGATCTTCCTCGCCTGCTTGGCACTGGCGCTCGCCGCGCTTGCGCGCGGCGCGCCGCGGCCTTCGCGCCCGCCGCACGCACCGGCCGCCGGCGGCCCGTTCGCGAGCTTCCTGCTGCCCCTGGCCACGAGCCGGCTGCGCTGGCTGCTGGCGGTGTTTGCGCTCAACGCGGTGGCGCCGTCGATCACCGCCACGGTGTTCCAGTTCTTCGTTGCCGATCGCCTTGGGCTGGCGCAGTACACGGGGCTGTTCCTGGCGCTGTACTTCATCGCCGGTGCGGCGAGCATGCCGCTGTGGGTGCGGCTGGCGCGGCGCCGGCCGCTGCACCTGGTCTGGCTCGCCGGCATGGTGGCCGCAGTGGCCGCCTTCATCTGGGCGGTGCTGCTCGGCGAGGGCCAGTTCGGCGCTTTCGCGCTGATCTGCGTGCTTTCCGGCGTTGCCTTCGGCGCCGATCTGGCGCTGCCGCCGGCGCTGCTGGCGCGCGTGATCGACGCCAACGGCCACGGCGGCCAGCGCGAAGGCGCCTACTTCGGCCTGTGGAACTTCGTCAACAAGCTGACGCTGGCGCTGGCCGCAGGCATCGCCCTGCCGCTGCTGGAGGCGCTCGGCTACGTGCGTGGCGCCAGCAGCGCCGAGGCGCTCGGCGCGCTCGCCTTCGTCTATGCCGTCGTTCCCTGTCTGCTCAAGCTCACCGCCGCCGGGCTGCTGCTGGTCGCCTGGCGCCGGCAACGATTCTGAGGACCTCATGTCGACTCGCCCGCTTCTGCGCCTGTTCGCGGCGCTGCTGTTCGCCGCCCTGCTCGCCGGCTGCGCCGCCATCGATCCGCAGCGCTACGCAAAGGAGTCGCCGGCGCTCGACCTGCGCCGCTACTTCGACGGCACGCTCGTCGGCCACGGCATGGTGCTCGACCGTTCGGGCGCGGTGACGCGCCGCTTCGTGGTCGTCATCGAGGCGGCCTGGCAGGGCGACACCGGCACGCTCGACGAGGACTTCACCTGGTCCGACGGCGTGCGCGAGCGGCGCGTGTGGACCCTGCGGCCCGGTCCTGCGCCCGGGCGGTGGATCGGCACCGCGGCCGACGTGGTCGGCCAGGCCGAAGGCACCGTCGCCGGCAACGCGCTGAACTGGTCGTACACGCTCGCCTACCGCAGCGCCGACGGCAGGACCTGGAACATCGACTTCGACGACTGGATGTTCCTGATCGACGAGCGCGTGATGCTCAACCGCGCGCGCATGAGCTTCTGGGGCCTGCATGTGGGCGAGGTGCTGATCTCGTTCAGCCGCAAGTGAGGTCGAGCGATGAACCGGGTCGTTGCACGGTCGGTCGCGGCGCCGCGCCTGCTCGGTCCGCCGAACCCGCCGTTTCGCTCGTATCGCGGCCGGCGCGTGTGGGTGATCGGCGCCAGCTACGGCATCGGCGCGGCGCTGGCGCGAGAGCTGATCGGCCGCGGCGCGCGGCTGGCGCTGTCGGCGCGCAGCCGCGAGCCGCTGGACGAGCTCGCGCGCGCCAGCCCCGAGTCGCTGGTGGCGCCGCTGGACGTGACCTACCCGGCCAGCGTTGCGCGCGCCGCCGGCCAGGTGGGCGCGCGCTGGGGCGGCGTCGATCTGGTGCTGGTCGTTGCCGGCACGCACGTCGAGATGCGCGCGCAGGGCTTCGATCTCGCCGCCGCGCGCCGGCTGCTCGAAGTGAATCTGCACGGCGTGCTCAACTGCGTCGATGCGGCGCTACCGCTCGTGCGCCGCGCCGGTGCCGGCGCCGGGATCGCAATCGTCTCGTCGGTGGCCGGCTACATCGGCCTGCCGCGCTCGCTGATCTACGGCGCCAGCAAGGCGGCGCTGATCAACTTCGCCGAGTCGCTGTACGGCGACCTGCGGCCGGAAGGCTACGGCGTGTATCTGGTCAGCCCGGGCTTCGTCGACACGCCGTTGACGCGCAAGAACGACTTCAAGATGCCGGCGCTGATGTCGGCGGCCGACGCCGCGCGCATCACGCTCGACGAGATCGCCGCCGGGCGCTTCGAGAGCCACTATCCGAAGCGCTTCACCCTCGGGCTGAAGCTGCTGCGCATCCTGCCTTACCGGCTGCAGTTCTGGGCCGTGCGTCGGATCACCGGCGGCTAAGACGATGGTCGACGACGCGCGTCTGGCGCGGCTGCGCCGCTTCTTCGAGACCCTCAGCCCGGAAAGCCTGGACGGGATCGGCGCCGTCTACGCGCGCGACGCCTGGTTCAAGGACCCGTTCAACGAAGTGCGCGGCGTGGCGGCGATCGAGGCCGTGTTTCGGCACATGTTCGTACAGGTGCAGACGCCGCGGTTCGTGATTCACGATGCGGTCATCGACGGCGACCGGGCCTTCGTCGTCTGGGAGTTCCGCTACCGGATGCGCCGCCTGCGGCGCGGCGAACAGGCGATCCGCGGCGCCAGCCACCTGCGTTTCGATGCCGCCGGGCTCGTGGTTTTCCATCGGGACTACTGGGATGCGGCCGAGGAGTTGTATGCGAAACTCCCCCTGCTGGGTGGGCTGATGCGCTTTCTGCGCCGGCGCGCTGCCAGCTAGCCTCGCAGAAGGTGCCGCCATGTCCCAGTCCCCGATGCTCTATCCCGACCTGTTCCGCTCGCTCGAGTCGGTGCGCTGGAACATGGAGTCCGACGTGCCCTGGGGCGAGTTCGACGGCAGCAAGCTCAGCGACGAGCAGGCGCGAACGGTCAAGATGAACGCGATCACCGAGTGGTCGGCGCTGCCGGCCACCGAGATGTTCCTGCGCGACAACCGCCACGACTCCGACTTCTGCGCCTTCATGAGCGTGTGGTTCTTCGAGGAGCAGAAGCACGCGCTGGTGCTGATGGAGTACCTGCGCCGCTTCCGCCCCGACCTCGTGCCCACGCACGACGAACTGCACGAAGTCCGCTTCGAGTTCGACCCGGCGCCGGCGCTGGAGACGCTGACCCTGCACTTCTGCGGCGAGATCCGCCTCAATCATTGGTACCGGCGTGCCAGCGAGTGGCACACCGAGCCGGTGATCAAGCACATCTACAAGCTGCTGTCCCAGGACGAGGCGCGCCACGGCGGCGCCTACCTGCGCTACATGAAGAAGTACCTGGCCGACCTCGGCGACACCGCGCGCGCGGCCTTCGCCAAGATCGCCGTGCTGATGGCCAGCGCCAAGCGCACCGCCAAGGCGCTGCACCCGACCAACCTGCACGTCAACCAGGCACTGTTCCCGCGCGACACGGTGCAAAGCCGCCTGCCCGACCCGGCCTGGCTCGAGCGCTGGCTCGATCAGCAGATCAAGTTCGACGACGTTTGGGAGACCAAGGTGGTCGAGCGCATCCTGCACAACATGGGCCTGCTGTTCGAGCGCAGCTTCGGCTCGGTGCAGGAGCTGAACCGCTATCGCAAGGAAGTCGCGCGGCGGCTGGCGGCGGCAGGCGCGGCTGCGCCGGCTTGAGGTGTCGCTGCGCGGCTTGCGGGAATGATGGATGACGGCCGCTGCGCGGCCTATGACGCGGCCTGCGGCCGCTATGATGGGCGCGCCTCGCGGCGCCGGCTCCCTTCATAGGCGCGCAGCGCCGTCATAGGCGCCGCAGGCGCCGTCATCCATCATGTCCTTGCGTCCGCCGCGCCACGTTCCCCTCGTCACCACCATCCGCGGCGACTTGCCGGAGCTGGTCCACTACGGTTCGATCGCGGTGGTCGATGCGCGCGGCACCTTGGTCGCCGGCGTCGGTGACGCGCACGGCCTGAACTACACACGCTCGGCGTTGAAGCCACTGCAGGCGCTGCCGTTCGTCGAGGACGGCGGCGCCGAGCGCTTCGGCTTCGGCTCGCGCGAGCTGGCGCTGATGTGCGCCAGCCACAGCGGCGAGGCGGTCCACGTGGCCACGGCGCAGCGGATGCTCGAACGAATCGACGCGCACGAATCCGATCTGCAGTGCGGCTGTCACGTGCCCAGCTACTTCGCGCACAACAAGGCCGAGCCGCCGCCCGGCGCGCGCTGGAACCAGTTGTTCCACAACTGCTCGGGCAAGCACGCCGGCTTCCTCGCCTGCTGCCGGCTGCACGGTCAACCGCTGCCAAGCTACCTCGATCCCGGCGCGCCGCTGCAGCGGCGCGTGCGCGCCGCCGTGCAGCGCTTCGCCGGCGGGCGCGACCTGCCGATGGGCATCGACGGCTGCAGCGCGCCCAACTACGCGCTGCCGCTGTCCTCGCTTGCACATGCGTTCTGCCAGCTTGCGCTCGGCGCCACGCCGGCACTCGCCGCGCTGCGCTACGCGATGACCCGCCACCCCGATCTCGTCTCCGGCACCCGGCGCAGCGATCTCGCGCTGATGCGAACCGGCTGGAAGCAGGGCAGCGACGATCAAGGTCGCGACGGCGACTGGGTGACCAAGATCGGCGCCGACGGCGTGCAGGCGATCGGCATCGCCAGCCGCGGCATCGGCATCGCGATTCGTGTGGCCGACGGCAATACGCGCGCGCTGCTTGCCGCCACGGTCGAGGTGCTGCAGCAGTTGAAGCTCGTCGACGATCCGGCCGCCACGCCGCTGGCGCGCTACGCGCGGCCGAAGGTCGTTAACTACCGCGGCACGGTGGTGGGCCAAGTGCTGCCGCTGTTCAGCTTGCCGCGGCTGCTGATCTAGCCCGACCGTCTCGTGGCGCGTGCCGCCAGCGACGGAACCGCCATCGATCGTCGGCGCAAGGTGCACGGCCGGTCGATCGATCGCGCAGATTGTGGCGAGCGCCCGGCTCGCCACCGGCAGCGAACCTGGCTTCGATGGCTGCGGAGTCGCTGTCGTCGATCCGCAGCGGCACGCCGGCAGAGGCGCCGGCGAGGCATCACGCATCGATCAGGTTGACTCGGTCCTGCGAGCAACCTCACGGCCCGAGGTAGTACTGGACCGGCCGCGCCAGGAATTCCTCGATCGCGACTCCGTCCGCACCCACCAGCAGGCTGCGCGTCGGCTTGAAGGCGGCGTTGAACGCCGCGATCCCCGGGAGCGCCTGCGGCGCTCGTCCGCTCTTGACCTCGATCGCCACGAGTACTCGGCCGCGCCTCAGAACGTAGTCGACTTCCTGGCCGCGGTCGCGCCAGTAGAACAACTCGCAGTCGCCGGCCGCGGCCGCGTTGGCCAGATGCGCGCCGACACAGGACTCGACCAGCCGGCCCCACAGCGCCGGCTCGCGTCGCGCCTCGGCCAGCGTCAGGCCGCTGCCGGCGGTCATCAATGCCGTGTTCAGCACTTGCAGCTTGGGGCTGGAGGCGCGGCTGCGCGCCGCGTCGCCCGCGTACTTGGGCAGGCCGGTGACCATGCCGGCGGCGGAAAGCAGGTCGAGGTAGTGCGCCAGCGTGGTGGTGTTGCCGGCATCCTGCAGCGGCCCCAGCATCTTCGAGTAGGAGAGCACCTGCCCGGAGTAACTGCAGGCCAGTTCGAACAGCCGGCGCAGCAACGCCGGCTTGTCGACGCGCGTGAGCAACAGCACGTCGCGGGCGATCGAGGTCTCGACCAGCGAGTCGAGCACGTAGCGCGCCCAGCGCTGCGTATCACCGATCAGCGGAGCGGCGCCCGGGTAGCCGCCATGGAACACATACGGGTCGAGCGACCAGCCGAACGCGGCGCGCATCTCGGCAAACGTCCAATGCGGCAGGTGCAGCAGCTCGAAGCGGCCGGCCAGGCTTTCGGTCAGCCCGCGCGCGATCAGCAACGGCGCCGAGCCGAGAAGCACGACCTTCAGCGGCAATCGGCGGCGCGTGTCCTCGTCCCACAGGCGCTTCACCGCCTCGGACCAGCCGGGGATCTTGTGGATCTCGTCCAGCACCAGAGCCGCGCCCGCCTGGCCGGCGTCCTGCGCCAGCAGGCGAGCGGCCTGCCACTGCTGCGCGATCCACTCGGCGCCGCGCAGCGTCGGTTCGTCGGCGCTCGCCATGCGCAGCGCCAGCCCGCTCGCCTCGGCCACCTGCTGGACAAGCGTGCTCTTGCCGACCTGTCGCGGACCGGCCACGACCTGGATGAAACGCCGCGGCTCGGCCAGTCGGGCGGCGAGCAGTCGCGCCTGGGGACGCTGGAAAGGCATCTGCGATTTACTCAATGTGTTGAGTAATTTTACTCAACGACATGAGCAAACGGGGAAGCGCCGGTCCGCCGCGCTTGGACGAGGCGCGCTACTCGCGGATCCCGGCGAGATCGAGAAAGAACACGAACTCGCGCGCCTGGTCGCGCAGGCGCTCGAAGCGGCCGCTCTTGCCGCCGTGGCCGGCTTCCAGGTCCATGTGCAGCAGCAGCGGGTTCGCGTCCGTCTTGCGCGCGCGCAGGCGGGCGACGTACTTGGCCGGCTCGAAGTACTGCACCTGCGCGTCCCACAGCCCGGCGTGGACGATCATCGGCGGGTAGGGCTGGCGCGCGATGTTGTCGTACGGCGAGTAGGCGAGCATGCGGTCGTGGTCGGCCTTGATCCGCGGATCGCCCCACTGCGCCCATTCGTTGGCGGTGAGCGGGATCGTCTCGTCGAGCATCGTCGTCACCACGTCGACGAACGGCACCCACAGCGAGATGCCCGCGTACTTCATGCCCGCCTGGTTGGCGATTGCGGCCATCAGCAGGCCGCCGGCCGAGCCGCCGCTGGCGAACACCCGGCCGGCGTAGCGCTCGCGCACCAGGTAGTCGGTGGCGTCGACGAAGTCGTTGAAGGTGTTCTGCTTGCGCGCGAGCTTGCCGTCCTCGTACCAGCCTTCGCCGAGTTCGGCGCCGCCGCGCACGTGCGCGATCGCGAAGGCGAAGCCGCGGTCGATCAGCGGCAGCGCCTCGCGCGGCAGGTGCGGGTCGTACGAGTAGCCGTAGGCGCCATAGCCCAGCAGATACAGCGGCGCGCCGCCGTCGCG
Organism: Burkholderiales bacterium; assembly: GCA_037441125.1. Classification (GTDB taxonomy): domain Bacteria; phylum Pseudomonadota; class Gammaproteobacteria; order Burkholderiales; family Burkholderiaceae_F; genus JALHMQ01. The sequence continues at coordinate 14,245 of JBBIST010000028.1, forward strand.
CCGGTAGCGGTCCTTGCGCCACATGATCGACACCGGGATGCGCTTGCCGTCGCGTGAGGGCGCCCACAGCCGCGCCGACTCGTACTGTGGCCGGTCGTAGCCGATCACCGGCCGCTCCTTGAGCAGCGTGCGCTCGCCGGAGGCGAGATCGACGTCGTACTCGCGCGTGGGCGTGACCATCGAGTCGTAGCGGTAGCGCAGCCGCGGCAGCGCCGGGTCGAGGTTGGCGCCGATCGCCATCGCGAACGCCGGCTCGTCGGCGGCGACGATGAACGGCTTGCGCTCGCCCGCGTCGGGCCAGGGCAGCACGCGCAACTGTGCGTTGGCGTCGACCCGCTCCTCGATGACCAGCGCGCTGTCGAACAGGGCAAAGGCCTCGATCGTCGCCTCGTCGCGTCTGGGCACGAGTTCGGTCCAGCGCTGTGCATCGGCGAGTTCGCCTTCGCGCGCCTGCAGCAGCCGGAAGTTGCGCGCGCCGTCGTTGGTTCGGATCACCCAGCGGCCGTGCAGGTGGTCGGCGTAGCTGCGCACGTCGGCACGGCGCGGCAGCGCCAGCGCCGGGGGCTCGGTCGGCGCGGCCATCGGCACCGTGCGCAGTTCGGTCGTGGTGAAGCCGGTGATCCAGATCGTGATGAAGCGGCGCGAGGCGGTGTGGCCGACCGAGGTGAAGAGCGTCTTGTCCGGCTCGTCGTAGACGAGCACGTCGTCCTTCGCATCGGTACCGCGCAGATGCCGGTACACGGGGCCGGACTGCAGCGTCTGCGGGTCCTGGCGGATGTAGTAGAGCGTCCGACTGTCGGCCGCCCAAACCATCTCCTCGAGCACGCCGCCGATCGACTCCGCCAGCACCTCGCCGGTGGCGAGATTCTTGATGCGCAGCGTGTTGATGCGCCGGCCCTGCGTGTCTTCGGTCCACGCCAGCCATTGGTTGTCGGGGCTGACCGCCCAGGCGCCGAGCTGGAAGAACGGCAGTCCGCGCGCCATCGCCGGCTCGTCGAGGATCACTTCCTCGGGCGCGGCCGGATCGCGACCGTCGACGGTGCCGCGGCTGCGCAGGTGCAGCGGGTACTCGGCGCCGGTGTCGTAGCGCCGCCAGTACCAGTAGCCGTTGTCGTACACGGGCACGCTGGCGTCGTCTTCCTTGATGCGGGCGCGCATCTCGCGTACCAGTGTCTCGTGCAGGGCCGCGTGCGGCGCCAGCATCGCCTCGGTGTAGGCGTTCTCGGCGCGCAGGTAGTCGAGGATCTCCGGCCGCTTGGCGTCGGGATCGTCGTCGCGCAGCCAGTGGTATTCGTCGCTGCGGTCGCCGTGCGGGCCCTTGACCGTGTAGGGCACCTGCCGCGCGATCGGCGGCTGCGGTGCGATCTTGTTCTCGGTCGACATCGCGGAAGTCCTCGGGGAAACGGTGGCAGCGGCCAGCGCCGCCAGCAGGTCACGGCGCCGCACGCGCTCAGCTCAGAACGACCTCGCCGCGCGGCGAGCGCAGCCGCGCGGCAAGCGCGCGTGGCCCGGCCTTCAGTTCCACCGGACCCATCAGCTTCAAGGCCCGGAACAGCGGCAAGATGGTCGCTGCCGCCGGGTGCGCGAGCTCGAGCGCGGCGAGTTCGCAGCCGCTGTCCGGCAGCGCCGCGGCCGGATGGTCGCTGTTCCACTCGATCACCGCCGGCAGCACGCCGCCGAAGTTCAGCCGGCCGCTGTCCGGCAGCGCGAACTTCCACGCGTAGGCGCCGCGCGTGAACGCAGCGATCTCACCCAGCGCCGGCACGCGGTTGACGGCGCCGTAGATGTCGCCGGTGGCGGCGACCCAGGCGAGCAGAAACGGCTCCTGCGCGGCGCGCGCCTGCACCTGCGGATTGTCGAGATCGAACCAGCGCGGCTGCCCGGGCGCCGGCGCCTCGGGGTCGATCGCGATCAGTTCCAGGTAGGCGCGCGGCCCGAGCTTGAGCAGCCGGTTGTGCGTGCCCATCGTTGCATGCTTGCCGCCGGCCACCGGCGCGACGCCAAGCCGGTCCAGCGCCCACGCCGAGCCCTGATCGAGGTCGGCGCAGGCGACCACCAGATGATCGGGCTCGGAGCGCAGCATGTGGGCGGGCGATTGGCGCGGGCGACGGCAAATTTAAGCACGCGCGGCGCCCTCGCGCCGAAGCGTCAGAATGCGGGCCTCGGCCCGCGCCGATTCGAGGAGTCGCGATGCAAGGCCACGACTACGACCTTTTCGTCATCGGCGGCGGCTCCGGCGGCGTGCGCGCCGCGCGCATGAGCGCGGGCTTCGGCGCGCGCGTCGGCCTGGCCGAACGCGACCGGCTCGGCGGCACCTGCGTGATCCGCGGCTGCGTGCCGAAGAAGCTGCTCGTGTACGCCGCGCACATGCGCGAGGAGCTGGAAGACGCCGCCGGCTACGGCTGGTCGATCGAAGGCGCGCGCTTCTCGTGGCCGCGGTTGATCGCGAACAAGGACCGCGAGATCGCGCGGCTCGAAGGCGTCTATCGCGGCCTGCTGGAGAAGGCGGGCGTGACGATCCATGCCGCCCATGCGCGCCTGCTCGATGCGCACACGATCGATGTCGGCGCGCAACGCTTCACCGCCAAGCACATCCTGATCGCCACCGGCGGCCGCCCGTACGTGCCGGCGATTCCGGGACACGAACTCGGCTTCACCTCGAACGAGGCGTTTCACCTGCCCGAGCTGCCGCGGCGCATCGTGATCCTCGGCGGCGGCTACATCGCGGTCGAGTTCGCCGGCATCTTCAACGGCCTGGGTTGCGAGGTCACGCTCGCTTATCGCGGGCCGGAGTTCCTGCGCGGCTTCGACGACGACGTGCGCCACTTCCTGCACGCCGAGATGGAGAAGAAGGGCATCCGCATCCTGCTGAACGCCCCGCCGGCGGCGCTGACGAAGCGCAGCGATGGCGCAATCGCAGTCGCGCTGGACCGCGGCGAATCGTTGACCGCCGACGGCGTGATGTTCGCCACCGGGCGCGTGCCGAACACCGAGCACCTCGGCCTCGAAGCCGCCGGCGTGCAGTCGACGCGCGACGGCGCGGTGCGGGTGGACGGTTACTCGCGCAGCAACGTGCCGCACATCCATGCCGTGGGCGACGTCACGCACCGCTTGCAGCTCACGCCGGTGGCGATCCGCGAGGGCGCCGCGGTCGCGCAGACGCTGTTCGGCGGCCGCCCGACCGCAGCCGATCACGCCGACGTGCCCACCGCCGTGTTCAGCCAGCCGCCGATCGGCACGGTGGGACTGACCGAAGCGCAGGCGCTGGCGACGCACCGCGAAATCGACGTCTACAAGACCGACTTTCGGCCAATGAAGCACACGCTGTCAGGACGCGCCGAGCGCACGCTGATGAAGCTAGTCGTCGACAGCGCCAGCCAGCGCGTGGTCGGCGCGCACATGGTCGGCACCGACGCGCCCGAGATCATCCAGGCCATCGGCATCGCGGTGAAGGCGAAACTCACCAAGGCCGACTTCGACGCCACCGTCGGCATCCATCCGACCGCGGCGGAGGAGTTCGTCACGCTGCGGGAGAGGGTGACGCGGCGCGCGGAGGCGTGAGCGGCGAGGCGGTTCGCGTCGGGCGGAGCGCCGGTCTCTGTCGGGGTCGGCAATGGAGCGGACGGCCGGCTTCGGAGATCCGAAAGGAGCTCTTATTGCCGCCGAAGTCGGTCAACGGCAACGTCGATCGACACTCGCTCCGAGCCTGCGCGCGCATCTGGCGATCGATCGCGCGGCCGCGCGAAGCCGGCGCGCTCAGCGCTCCGGTCGATCGGCCATCGCAGCGCTCGTAGCGGCGCGTGACGCGCGGCGCCGCTGAGACGCGCCGGTAGAATCCGCGCCTTTCGCACGATCGGCCGCACCGATGCTTCCCGAGCAGAGACAACGCGTGATCGCGCTGATCGAGCAGGCGCTCGCCGGCCTCGGCGGCGCCGGCGTGCCGGTGCAGCTCGAGCGGCCGAAGGTCGAGTCGCACGGCGACCTGTCCTGCAACGTCGCGCTGCAGGTGGCCAAGACCCTGAAGAAGAACCCGCGCGAGGTCGGGCAGGCGATCGCCGATGCGCTGCGCGTCAATCCGGCCGCAGCCGGGCTGATCGAGTCGGTCGAGGTCGCCGGCCCCGGCTTCATCAACCTGCGCGTCGCACCGGCGGCCAAGCAGCAAGTGGTGCGCGAAGTCCTGCGCAGCCGCGACAGTTTTGGCGCCAGCAGCGAGCATGCCGGCGCGAAGGTGATGGTCGAGTTCGTCTCCGCCAACCCGACCGGGCCGCTGCATGTCGGCCATGCGCGCCAGGCGGCGCTTGGTGATGCGCTCGCCAATTTGCTGGCGGCGCAGGGCTGGCAGGTGACGCGCGAGTTCTACTACAACGACGCCGGCGTGCAGATCGACACCTTGGCGAAGTCGGTGCAACTGCGCGTGCGCCAGTTGCAGGGCGCGACGATCGACGAGGAGGCGGTCGGCTATCGCGGCGACTACATCGTCGACATCGCGCGCGAGTTCCTGGAGCGCAAGACCGAGACTGCGCGCGACGGCTCGCCGGTGCGCGCCTCGGGCGACGCCGACGACCTGGACAACATCCGCCGCTTCGCGGTCGCCTATCTGCGCCACGAGCAGGACGTCGATCTCGCCGCCTTCGGCGTGCAGTTCGATCGCTTCTATCTCGAATCCTCGCTGTACGCCGACGGCAAGGTCGAGGCCGCGGTGCGGGCGATGGTCGACTCGGGCCTGACCTTCGAGGCCGAAGGCGCGCTGTGGCTGAAGACGACCGAGCTTGGCGACGTCGGCGGTTTCGGCGGCCCGGCGGCCGACGACAAGGACCGCGTGATGCGCAAGTCCGACGGCAGCTACACCTACTTCGTGCCCGACGTCGCCTACCACCTGACCAAGTTCGAGCGCGGCTACGCCAAGGTGATCAACGTCCAGGGCGCCGATCACTACGGCACCGTGGCGCGCGTGCGCGCCGGACTGCGGGCGGCCGCCCGCAGCCACGGCGCGTCGATCCCGGCCGGCTACCCGGACTACCTGCTGCACAAGATGGTGCGCGTGATGCGCGCCGGCGCCGAAGTGAAGATGAGCAAGCGCGCCGGCAGCTACGTGACGCTGCGCGACCTGCTCGACTGGGTCGGCCGCGACGCGATGCGCTTCTTCCTCGCCTCGCGCAAGGCCGACACCGAGTTCGTGTTCGACGTCGATCTGGCGCTGTCGCGCAGCGAGGACAACCCGGTCTACTACGTCCAGTACGCGCACGCGCGCATCTGCTCGGTGCTCGCGCAGGCGGCCGAGAAGTTCGGCGCCGCGGCGGCGTTGGATGAGGCGCGCGCGCTCAACGTCGACCTGGCGCCGCTCACCGCGGCCCGCGAGCAGGCGCTGCTGCAGCGGCTGGCGAGCTGGCCCGAGGTGGTCAAGACCGCGGCCGACGAACTGGCGCCGCACCAGGTCGCGTTCTTCCTCAAGGACGTCGGCGCCGACTTCCACGCCTTCTACAACGCCGAGCGCGTGCTGGTCGACGAGGCCGAGGTGCGCAACGCGCGCCTGGCGCTGCTGCTGGCCACGCGCCAGGTGATCCGCAACGGCCTGGCGCTGCTTGGCGTCTCGGCGCCGGAGCGGATGTAGCCGGCGTCGCGTCGCGTCTGGCGGCGCCCGGGTCGGTCCGCAGCAGCCGCGATCGCCGCGCGAGGACCGGCGGCCCGCCGCCGGCGCGCAAGGCGACTGCCGCCGCCTCGGTAAACTGCGCTCATGCAGCACGCGATGACTTCCCCGTTCCGGTCGGTCCGCCGCCAGCGCGGTCGCACCTTGATCGGCTTCGTGGTCGGGGTCGTGGTCGGACTCGGCATTGCGCTCGCGGTGGCCGTTTATCTGACCAACGCGCCGATCCCCTTCGTCAACAAGGTGCAGCGGCCAACCGAGTACGTGCAGCCGGGCGCCGACGGCAAGCTGCCCGATCCGAACAAACCCCTGTACGGTCCGCCGCCGGCGCCGCCGCCGGCGCCCAAGGCCGAACTGCCGAAGATCGAGTCGCCGGCCGAGGTCAGGGCCGCGGCCGAGCGCGCGGCGCAGTTGGCGGCCGAAGGAACGCGCTACGTGCTGCAGGCCGGCGCCTTCAAGACGCCCGAGGACGCCGACGCGATGCGTGCGCGGCTGGCGATGCTCGGCCTCGACGCGCGCGTGTTCCCGGTCGAGCAAGGCGCAGCCACGCTGTACCGGGTGCGCCTCGGTCCCTACGGGCAGCTCGAGGACATCGACCGGGTCCGCAAGAAGCTCGCCGGCCATAACATCGATGTCCAGCTCGTCCGGCTCAGGTAGCGGGCGCGTGCGCCCGGCGGCCGGTCAGCCGAAGAGGCGCGCGCGGCGTTGAGTTCGCCATCTCACGATCGAGGAGTGCCAGACATGAACGACCGTACCCGCACCGACCGCCGCCAACTGCTGGCCGCGGTCGCGCTCTTGCCGGTGGCAGCCCAGGCGCAAGTCAAGGGCGGCGCACCGGTCGAGGGGCGCGACTTCCGGCCGGTCAACCCGCCGCAGCCGACGGAAGGCAAGCGCATCGAAGTGCTGGAGTTCTTCCAGTACACCTGCCCGCACTGCTTCCGTTTCAACACCGTGCTCGAGCGCTGGAAGAAGACGCTGGCGGCGGATGTCGAGTTCCGCCGTATCAGCATCAACTGGGACGGCACCACGCTCAACCACACGCGCACCTACTACGCGCTCGAGCAGTTGAACCGGCTCGACGTGCACGAAAGGGTGTTCGCCGCGATCCACAACGTGCGCCGGCGCCTGCTCGACCCGGCGGAGATCGCCGATCTGATGGTCAACAACGGCATCGAGCGCGCGCGCTGGAACGAGGCCTTCAATTCGTTCACCGTCAACGCCCGCGTCAACCGCGCCGGCCAGGTCTGGCGCGCCTACCGGATCGACAGCACCCCGGCGATGGCGGTCGCCGGCCGCTGGGTCACGGCGCCGGCGATGGTCGGTTCGCTCGAAGGCGTCGTGCCCGTGCTCGACTTCCTGATTGCCCGCGCCCGCGGCGAGACGCGGCGGTAGTGAACGTCTTCCTCACCGGCGCTTCGAGCGGGATCGGAGCGGCGCTGGCGCGCGAGTACGCGGCGCGCGGGGCCACGCTCGGGCTGGTGGCGCGGCGCGCCGCGGCGCTCAACGAACTGGTGGCCGGCCTGCCGGGCTCGCACTTCGTCTACGCGGTCGACGTCACCGACCGCGACGCACTGATCGCCGCGGCGCGCTCGTTCGAGCAGGACAGTGGCGGCGCCGACGTTGTGATCGCCAATGCCGGCATCTCGGTCGGCGTGCTGACCGAGCACTACGAAGATCTGGACGCCTTCCGCCGCGTGCTCGACACCAACGTGCTGGCGCTCGCGCACACTTTCCATCCGTTCATCGCGCCGATGCGTCATCGCAAGCGCGGCACGCTGGTCGGCATCGCCAGCGTCGCCGGCATCCGCGGGCTGCCGGGCTCGGAGGCCTACTGCGCCTCGAAGGCGGCGGCGATCAGCTACTGCGAGAGCCTGCGCGTCGAGTTGCGCCGCTTCGGCGTGCGCGTGGTGACGATCGCGCCGGGCTTCGTGCGCACGCCGCTGACGGCGCGCAATCCCTACCCGATGCCGTTCCTGATGGCGCCGGAGCGCTTCGCGCGCATCGCCGCCGACCGCATCGCGCGCGGTACCAGCTACGCGGTGATCCCGTGGCAGATGGCGTTCGTCGCCAAGCTGCTGCGGCTGCTTCCGAACCGGGTCTTCGACCGGCTGTTCGCCAAGCGGCCGTACAAGCCGCGCAAATCCGAACCGTCGCTGTGAGCTGGATCGATGCGGTCGGGCAGGCGCATGGTCGAGCCGCGCCCGCCGCGCGCATCGTCTCGCTCGTGCCCTCGATCACCGAGCTGCTGTTCGACCTCGACCTTGGCGAACAGATAGTCGGCCGCACCGGCTTCTGCGTCCATCCGCGGCAGCGGGTCGCGAAGCTGCCGAAGGTCGGCGGCACCAAGGACGTGAGGCTCGAGGCACTGCGCCGTTTGGCGCCGACGCACGTGATCGTCAACATCGACGAGAACGAGGCACCGACGGTCGAGGCGATCCGCGCCTTCGTGCCGCACCTGATCGTCACCCACCCGAATGCGCCGGAAGACAACCTCGGACTGTATCGGCTGCTCGGCGGGATCTTCGGCCGCGAGGCGCAGGCCGAGTCGCTCGCCGCCAGGCTGCAGGCCGAACTCGACGCCTGCGCCGCGCTCGACTGGCGGCGCGAAACGGTGCTCTATCTGATCTGGAAAAAGCCGTGGATGACGGTCGCCGCCGACACCTACATCGCGCGCACCCTGGCGCGGGTTGGCTGGATCGTGACCGCGCCGGCGGGCGGCGCGCGCGGCGCGGCGCGTTATCCGGTGCTCGGCGATCTCGACGCCGAGGTCGCGCGCGTCGACCGCGTGCTGCTGTCGACCGAGCCGTTCATGTTCCGCGCGCAACACCTCGCCGAGCTGCGTTCGCGCTACACGCACAAGCCGATCGAACTGATCGACGGCGAGATGACGAGCTGGTACGGCAGCCGCGCGATCCGCGGCCTTGCCCGTTTGCGGGACCATCGCTGCACGCGCTGAGTGCGACGGCGCAGGCGGCGCCTTACTTGAGCAGGCCGAGCAGCGCGTCGAGTGGCCGTTGCAGCGCCGAGCCGGGCGGCGCCAGCGGGCGCAGTTGCGCCGCGACCGCCGCCAGCAAAGAACGGACATCGGCCAGGGACTGCGCGGCGTCGTTCCCGCCGAGTTCGACGACACCCTTGTAGTCGGCGATCAGGCGCTGCGCGTAGAGCCTCGCGAAGCGGCGGCCGTGCTCGGCATCGACCGCGCCCGGCTTGACGAAGTGCAGTCCGAACAGCGTCTGGGCGCCGTCGTGGCTGCTCGGACGCATGCCATGCGCGGCGAGCAGCGCATTGATCCCGTGCAACGCCGCGTAGTAGGCCTGCGCCACCGCGGCGCGCGCGAGCTGATTGCGCTCGAGCAGCTCCGCCGCGCGCAGTGCCTGCGCCGTGAGCTCGAGTTCGGCAGCCGCCAGGCTCAAGTTCTCGTCCACACCGTCACCCCTTCACGCGCCAGCGCCGAGCGCAGCAAGGACGGCGGCTCGTCCTCGAACACGGCAACGAGTTGCACCGGAGCTTGCGCCGCCGCCTCGGCCTGCGCTTCGGCGACGCGCCGCGCCGCCGTCCGGTCGTAGCCGCCGTCGAACACGACCGCGATATCGAGATCCGAATCCGCGCGCGCTTCGCCGCGCGCGCGGCTACCGAACACGCGCAGCGCGCGCAGGCGCGGTTGATCGGCGAGCGCGCGCGCGGTCGCGTCGACCAGGTTGCGCTCGAAGGGCGTCAGACTCAGTTCAGCCATGGCACGAGTTTGGCCAGAAAGCGCAGCGGCGGCAACCGATTCGGTGGTCCGCTCGGCGCGAGCCGCCGCAGGTGCAGCCTCACTGAGCGCGCAGTCGCGCGAAGCCCTGCGCCAGATCGTCGATCAGGTCGCCGGCGTCCTCGAGGCCGGCGGCGATGCGCAGCAGCGGCCCGGCAAACGGCGGCGCCAGCGTGCGCTCAGGGCGGGCGGCGATGATCAGGCTCTCGTAGCCGCCCCAGGAGGCGCCGATGCCGAACAGTTGCAGGCCGTCGATCAGCTCCCTGCACGCGGCCGCGCTCACCGCGGTTTTGAGGGCGACACCGAACAGGCCGCTGGCGCCCGTCATGTCGCGCGCCCACAGCGCGTGGCCGGGGTCGTCGGCCGCGGCCGGGTACAGGATGCGCTCGACCTCGGGCTGCGCGCGCAGCCAGTCGATCAGGCGCTCGGCGTTGGCGCGGTGCTGCGCCAAGCGCGCGCCCATCGAACGCAGCCCGCGCAGCGCCAGCCAGCAGTCGTCGGGGCTCGCCGTCACGCCGAGCTGATGGATCGCCGCGCGCAGAGTCGGCCAGGCGCCTTCGTTGGCGGTGAGCGTGCCCAGCACCAGATCCGAATGGCCGCCGATGTACTTGGTCGCGGCGTGGATCGACACGTCGACGCCGTGCGCCAGCGGCCGGTAGTAAAGCGGTGTCGCCCAGGTGTTGTCGATCAGGCTCACGGCGCCGCGTGCGCGCGCCACCGACGCCAGCAGCGGCACGTCCTGCATCTCGAAGGTGAGTGAACCCGGCGACTCGAGCAGCAGCACGCTCGTGCCCGGCGCGAACAGCGCCTCGACCGCGGCGCGGCCGGCCTCGCCGACGCGCGGGTCGTAGATCACCGCGCTGACGCCGAAGCGCGGCAGCACCTCGCGGCAGAACGTGCGCGTCGGTCCGTACACCGAATCGGGCACCAGCACGCGATCGCCCTGGCGCACGAAGGCGAGGATCGCCGTGGTGATCGCCGCCAGCCCCGACGGCGCCGCCCAGCTCGCGTGCCCGCCTTCGAGTTCGGTCAGCGCGTCGTAGAAGGCGTGATGGGTCGGCGTGCCGTAGATGCCGTAGGTCACCGGCCGATCTTCGCCGGCATGGCGCCGGCGCACGCGCTCGCTCATCTGCGCCGCGCTGTCGTGCAGGACGGTCGAGCCGCGTACCAGCGGCGGATTGACGAAGCCGAAGCTCGCGGCGCGGTCGCGCCCGAGCGTGGTCAACAGCGTGGCGTGGCGGCGCCGGCGGCTCATCGAATGGCGTGCGCCGAGTCGGTCGCGGCCGATCAGGTCTGGGCGAAGGTGTAGACGCCGTCGGCCTGGCGCCGCACCAGCCGCCCCTCGTACCAGAGCGCGTGCAGGTGCGCGAGCGACTCGCCGAGCGCGAAGCTCGTCTGGTGCAGGTCGAGCTCGCGCTTGAACAGCACCGGAACGATGTCGGCCGCGGTCTGCGGCGTCGCGCAGGCCTCGTGGACCTCGGCCAGTCGCGCCTCGTGGTGCCCGTGCTGTTGCGCCACGCGCTGGTGCAGGCCGACGAAGGGCCGGCCGTGCGAGGGCAGCACCAGCGTGTCGGCCGGCAGCATCAGGTACTGGTCGAGCGAACGCAGGTAGCGCGGCAGCGGATTGGCCTCGGGTTCGAGATCGAACACGCTGACGTTGGTCGAGATGCGCGGCAGCACCATGTCGCCGGAGACCAGCAGCCGGTCCTCGGCGCTATACAGCGACACGTGCTCGGGCGCGTGGCCGTAGCCGACGATGACGCGGAACACGCGCCGCGCGCCGGCGCGGCCGATCGAGATCTGTTCGCCGTCGACGATCCGGCGATAGGCGCGCGGCACCGCCGGCACCAGCTTGCGGTAGTGGCCGCCGCCGCGCGCGCGCATCGCCGCCAACACGTCCGGGTCGGACAGGCCGTGGCGGCGGAAGTGCTCGGCGGCGTCGGCGCCGCCCTCGCTGCTGCCGGCGCTCAGGAAGCGGCCGTAGGCGTACTCGGTGGCGCTCATCCACAGCGGCGCCTGCCAGCGCCGGCGTTCGCCGCCGGCGGCGAGCCAGTGCGCGAGCCCGAGATGGTCGGGATGGAAGTGGGTGGCGAGCACGCGCAGCAGCGGCCGGCCCTCGAACACGGTGTCGAACAGCCGCTCCCACGCCGCCTGCGTCTCGGCGCTGGTGATGCCGCAGTCGATCGCGGTGAATCCGGCGACACCGTCGATCTCGTCTTCCAGCAGCCACAGGTTGATGTGGTCGAGCGCGAACGGCAGCGGCATGCGCAGCCAGTGCAGTCCGGGCCGCAGGGCGAGCGCTTCGCCGCTGGCCGGCGCCGCCGGCCACGGGTAGGTCAACTGGCTTTCGAGGGGGTTCAGGGGCGCTCCCGCGACGCGGCGCCCGGCCGCGGGGCGGCCGCGCTTGACGCGCTCGTCAGGTCAACCGATTCTACGCAGCATGAACCTGCGCAACGCGCGCCGCGCCGAATCGCCGCCGGCGAGCTACACGATCGCCGAGCTGGCGCGCGAGTTCGACATCACTCCGCGCGCGATCCGCTTCTACGAAAGCCACGGCATCCTGGCGCCGGCGCGCGCCGGCGGCCTGCGCCGCGTCTACTCGGCGCGCGACCGCACGCGCCTGAAGCTCACCCTGCGCGGCAAGCGGCTCGGCCTGTCGCTGCAACAGATCCGCGAGCTGATCGACATGTACGAGAGCCCGAAGGACGCCGCCGCGCAGGCGCGCCGTTTCCTCAAGGTGCTGCAGCAGCACCGGGCGACGCTCGAGCAGCAGCGCCAGGACATCGAGGTCACGCTGGCCGAGATCGCGCGCCACGAGGCCGACTGCCGGCGCCTGCTCAAGCCGCGCGGCTGAGCGCGCGCAGCCCGACCGCGGCCGGCGCGGCGCGGTTGTGGCGGGTGCAAGCGCCCTGCTATCGTCGCCGCGACGACCCCGGCCAGCGCATGCTCGACGCGATCCGCAGCTTCTTCGACCGCCGCATCGGCGCCGGCGCGCCCGAACGCGTGCCCTCGATCCAGCGCGCCACCGCGGCGCTGCTGGCGGAAGTGGTGCGCACCGACCGCGAGATCTCGCCGCAGGCGCAGGCGGTGGCACAGCGTGCGATCCGCGAGAAGTTCGGCCTGACGGAGCAGGAGGCGGCCGAGATCCTCGCGCTCGCCGACGAGGAGGTGCGCGCCGCCACCGACTACTACCAGTTCACCTCGCTCATCAACCGCGACTTCGCCCCCGAGCAGAAGATCCGCATGATCGAGCTGCTGTGGATGGTGGCCTACGCCGACGACGAATTGTCGGCGCACGAGATGCACCTGGTGCGCAAGATGGCCGACCTGCTGCATGTGCCGCCGAGCGTCTACATCGCCGCCAAGATGCGCGCGCGCGACGCGATGCGCGGCGAGTAGGAGCGCCCGCGCCGCCGGCGCGCGCCGGCCGGTGCGGCGCCCACCGGTCGCTGCGCCGGGCGCCGGACGGGCCGGCGAGAACCGCCGATGAGTTCGCCCGCGCAGTTGCGCCGCCTGCTGTATGCGGCGGCGCTGTTGCGCGCGCTTGCGGTCGGCATGATCGCGGTGCTGATCGGCCTGTACTGCGCCCGGCTCGGCTTCTCGGCGCTGCAGATCGGCGTCGTGCTGTCGGCGGCGCTCTGGGGCGCGGCACTGGCCACCCTGCTCACCACGCTCGCCGGCCATCGCGCCAGCGCGCGCACGCTGCTGCTGACCCTGTGCACGGCTCCGGTGGCGGCGATGCTGGTGCTGCTGTCGAGCGACGGCTTCGTGCCGATCGCGGCCGCCGCCTTCTTCGGCATGTTCGCGGTCAACGGCCGCGACCGCGGCGCGATCCCGATCATCGAGCAGGCGCTGCTGCCGGCCACCGCCGGCGACGCCGAGCGCACGCGCGTGTTCGCCCGCTACAACGTCGTGCTCGACGCCGGCTACGCGGCCGGCGGCCTGCTCGCCGGGCTGCCGACGCTGCTCGAGTCGGTCGCCGGACTGGGCGCGCTGGCGGCGATGCAGGCGGCACTGCTCCTGTTCTGCGTCCTGTACGCGGCCAGCGCGGCCCTGTACGCGCGATTGCCGGCCGCTCTCGACGAGATGGCGTCGGCGCCGCTGCACAAGCTGTCGCCGGCGAGCCGGCCGCTGGTGGCGCGCTTGAGCGGCCTGTTCTTCATCGACGCCTTCGCCGGCGGCTTCGTCGGCACGGCGCTGCTCGCCTACTGGTTCTCCGAGAGCTTCGGCGTATCGGCGGCCACCCTGGCGCTGCTGTTCGCGCTCGGGCGGCTGCTGTCGGCCGCCTCGCACTTGGCCGCGGCCTGGCTGGCGCAGCGCATCGGCCTGGTCAACACGATGGTGTTCACGCACATCCCGTCGAGCCTGCTGCTGCTGGCGATGGTGGCCTCCGGCGACTTCGTGCTCGCCGCCGCCCTGTTCCTGCTGCGCGAGTCGCTGGTCGAGATGGACGTGCCGACGCGCCAGTCGTACGTGATGGCGGTGGTGCAGCCGGCCGAGCGGCAGGCGGTGGCCGGCATCACCAACCTGGTTCGCAGCGGCGGCTGGGCGCTGGCGCCGACCTTCGCCGGCGCGCTGATGCACGGCGCCGGCCTCGGCGCGCCGCTGGTGCTGGCCGGCGTGGCCAAGATCGGCTACGACCTGCTGCTGTGGCGCGAATTCCGGCGCGTCAAGCCGCCGGAGGAGCGGTGAGTTCAGGTCCGGGCGGTGCGTGAACCTTCCGCTAGTCGCCGCCCGCCACGATCCGCACGATCGCCTCGCCGTAGTTGGCGAGCTTGCGCTCGCCGACGCCGGAGATGCCGCGCAGCGCATCGACCGAACCCGGCCGGGCGGAGGCGATCGCGCGCAACGTGGCGTCCTGGAACACGAAGTACGGCGGCACGCCGTGCTCTTTGGCCGTGGCGGCGCGCCAGGCGCGCAGGCGCTCGAACAGCGCCGCGTCGCTGGCGGCGAAAGACGGCGCCGCCTCAACGCCGCGCCTGGGCGGGCGTTCGCGCCGGCCGCGCGCCGGCTTGTCGCTTGGCCGCCGCACTTCGATCCTGCGTTCGCCCTTGAGCACCGCGCGGCTCGCCTCGGTCAGGCGCAGCACGTTGTAGTGGTCGTAGTCGACCTCGACGATGTGCTGAGCGACGAGCTGCCGCAGCAGCAGCCGCCAGTCGGCCTCGGACACATCGGCGCCGATGCCGAAGGTGCTGAGTTGCTCGTGGCCGAACTTCTGCGTCTTCTCGCCGTGCTTGCCGCGCAGCACGTCGATGATGTGGGTGGCGGCGAAGCCGAAGCCCGACTTGAAGCCCGATGCCGCCTGCTCGCAGCGGTAGATGCACGACAGCAGCTTGCGCGCCGCCTCGGTCGCGTCCCACAGCGCCGGCCGGCTCAGGCAGTTGTCGCAGTTGCCGCAGGGCTGCGAGGCTTCGCCGAAGTAGGCGAGCAGGCGCACGCGGCGGCAGTCGCCGGCCTCGGCCAGCCCCAGCATCGCGTCGAGCTTGGCCGAACTCAAGCGCTTGTACTGCGCGTCGACCTCGCTCCTTTCGATCAGGCGGCGCTGCTGCACGACGTCGGACAGGCCGTAGGTCATCCATGCCTGCGCCGGCTCGCCGTCGCGGCCGGCGCGGCCGGTCTCCTGGAAGTAGCCCTCGATGCTCTTGGGCATGTCGAGGTGGGCGACGAAGCGCACGTCGGGCTTGTCGATGCCCATGCCGAAGGCGATCGTGGCCACCATCACGATCGGCTCGCTGCCGTTTTCGCCGGCGCGCAGGAAGCGGCGCTGGTGCTCGGCCCGCGCGCCCGCCTCCATGCCGGCGTGGTAGGGCAGGGCGGCGATGCCGTTCGCGGCGAGGAAGTCGGCGACCTCGTCGACCGTGTTGCGCGCCAGGCAGTAGACGATGCCGGCTTCATTCGGATGCTCGTCGCGGATGAAGCGCAGCAGTTGCTCGCGCGGCTCGCGCTTCTCGACGATCCGGTAGCGGATGTTCGGCCGGTCGAAGCTGGCGACGAACACGCGCGCATCGGCAAGCAGCCTGTGCTCGACTTCGCGCCGCGTCGGCACGTCGGCGGTGGCGGTGAGCGCGATGCGCGGCACCTGCGGCCAGCGTTCGCGCAGGATCGCGAGCTGGCCGTACTCGGGGCGGAAGTCGTGCCCCCACTGCGACACGCAGTGCGCCTCGTCGATCGCGAACAGCGCCAGCTCGCAGCCGGCGAGCAATTGCAGCGTACGTTCGCCGAGCAGCCGCTCGGGGGCGATGTACACGAGGTCGAGCTCGCCGGCGCGCAGCCGCCGCTCGACCGCCGCGGCCTGGGCGCCGCTGAGCGTCGAGTTGAGGAAGGCCGCGCGCACGCCGAGTTCGGCCAGCCCCGCGACCTGATCCTGCATCAGCGCGATCAACGGCGAGATCACGACGCCCACGCCCGGCCGCAGCAGCGCCGGGATCTGGTAGCAGATCGACTTGCCGCCGCCGGTGGGCATCAGCACCAGCGCGTCGCCGCCGGCGACCACGTGCTCGATCACCTCGCGCTGGAAGCCGCGGAAGCGGTCGTAGCCGAAGACCGACTTCAGCAGTCGCTGGGCGGTGTCGGCCGCGCCGGCTCGCTCGTTCATCGCGCCAAGGGTAGCGAAACCGGCGCCGGCGGCGCCGTCGGTCGCGCCGCGCCGCGTCCGCGCCGCGCTTGATTAGCATCGGCGCCCATAGCCCACGCACCGAAAGCCCTGACCATGAGCGCGATCCCGCCCGACGACTTTGCCGGCCGCGTCGAGCCGGCTGCGGCGCTCGTGCCGGCCGGGCGCGAGTTCACCACGGCCTGGCTCGCCTACGGCTGCTTCGTGCTCGGTGTCGTGCTGTGGTGGCCGTCGATCGTCGGGCTCGTGATCAGCTACGTCCGCCGCAACGAGCCGCAGGCCGGTTTCATCGCCAGCCACTACCGCTGGCTGATCGCGACCTTCTGGTGGTCGACGGCCGGCTGGGTCGTCTCGTTCGCGCTGATCGCCGCCGGCGTGCTGCCGATCGCGCTCGAAGCGCTGCGCGCCGCCGCGCGCAGCGGCCAGGCGCTCGGCGAGGCCGGCACGCAGACGCTGCTCAGTCTCGACTGGGGTGCGATCTTCGTTGCCGTCGGCCTGGCCGCGGCCGGCGGCGTCGGCCTGCTGGTCACGTTTTTTTGGCTCATCTACCGGCTGATCCGCGGCACGCTGCGCTTGGCCGACGCGCGGCCGGTGCCCTGACGCAAACACCGACTGCGCCGTTGGCCGGCGGACGTTCGCCGCCGGCGGCGCCGTGGCGCCGCAGGCGTGGGTCGGCGGGCTACAGCGCCGCGCACTGGCCCTCTTTCAGCGCCGCGCTGTTGCCGCGGCCATCCGGGGCCGGCTGGTTCTGGCCGCACTGCAGGTTGCCGACGATGCGGTTGTCGTACAGCAGCGCGCCGCCGCGGTTCTCGTTGACCTGCACGTTGCCGCCGACGCGATTGGCCTGCAACCACGCGAGGCCGCTGTTGGCGGTGAGCTGGATGTCGCCGGTCACGGTCGCGCCCTCGATCGTCGCCACGCCCGAGTGCACGATCTGCACCGAGCCGCCGATCCGGGTCGCGCCGGCGATCGCCAGGCGCGCCGCGCGCTCGGCTTGCACGTTGCCGTTGATCACGGCGTCGCGCAGGTCGGCCTGCGCGCCCTGCTCCAGGTGCAGCGAACCGATCAGCCGCGTGCCGGTGAGCGTGCAGCGCGCGTTGGCCGCGACCACCACGGTGTCGACGTTCACGGCGCCGAGGCTGGCGTCGCGGCAGGTGACGGTGCCGGCGGCGGGTGGACTGGGCAGCGGCGGCAGCGCTGGAGGCGGCGTGACCGGCGGCGTCGGCGGCACCGGAGTCGGCGGCGTGACGGCCGGGGCGAGGTTGGCGCACTGATCCTGCAGCGCGGCAGCGCGATTGCCGCTGCCGCTGGGCGCCGGCAGGTTCTGCTTGCACTGCAGGTTGCCGTTGATCGCGTTGTTGGTGAGCATGACGCCGCCGGTGTTGTCCTCGACCTGAACGTTGCCGGTGACGCGGCTGTCGTGCAGCAGCAGGGCGCCGCGGTTGGCGAACAACTGGATGTCGCCGCGCACCTGCACGTTGGTCAGGGTGGCGGCACCGCCCTGGACCAGTTGCACCGAGCCCGTGACGGCCGAGTTGCCGGCGATCAGCACGGCTGCCGCGCCTTCGGCCTGGACGTTGCCGCCGACGCGCACGTTGCGCGCGTCGAGCACGGCGCCGCGCTCGACCAGGATCGAGCCGATCAGCCCGGTGCCGTCGAGCACGCAAGCGGCGCCGCTGGGCACGCGCACGCTGTCGATGTCCACCGCACCGATGCTCTGGTTGCGGCAGTCGAAGAGACCGATGCCCGGGGCGATCGCCGCCGGCGGCAGCGACGGCGCCGGCGCCAGCGACAGAGCAGTCGCCGGGTTGGCGCCGGCCGATGGCGGTGCCGCCGCGGTGTTCGGCGAGTCGCCGCCGCCGCACGCGGCCAGCAGGAGCGGGGCGCTGGCGCAGGCCAGCAGAGCAAGGCGTTGACGCATGGGGTCCTCCGTGAGTCGTGGTCCGGCGCGCGTGCCCAGGCACGCCGCGCGCGGCGGGAACGGCGCGAGGGTAGCGGCGCGCCTTTCGGTGCGTCGCCGCCCTCGTACCGAAGACGTTCCTCGGGCGCGGCTATTCCGTTGACCACATCGCCGCTGCCGGCGGCCGCGTTCACGCCGCGGCCGCGGCCGAATCAGCGCGCGCTGAACCGAAGCTGCCGCGGCGGCGGTCGCAGCAAGCGTGCGGCGGCCGCGGCGGGGCTCCGGTACGCCGTCGACTTCGGCGCCCGCG
>JBBIST010000029.1:0-32175 GCA_037441125.1 Burkholderiales bacterium
CCGTAACTATAACGGTCCTAAGGTAGCGAAATTCCTTGTCGGGTAAGTTCCGACCTGCACGAATGGCGTAACGATGGCCACACTGTCTCCTCCCGAGACTCAGCGAAGTTGAAATGTTTGTGATGATGCAATCTCCCCGCGGCTAGACGGAAAGACCCCATGAACCTTTACTGTAGCTTTGCATTGGACTGTGAACCGATCTGTGTAGCATAGGTGGGAGGCTTTGAAGCGGCGCCGCTAGGTGTCGTGGAGCCGTCGTTGAAATACCACCCTGATTTGTTTGCGGTTCTAACCTTCGCCCGTGATCCGGGCGGGGAACAGTGCATGGTAGGCAGTTTGACTGGGGCGGTCTCCTCCCAAAGGGTAACGGAGGAGTACGAAGGTACGCTAGGCACGGTCGGAAATCGTGCTAATAGTGCATAGGCATAAGCGTGCTTGACTGCGAGACTGACAAGTCGAGCAGGTACGAAAGTAGGTCTAAGTGATCCGGTGGTTCTGTATGGAAGGGCCATCGCTCAACGGATAAAAGGTACTCTGGGGATAACAGGCTGATACCGCCCAAGAGTTCATATCGACGGCGGTGTTTGGCACCTCGATGTCGGCTCATCTCATCCTGGGGCTGTAGCCGGTCCCAAGGGTATGGCTGTTCGCCATTTAAAGAGGTACGTGAGCTGGGTTTAAAACGTCGTGAGACAGTTTGGTCCCTATCTGCCGTGGGCGCTGGAAGATTGACGGGGGCTGCTCCTAGTACGAGAGGACCGGAGTGGACGCACCTCTGGTGTACCGGTTGTCACGCCAGTGGCATCGCCGGGTAGCTATGTGCGGAAGAGATAACCGCTGAAAGCATCTAAGCGGGAAACTTGCCTGAAGATTAGTCTTCCCGGAGGCTTGACCTCCCTGAAGAGTCGTTCAAGACCAGGACGTTGATAGGCCAGGTGTGGAAGCGCTGTGAGGCGTTAAGCTAACTGGTACTAATTGCTCGTGCGGCTTGATCCTATAGCCATGCCGCCTGTCGTTCTCGGCGTGATGACTGCTAGAATGCGACTGACCCGCGCTGGTGATCACTGAAGGTCACTGCGAGCTTGCTTCTTCCAACTTGGATCGCCGAAGCGGCGCCACTGGCGCCGTTTACGCCGGTCGTCCCGAATTGCCTGACGACCATAGCGAGGTGGAACCACTCCTTCCCATCCCGAACAGGACAGTGAAACGCCTCAGCGCCGATGATAGTGGGATGTATTTCCCGTGAAAGTAGGACATCGTCAGGCACGCTCCTCAAAATGGCCTCGGCGCTTGGCGCTGAGGCCATTTTTCCTTCCGGCCGCACTTGCCGATGCCCTCTGCGACCGCGTGGCCACGTGCGTGCTCGGCCGCTCGGGTTTCGCGAGCAATCCAAATCAAGCGCGGCTTGGTCGCCATTGAGCGGGTCGGATGCAGCATCAGGGTTTGACCTGATGCGCTGCTTTGTGCAACATCACTGCGCGCCTGCGCGTCCGCAGGTTCAAACAAGGAGAACTCAATGCGACGCTTCGCGATCGCGTCCCTGATTGTCGCCGCTGGTGCGCTGGCGGCGACCGTGGCCGACGCCCGCACACTGCGCTGGGCGAGCCAGGGCGACATCCTGACCTTCGATCCGCATGCTCAGAACGAGGGGTTGAACAACACCGCCAACTCCTACGTCTACGAGCCGCTGGTCAACTACAACGAAAAGTTCGAGCTTGAACCTGCGCTCGCCGTCTCCTGGCGGCAGGAGACTTCGCTGATTTGGCGCTTCGCCCTGCGCAAGGACGTGCGCTGGCATGACGGGACGCCGTTTACCGCCGCCGACGTCGTGTTCTCGATCGATCGGGCGCTGCATCCGTCGTCGAGCTTCCGTGCCTACACCACCAGTATCCAGCGTGCAGTCGCGATCGACGAGCACACGGTCCTGATCTACACCACCATTCCCAACCCGGTGCTGCTGCGCCAGTTGACCGAACTTCGCATGATGAGCAGGGCCTGGGCCGAGAAGAACCGCGTCACCGCGCCGCAGAACTTTGTCCAGCGCGAGGAGACGTTCGCCGCGCGCAATGCGATGGGCACCGGCCCGTTCATGTTGAAGTCCCGCGAAGTCGACGTGCGCACGGTCTTCGTCGAGAATCCAAACTGGTGGGGCCGCTCGACCCGAAAGGGCAATGTCAGCGAAATCGTCTACACGCCGATCCGCTCCGACGCCACGCGCACCGCCGCCCTGCTGTCGGGCGAACTCGACTTCGTGCTCGATCCGCCGCCGCAGGATCTGGCGCGGTTGCGTCAGGCCCTGAAGGTGGTCGACGGCGCCGAGAACCGGACGATCTTCCTCGGCTTCGATCAGTTCCGCGACGAGCTCCAGTACAGCGACGTCAAGGGTCGCAACCCGTTCAAGGACCTGCGCGTGCGCCAGGCGCTCTATCACGCGATTGACATCAACGCGATCCAGCGTGCCGTCATGCGCGGCACTTCGGAGCCGACGGGCGCCATCATCGCTCCACAGGTCAACGGCTGGACGCGCGAGGCGCACCAGCGGCTGCCGTTCGATCAGAAGCGCGCGCGCGAACTGTTGGCGCAGGCTGGCTTCCCGAACGGCTTCGCATTCACGCTCGACTGCCCGAACAACCGCTACATCAACGACGAGGAGGTCTGCAAGGCGATCGTCACGATGTGGGCGCAGATCGGGCTGCGCGTGAGTCTGAATGCAATGCCGCGCGCGACTTACTTCCCGAAGATCCAAAAGCACGACACCAGCGCCTACCTGCTCGGCTGGGGCGTGCCGACCTTCGATGCTCTTTACTCGCTGCAGTCGCTGGCGCGCACCGTCGGCAAGGATGGCGACGGCAACTTCAACCTCGGTCGCGTCAGCCATGCCGAGTTCGACCGGCTGGTCGACGCGATGAAAAGCGAACTCGACCCGAAGAAGCGCAACCAGATCATCGCCCAGGCCCTGATGCTGCATAACCGCGAGGTCATGCACATCCCGCTGCACAACCAGGTCATCCCCTGGGCGATGCGCAGGAACGTGCACGTCGTCCATCGCGCCGACAACCGGCTCGAGGCGCGCTGGGTGCGCATCGACTGAGAGTCGATCCCGGCCGCTCTTGACCCGCCCACGGTCCCTGAAGTGATACGGTCGCAGGCTACCGAGTAGCGCAGGCTTGAGGATGAAGCAGCGCACTGTTGGCGCTAGCTGCACGACGGCGCGGCGCTTGCTTGTCGTCGGCGCCGTGATCGCAGCGGCGGCGGTCGGCCTGAGTGCCTGCGGCGGTGGCAGTGGTGGCGGCGTGCTCGCGCCCGGCAACGCGCTGCCGCCTTCGCCGACGTTGGCGCAGCAGTGCGCGCCGACGAATCTCCTTGCGCCCGCGGCTAACCGCAGCGGTTCGCTCGACCAGGAGAAGCGCTGGGTGCGCTCCTACATGGACGAGGCCTACCTGTGGTTCGACGAAGTACCGGCGGTCGATCCGACCTTGCCGCTGTACAGCAACGTCAACGACGTGCGGGCTTCCCTGGGCGCGTACTTCGACGACCTGCTGACTCCGGCGCGAACGCCAAGCGGCAAGCTCAAGGACGAGTTCAGCTTCACCTATCCGACCTCCGACTGGATCGCGCTGTCTCAGGCCGGCGCCGGCGCGGGCTACGGCATCGAGTGGATCCTCGGCCAGAGCACGCCGCCGCGCAATCTGCGCATCGCCTATGTCGACCCGGGTACGCCGGCGGCCGCGGCCGGCCTCGCTCGCGGATGGGCGGTTCGATCGATCAACGGCGTGTCGATCGACGATCCGACGCCTGGTGGCGTGGCCACGATCAACGAAGGCGCCTTCGCGCCGCGCGCAGGTACTGCCTACACCTTCGAGTTTCTCGATCGCGCCGGAGCCACGCGCACGGTGATGCTGACCGCAGGCCCCGTGACCCGAGTGCCGGTGCAGAACGCGCGCGTGTTCAATGTTGGCGGCGAGCGGGTCGGCTACCTGACCTTCAACGATCACATCGCGCCGGCCGAGGGCCAGCTCGTGACCGCCTTCGCCGACTTCGCGCGCCAGGGCGTCACCGACCTGGTGCTCGACCTTCGCTACAACGGCGGCGGCTTCCTCTACATCGCCAGTCAGGTCAGCTACATGATCGCCGGCGGTACGCGCACCAGAGGCAAAGTGTTCGAGCGACTGCGCTTCAACAGCAAGCGCGTGGCCGACAACAACGACCCGGCCAACGTGCTGCCGTTTTTCGGCCTCACGTCGGGCCGAAGCAACAGCGGCACCAGCGCCGATCAACCGTTGCCGCAATTGAACCTCTCGCGCGTGTTCATTCTCACCTCCGCTGACTCCTGCTCGGCGAGCGAGTCGATCATCAACGGCTTGCGCGGCATCGGCGTTGCCGTGCATCTGATCGGCGCCACCACCTGCGGCAAGCCCTTCGGCTTCACCGCCAAGGACAACTGCGGCCTCAGCTACTTCCCGATCGAGTTCCAGGGCAGCAACGATGCCGGCTTCGGCGACTTCGCCGACGGCTTCATGCCGACCTGTGCCGTGGCCGACGACCTTGACCGGCTGCTCGGAGACCCGAGCGAGGGCATGCTCGCCGCAGCGCTCGCCCGTCGCGCGACCGGTGTCTGCCCGGCGCCCGAGATCGTGAGGCGACAGGCAGCAGCAGTGGCGGGCCGCCTGGTGCGCTCGCCGCTGCGCGAGAACAAGTTCCGCTAGCGACGCCGACCGCGGATGTCGGCGCCGACGTCGGCCCGCGGTTGCGCCAGGCCGCCGCTACCGCACGGCGCGAGGGCGAACGGCGCGCTGCGCGTATATTTCGCCGCCGTGACGCGCCGCGCCGCCGCTGGCGGCGCGCGCGTTCCACTTCCCCCGCCGCGATGCTCGCCTTCGTCATTCGCCGCCTGCTGCAGGCCGTCGTCGTCATGCTGGCGGTGGCCTTCGTTGCCTTCCTGCTGTTCCAGTACGTTGGCGACCCGGTCACGCAGATGCTCGGCCAGGATGCCACGCCCGACGATCGTGCGCGTCTGCGCGCCGAACTGGGACTGGACCAGCCGTTCTTCGTCCAGTTCGCGACCTTCGTCGGCAACGCCGTGCAGGGCGACTTCGGCATCAGCCTGCGCCAGGGGCGCGCGGTGAGCACGCTGATCGAGGAGCGGCTGCCGGCCACCCTCGAACTGGCGCTGGCGGCGGCCCTGATCGCGATCGTGGTCGGCATCCCGATGGGCGTGTACACGGCGCTCAAGCGCGACTCCTGGTTTTCGCAGTTCCTGCTCGCGGTGTCGCTGGTCGGCGTGTCGCTGCCGACCTTTCTCATCGGCATCCTGCTGATCCTGGTGTTCGCGGTGCAACTGGGCTGGCTGCCGAGCTTCGGCCGCGGCGAGACGGTGGCGATCGGCTGGTGGAGCACCGGCATGCTGACCGCGACCGGCTGGAAGCACCTGATCCTGCCGGCGATCACGCTGTCGCTGTTCCAGCTGACGCTGATCATGCGTCTGGTGCGTTCGGAGATGCTGGAAGTCCTGCGCACCGACTACATCAAGTTCGCGCGCGCGCGCGGTTTGACCGACCGCGCCGTGCACTTCGGCCATGCATTGAAGAACACGCTCGTGCCGGTGATCACGATCACCGGCCTGCAACTGGGCGGGATCATCGCCTTCGCGATCGTCACCGAGACCGTGTTCCAGTGGCCGGGCATGGGGCTGCTGTTCATCCAGAGCGTGCAGTTCGCCGACATTCCGGTGATGGCCGCCTACCTGTGCCTGATCGCGCTCGTGTTCGTGATCATCAATCTGATCGTCGACCTGCTGTATTTCGCGGTCGACCCACGCCTGCGCATCGAGCGCTCGGCGGCGGCGCACTGACATGGGCGGCGCCTATCTCGGCCGCGCGCTGCGCTCGCCGGTCGCCTTCGTTGCCGAGCGGCACGAGGCGCTGACCGCGATCAGGCGCGACCTGCACGCGCACCCCGAACTCGGCTTCGAGGAGCATCGCACCGCGGCGCTCGTGGCCGAGCGCCTGCGCCAGTGGGGAATCGAGGTGCATGCCGGCGTCGGCCGCACCGGCGTCGTCGGCGTGATCCGCGGCCGCGCCGAGCGCTCGGGCCGCTCGATCGGGCTGCGCGCCGACATGGACGCGCTGCCGATCGGCGAGGAAAACGAGTTCGCGCACCGCTCCGTAAGGCACGGCCTGATGCACGCCTGCGGCCACGACGGGCACACGACGATGCTGCTCGGCGCCGCCCAGTACCTGGCCGCCACGCGCGGCTTCGACGGCACCGTGTACGCGATCTTCCAGCCGGGCGAGGAGGGTCACGCCGGCGCGCGGGCGATGATCGACGACGGCCTGTTCACGCGTTTTCCGGCCGACGAGGTCTATGCGCTGCACAACTGGCCCGGGTTGCCGCTCGGTCACATCGGCCTGAACCCGGGGCCGATGATGGCCGCTGCCGACCGCGTGCGCATCACGCTCTCGGGCCGCGGCGGTCACGGCGCGCATCCGCATCTGACCGTCGATCCGGTGCTGATGGCAGCGCAGGTGATCGCGGCGGCGCAGTCGATCGTCGCCCGAAACGTGGCGCCGCTCGATGCGGCGGTGCTGTCGCTGTGCGCGGTGCAGGCCGGCAACCTCGAGGCCTTCAGCGTCGTGCCGCGCGAGGCGCACATCAGCGGCACGGTGCGCGCCTTCAACCACAGCGTGCAGGCGACGATCGAGGCGCGCCTGCGCGAGCTGGCGCAATCGACCGCGCGTGCCTTCGGCGGCAGCGCCCAGGTCAGCTACGAGCGCGTCTATCCGGCGACGATCAACCACCAGCCGCAGTACGAGTTCGCCGCGGCGGTGGCCGAGGATCTGGTCGGCCGCGACAAGGTCGCGCGCAACCTGCCGCCGTCGATGGGCGCCGAGGACTTCTCGTTCATGCTGCAGGCGCGGCCCGGCTGCTATGCGCGCCTCGGCCAGGGCGGCGGCGAGGACTGCTGGCTGCACTCGACGCGTTACGATTTCAACGACGCCGCAATCCCGCTCGGCAGCGGGTTCCTGGCGGCGCTCGCCGAGCGGCGCCTGCCGCTGCCAACAACCTGATCCGGGGGGAGCAGATGAAAGTGATGGCAAGTTGGCTGCGCGCTTCGACCGCGCTCGGTGCGGCGCTGGCGGCGGTGGCGCTGCTGCTGGCGGCGCCGGCGGCGGCCAAGACCTTCCGCTTCGCCAACCAGGGCGATGCTCTGTCGATGGATCCGCACTCGTTGAACGAGTCGCTGCAGTTGAACTTCCTCGCCAACATCTACGAGCCGCTGGTCGGCCGCGGCAAGAACCTCGAGCTGATCCCGCTGCTGGCGACCGACTGGAAGCAGACCGCGCCGACGGTCTGGCGCTTCAACCTGCGCCGTGGCGTGAGCTTCCACGACGGCACGCCGTTCACCGCCGACGACGTGATCTTCTCGTTCCAGCGCGCGCGCGGCGACGGCTCCGACGTCAAGACCTACGTCGGCGCGATCCGCGAGATTCGCCGCATCGACGACCACGCGGTCGACATCATCACCCACGAGCCGTTCCCGATCCTGCCCGACGTGATCTCGCTGTGGATGATCATGTCCAGGAAGTGGGCCGAGGAAAACCGCGCCACGCAGCCGGTCGACAAGCGCAAGGGGGTCGAGAACACCGCATCGTTCCGCGCCAACGGCACCGGACCGTTCCGACTGCGTGCGCGCGAGCCGTCGGTGCGCACCACGCTCGTGCGCAATGGCAACTACTGGGACAAGTCGATCGAGACCAACATCACCGAGGCGGTGTTCACGCCGATCGGCAGCGCCAGCACGCGCGTGGCGGCACTTCTCTCGGGCGAGATCGACATGATGGAGCCGGTGCCGGTGCAGGACATCGCGCGCATCGCCGCCCATCCGAACCTGAAGGTGATGCAGGGGCCGGAACTGCGCACGATCTTCCTCGGCATGGATCAGTCGCGCGGCGAGTTGCTGTACTCGAACGTCAAGGGCCGCAACCCGTTCCAGGACCGACGCGTGCGCCAGGCCTTCTATCAGGCGATCGACGTCAACGCGATCCAGCGCGCGGTGATGCGCGGCGCCAGCACGCCGACCGCGCTGATGATCGCGCCCGGCATCAAGGGCTTTCCCGCCGACCTGAACACGCGCCTGCCCTTTGACCCGGAGGCGTCGCGCCGGCTGCTGGCGCAGGCCGGCTACGCGCAGGGCTTCGAGGTCGGCATGAACTGCCCGAACGACCGCTACGTCAACGACGAGGAGATCTGCAAGGCGGTGGCGGCGATGCTGGCGCGCGTCGGCATCCGCATCGATCTGATGGCCGAGAGCAAGTCGACCTACTTCCCGAAGATCCTGTCGCGCAACACCAGCTTCTACCTGCTCGGCTGGACGCCGGGCTCGTACGACTCGCACAACCCGCTGTTCGCGCTGATGGCCACTCCGGGTGCCGGCGGCCAGGGCCAGTTCAACCTCGGCAGCTACAGCAATCCGCGGGTCGACGAGCTGACGCGCGCAATCGCCACCGAGACCGATCCGGCGCGGCGCCAGGCAGCGATCCGCGAGGCGATGAAGATCCACCAGGACGACATCGGCCACCTGCCGCTGCACCAGCAGGCGCTCGCCTGGGCGATGAAGCGCGGCGTGACCACGGTGCAGCTCGCCGACAACTTCATGTTCCTGAAGTGGACGGTGGTGAAGTGACGTCTAGCGTCGAGCGTCGAGCGTCGAGCGTGACTCGTCCGGCGTCCGGCGACGAGCGTTCGGCATCCGGCGCAGGCTGCCGGGTGGTGGCGTTGTCGGCGCGAGGCGGGCGATGAGCGACGGGGCTGGCGCGCAGCCCACGCTGGACGCTGGACGCTCGACGCCCGACCGCGCGGCGCAGCCCGGCTGGTTCGCCCGCCGCTGGGACGGCGACGTCGCCTACAGCTTCCGCAACTCGCCGGTGGCGATCGCGGCGGCGCTGGTCGCCTTCGTGCTGATCTTCTCGTCGCTGTTCGCCGAGTGGGTGGCGCCGCACAACCCCTTCGACCTGGCGACCCTGAACCTGATGGACGCCTCGCTGCCGCCGATCTGGCAGGAGGGGTCGAACCCGAAGTTCTGGCTCGGCACCGACGACCAGGGGCGCGATGTGCTGTCGGCGATCCTGTACGGCATGCGGGTGTCGCTGGCGATCGGTGTGGCCTCGGTGATCCTGTCGATCGTTCTCGGTGTCGGACTCGGACTGCTGTCGGGCTACATCGGCGGCCGGGTCGACGCCTTCATCATGCGCGTGTGCGACGTCATGCTGTCGTTTCCGGCGATCCTGGTGGCGCTGCTGATCGACGGCGTCTTCCGCGCCCTGCTGCCGCGCGACGCGCACGGCGACGTCGCCTTCGCGGTGCTGATCCTGGCGATCGCGCTGTCCGGCTGGGTCCAGTACGCGCGCACCGTGCGCGGCTCGACGATGGTCGAGAAGAACAAGGAGTACGTGCAGGCGGCGCGCGTGATCGGCGTGTCGCCGCTGGCGATCATGTTCCGGCACGTCCTGCCCAACGTCACCGGCCCGGTGCTGGTGCTGGCCACCGTGCACATCGCCACCGCGATCATCACCGAGGCCACCCTGTCGTTCCTCGGCGTCGGCGTGCCGCCGACCACGCCGTCGCTCGGCACGCTGATCCGTATCGGCCAGGAGTTCCTGTTCTCCGGCGAGTGGTGGATCACGATCTTCCCCGGCGCGGCGCTGGTGCTGCTGGTGCTGTCGGTCAACCTGCTCGGCGACTGGCTGCGCGATGCCCTCAATCCCAAACTGCGCTAGCGAGCCGGCACGCAGCGAAACCACCGGTTACCGCCCGTGATCCAAGCTGCTGATAAGTTGCTGGCGCCGCCGCCCGCGATCCCCGCGCCGCGCGGCTGGCGTCCGCATCCTGTCCGGAGGATCCCATGAGACTGAGCCGAATTCTCGCCACGGCCATGGCCGCCGTGCTCACCGCCGCCGTGCTGGCCGGCTGCGCCGCGCGGCCGGAGAACTTCTCATTCCTGCACGGCGAGCGCTGGCGCAAGGTCGAGTTGAACACCTTTGACGTGATCATCATCTCGGTCGACGGTCGCCACTACATCGAGCGTCCCGGCGCGCCGATCATGGTGGCGCCGGGCCTGCGCCGGATCGTCGTCCAGGGCCCGCCCGCGGCCGGCTTCACCTTCGGCGAGCAGCGCACGCTGATGCTCGAGGTCAAGCCCTGCACTCGCTACTGGCTCGAGGCGAAGAAGGCCAATCCCCTGGCGCAGGACTTCGAGCCGCGCGTCAATCACAGCGAGCCGATCGTCGGCTGCCCGCTGCCCGCCCGCTGAAGCCGAGAACCAGACGATGGGTCGGACGCCGCTGCTCGAGGTGCGCAACCTGCGCATCGAGTTTCCGACCCGGCGCGGCACGCTGTTGGCGGTCGACGATGTGTCGTTCTCGATTGCCGCCGGCGAGGTGCTCGGCGTGGTCGGCGAGTCGGGCGCGGGTAAGAGCCTGACCGGCGCCGCGATCATCGGCCTGCTCGAGCCGCCGGGCCGGATTGCCGCCGGCGAAGTCCGGCTCGACGGCCGCCGCATCGACGATCTGCCCGACGCCGAGATGCGCCGGGTGCGCGGGCGCCAGATCGGCGCAATCTTCCAGGATCCGCTGACCTCGCTCAATCCGCTGTACACGGTCGGACAGCAGTTGATCGAGACCATCGCCACCCACCTCGAAATGCCCTCGGCGCAGGCGCGCCGCCGCGCGATCGACCTGCTGGCGGCCACCGGCATCCCGGCGCCGGAGCGGCGCATCGACCACTACCCGCACCAGTTCTCGGGCGGCATGCGCCAGCGCGTGGTGATCGCGCTCGCGCTTGCGGCCGAGCCCAGGCTCGTGATCGCCGACGAGCCGACCACCGCGCTCGACGTCAGCATCCAGGCGCAGATCATCGGCCTCTTAAAGCGCCTGTGCCGCGAGCACGGCACGGCGGTGATGCTGGTGACGCACGACATGGGCGTGATCGCTGAGACCGCCGACCGGGTGGCGGTGATGTACGCCGGCCGGATCGCCGAGATCGGCCCGGTGGCCGACGTGATCCATCGCGCGCAGCACCCTTACACGATCGGGCTGATGGGCTCGATCCCGAGCATGAGCGGCGAGGCCGAGCGGCTCGCCCAGATCGACGGCAGCATGCCGCGACTGACCGCGATTCCCGCCGGCTGCGCCTTCAACCCGCGCTGCCCGCACGCCGACGCGCGCTGCCGCAGCCAGCGTCCCGACTTGATGCCGGCCGGCAGCACGCTCGCAGCCTGCTGGCTGCACGAGGCCGCCGCCTAGGCGGCAGCGTGAGGAGGCGCATGAACGCCATCCCCCGTCCCATGACCGTAGCGCAGGGCGACGAGGCCATCGTGCGCGCCAAGGACATCGCCAAGTACTTCGATGTCTCGCCGCCCTGGCTCGACCGCATGCTCGAGCGCAAGGGGCGCGCGATCCTGCACGCGGTCGACGGCGTGAGCTTCGAGATCCGGCGCGGCGAGACGCTCGCGCTCGTGGGCGAATCCGGCTGCGGCAAGAGCACGGTGGCGCGGCTGCTGGTCGGTCTGTACGCGCCGACCCGCGGCGAAATCGAGTTCTTCGGCCACGACCTGCGGCAAATGAACAGCGCTGCCGGTCGCGGCCTGCGGCAGAAGCTGCAGATGATCTTCCAGGATCCCTACGCCAGCCTGAATCCGCGCTGGCGCGTGGCCGACATCATCGCCGAGCCGCTGCGCGCGCACCGGCTGCTCGACGACCGCCAGGCGGTGCTGGCGCGCGTCGACGAGCTGCTGCACCTGGTGCGACTGGCGCCCGCCGACAAGGAAAAGTACCCGCACCAGTTCTCTGGCGGCCAGCGCCAGCGGCTGTCGATCGCGCGCGCGCTCGCCACCCACCCGGAGTTCCTGGTGTGCGACGAGCCGACCAGCGCGCTCGATGTCTCTGTGCAGGCGCAGGTGCTGAACCTGATGAAGGACCTGCAGCGCGAGCTCGGCCTCACTTATCTCTTCATCTCGCACAACCTGGCCGTGGTGCGCCACATCTCTGACCGCGTCGGCGTCATGTATCTCGGTCGCATTGTCGAGCTGGCGCCGAAGCAGACCCTGTTCTCAGCGCCGCGCCATCCCTATACGCGCATGCTGCTCGACGCGATCCCCGACCTGGCGATGACCGGACGCGCGCGCACACCTGTGGCGGGCGAGGTGCCCAACCCGCTGAACCCGCCGCCCGGCTGCGCCTTCCACCCGCGCTGCCCGCACGCCGACGCGCGCTGCAAGAGCGAGGCGCCGCTGTTGCGCGCGAGCGCCGGCGCGGCGCAGGTCGCCTGTCACGCGGTCGAGGAAGCTCGCATCTGATCGGACCGGGCCGGCGCGCTCTCAGGCGCGCACCTCGCTCGCCGCCGCCTGCGGCGCCAGCGTCGGGCAGTCGCCGGCCCAGACTTCGCACTGCTGGCGCACCACCTCGGACAGCGAGCCTTCGCGCGCGTAGCGATCGCGCAGCCAGTCGGCGTCGCTGTCGGCGCGATGAACCCAGCGCAGCAGCGCCAGGCACGCCTGGTCGGCGCGCGCGTCGACCGCGTGCGCCTCGACCCGCGCCAGGGTGGCGATCAGATCGTCGCGCAGCGAGCGCTGCTCGCCGCTGTGCGGATCGACGATCGTGCCGCGCAGTCCGAAGCGGCTCGCCTGGAAGCGGTTGAAGCTGTAGACGAGGTAGTCATCCTCGCGCGGCGCAAACGGCCGGTCGATCTCGAGGTGGCGCGCCAGCGCCCGCAGGTAGCCGCCGAGGGCGGCGGCCTTGTCGAGCGTGAGCGGCGTGTCCATCACGCGCAGTTCGATCGTGCCGTACTCGGGCTTGGGGCGGATGTCCCAGTAGAAGTCCTTCATGCCGGCAACCACACCGGTACGCGTCATCTTCTCGAAGTACGCCTCGAACTCGCGCCAAGTCAGCAGGCACGGCGCGCGGCCCGCAAGCGGAAACGCGGTTACCGAGTTCAGCCGCGCCGACTGGAAGCCGGTGTCGGCACCCTGGACGAAGGGCGAGCAGGCGGCGAGCGCGATGAAGTGCGGCACGTAGCGGCCGAGCGAGTGCAGCAGGCGCAGCGCGCCGTCGGCATCGGCGCAGCCCAGATGGATGTGCTGGCCGAAGACGGTGAACTGCTTCATCAGGTAGCCGTACAGGTCGGTCAGTTGGCGGAAGCGCGGCGCATCGACGATCCGGC
This sequence comes from Burkholderiales bacterium, assembly GCA_037441125.1. Taxonomy (GTDB): domain Bacteria; phylum Pseudomonadota; class Gammaproteobacteria; order Burkholderiales; family Burkholderiaceae_F; genus JALHMQ01. The sequence goes on from JBBIST010000029.1 coordinate 13,216, forward strand.
GCTCGTGCCAGACCTGGAACGGATGCGTGCCGCCGCCGCACAGCCCGAGGTTGAGCTTGCGCGCGGCGGCGAGCAGGCGCGCACGCAGTTCGCGCAACTGCTCGAGCGCGCTGCCGCAGTTGTCGCACACGCCAGTGGACACCTCGATCATGCTGCCGGTGATCTCGGGCTTGATCTCGCCCGCCAGGCCCTTGGTCCTGACCTCGCGCAGCAGGTCGGCGGCGCCGTTGACCAGGTCGTACTCGTAGGTGCCGACCACCTGCAGCTCGAGCTCGATGCCGATCGTGAACGCAGCAGACCGGGCGAACGCAGGCAGGGCCATCGCAGGTCTCTCGAGGAGGGCGGCCGGTTCGCCTAGGCCGGCCCGGATTGCGGATCGGTCGCCGGCGCCCGCGCGCGCTCGTGCGCGAGGGCAGTGCGCGATGCGCCGATGCGCAGGTGCTCGGCGGTCTCGTCGCTCCAGTCGAGCATCCAGCGCACGACGATCGGTCCGATCAGTTCCAGAAGCGCCACCATCGCCAGCACGGTCGCCGCCAGGCGCGGCGCCAGTTCCGGGAACACCGAAATCAGGTCGTAGCTGAGCACGAAGGCCACGCCCGACATCGGCGTCAGCGCCACCCCGAGCGCCAGGCCCTGGCGCCAACTCGTGCCGCTCGGGCGCGCCAGCAGCAGCACGGCGGCGGTCTTCGCGCCCAGGCGCACCGCGATCAGCGCCACTGCGATCAGGCCGCCGGCGACCACGTGCGTCAACTGCACCGAGATGCCGGTGAGCACGAACAGCGCCAGCACCAGCAGGCCGGTGACCGCGCTCAGGTTCTTCGGCCACAGGTACGGCCGGCCGCTGAAGCGGCGCACCAGCAGCCCGGCGACGAGCATCGCCAGCAGCACCGGCAGGTTCGCCATCTTCAGCAACACCACCGCCGACAGCACGAGCCCGATCAGGACCGCGCCCGCGTGCTCGTCGTCGAGCAGCATCCGTGTGCGCAGGCCGCGCATGACCCAGGCGATCAGCGCGCCGGCGGCGAGCGCGCCGGCGATCAGATAGATCGGCTGCAAGACGGCGCTCACCGGATCGCTGCGGTAGCTGTGATGCAGCCAGCCGAAGATCAGCTGGACGGCGAGGATGGTGTAGATGCTGTTGAGCGCCGCCAGCAGCAACAGGCGGTCGCTCACCTGGCCCTGGGCGCGTGCTTCCGCCACCACGCGCATGACGATCGCCGGCGCGGTCGCCATCGAGATCGCCGCCACGAGCAAAGCCTCGTCGAGCGGCACGTCGATCGCCCGCAGCACCAGGAAGACGGCGGCGAAGGTGAACGACGCCTCGAGCACGCTGGTGGCGAGCAGCCACGGATTGGCGCGCAGCCAGCGCAGGTCGACGCGATTGCCGAGTTCGAACAGCAGCACGCCGAGCGCCAGCTCGACCACGATCGACGCCCAGCCGGTGCCGGTGGCAAGCGCCGCGCGCACCGGATCGCCGGCGCCCGCCGCTCCCACGAGCAGGCCGGCCAGCACGTAGCCGCTGATGCGCGGCAGCCGCAAGCGGCGGAACAGGAACTCGCCGATCAGCGCCGCCGCCACCAGCGTGAGCGCGAACCACAGCAGCGGCGGCACGACCGGCGGCCAGGCGGGCAGGAACGCTTCGGTCAACGCTGTCCTCCGATCGTTGACTTGGCGCGGATCGCCGGATCGTGCGAACCGGGCCGCGGGCTTGGCGCGCGCATGTCTGCGGCCGCCCCTGTGTTGGGCTACGACAGGTCGATGCCGCTGCGCGGCGCGTTGTGAAGGGCGGCATTTTAGGCGCCTGTGGCCCAGGGGTTCCCCCGGGTTGGCCCAGAGTGCGCCCGATGTGCCGGCCGCTGTGCACGCCACGCGCCGCCGCCAAACATGCTCTCATCACGTTCCTGCACACTGGCGTTGCCCTCGCGGCGGCGTCCGTGCCCACCGTTCACCGAGAACCAGACCATGACCGAAGACCGTGCTCTTTCGCTGCGCGCCGGCGTCGCGCTCGCAGCGCTGGCCCTGTCAATTGCTCCGGCCTGGAGCCAATCGGCGCCGACCGTCAACACGCGCGAGCACGCGTTGCGCGTGGTGACCGTGACCGAGGGACTCGAGCACCCGTGGGCGCTTGCCTTCCTGCCCGATGGCCGCAGGCTGGTCAGCGAGCGGCCGGGCCGGCTGCGCGTGATCGGCGCCGACGGCCGACTCGACCCGGTGCCCGTGGCCGGGCTGCCGCGCGTCGACGCTCAGGGGCAGGGCGGCCTGCTCGACGTCGCCGTGCATCCGCAGTTCGCGGCCAACGGCTGGATCTACTGGGCCTACGCGCAGCGCGACGAGCGCGGCGACAACGGCACCGAGCTGGCGCGCGGCCGCCTTGCCGGCGGCCCCGGCGCCTACCGGATGAGCGACGTGCAGGTGCTGTTTCGCATGGCGCCGAAGTCCGGCGGCGGCCGGCATTTCGGCGCGCGCCTGGTGTGGGCACGCGACGGCCACCTGTTCCTGACTCTTGGCGACCGCGGCGAGATGCAGCGCGCGCAGCACCTCGACGATCACGCCGGCAAGATCCTGCGCCTGACCGACGACGGCCGGCCCGCGCCCGGCAACCCCTTCGCCGCCACCGCCGGCGCCCGGCCCGAGATCTACTCGCTCGGCAACCGCAACGTGCAGGGCGCGGCCCTGCATCCGGCCAGCGGCGAGCTGTGGGCGAGCGAGCACGGGCCGCAGGGCGGCGACGAACTCAACCTGATCCGCGCCGGTGTCAACTACGGCTGGCCGGTGATCACGCACGGCGTCAACTACGTGACCGGCACGCGCATCGGCGAAGGACGCGAGAAGGCGGGCATGGCACAGCCGGTGCGGCACTGGTCGCCGTCGCCGGCCTTCAGCGGCATGACCTTCTACAGCGACGAACGCTTCGCGCGCTGGCGCGGCGACCTGCTGATGGGCGCGCTGCGCGGGCAGGCATTGATCCGTTTGCGCCTGCAAGGCGAGACGGTCGTCGACGAGGAAGTGATGCTGCGCGGGCACGTCGGCCGCGTGCGCGACGTGCGCACCGGGCCCGATGGCTTCGTCTACCTGCTCACCGATCAGCCGAACGGCGCCTTGCTGCGGCTCGAGCCGGCGGGTTGAGCCCGGCGCTCAGCGCAGCAGCGAGTACAGCCGCGGCTGCGCGTTGGCGGCGGCCATCAGGCCGCCGAGCAGCGCGCCGCTGACGCCGGGCATGCAGGCGTCCTGCCCGGCGAGGAACAGGCCGCCGATCGGCGTGCGCGGCCGCAGGGCGGCGCTCAGGAAGCGGCGCGGTGTCGCCTCCAGGCCGTAGGAGGCGCCGTGCTCGGCGCCGGTGCAGGTGGCGAGCGAGATCGGCGTCGAGCACTCGCACATCACGATCATCGGCGCCAGCGCCGGGAAGTGCCGCTCGAACTGGCGCCGCAGGTTGGTCTGCAGCAGCGACTTGAACGCCAGATAGCTGTCGCTGCGCACCGCGGCCGGCGCGTTCTTCTTCATGCCGCCGTGGTCCTGCGAGCGATCCCACTGCGCGAACGCGCTCCAGTCGACCAGCGCCACCACCTCGGCCGTGTGCCGGCGGCGCGGACCCGGGTCGTGGCGCGGGTCGCGCAGCGACGGAAACGACACGAACAGCGACGGAGCGCGCGCCTGCGCGAAGGGGTCGGTCCACAGCGCGTTGACGTCCCAGGTCTCGTGGATCCAGTGACCGGCGGCGTCGGCGCCATGCGCGGCGATGTCGCCCTCGAGCCCGAGGTACAGGCCGATGTGCCCGGTCGACGGCTGCAGCTCGAGCGCGTCGGCCGCCCATTGATAGTCGACCTCATCGGAAGGCAGTAGGCGCAGCGTGTTGTGGATGCCGATGTCGCTTACCAGGCAGCGGCAGTCGAGAGTGGCGCCGCCGGCGAGGCTCACCGCCCGAATGCGGCGCGCCTCGCAGTGGATGGCGCTGACTTCTGCTTCGGTGCGGATCGCGCCACCGGCCTCGACGATGGTGCGGCTCAGTTCGCGCGCAAAGCTGCCGGCACCGCCGGCCGGATACCAGGCGCCGTCGAAGTGGTTCGCCAGCGACACTGCGTGCATGGCGAACGAGCTGTCCAGCGGGCGTGTGCCGTAGCCGCCCCAGGCGGCGCAAAGCAGCGCCCGCAGGCGCGGGTCGCGCACCGTCTCGCTCACCACCTCCCAGGTGGTGCGGCCGACCCAACGCGCGATCGCCTCGCGCCGGATCCACGCCAGAGGCGTGGCGAGAAAGCCGGGCGCCGAGTGCGTGGCCTGCAGCGCGCCCATCGCCCGGTCCGCGTCCTCAATGGCGTCGAAGAAGGCTTCGATCCCGGCGGCCTCGGCGGCGAAAGCCTCGGCCAATGACTGCTGCAACCGCGCCGCCGGCGGCACAAGCGCGAGGCCGAAGTCGGGGAAGCGCAACCGCTCGCAAGCGCCGGCGATCGGCGCCATCTCGATGCGGCCGCCGGCCAGCCGGTCGAACAGCCGGCGATTCAAGCCGCCGGCACCGAATCCGCCGAGGTGGTGGACGCCGACGTCGAAGCGAAAGCCGTCGCGTTCGAACGCCTGCGTCAGCCCGCCCGGCTGTGTGTGCCGTTCGAGCACCAGCACGCGCTTGCCGACGCTGGCCAGGGCGGCGGCCGCGCCCAGTCCGCCGATGCCGGAGCCGATCACGATCGCGTCGTAGGTGCCCATGCCGTCTTCCCAGGCGCACGCAAGCGCCGCCGCCCAGCGCCATCACACCAGCGGCGCCGCCGGTGGCGGTTGATGGCGGTCAAGCGCACGTCGGCAGCGGCCCGGCGCGAGGTCGAAGTCGGCCGCCGGGCCTAGTGCATGACAAGTCGACCGAATTCCGCTACAACCTGCGCGCCGAGCACACAATAGGTAAAAGCCCGGTGGCGGCGGGGCCCGCCACGCACCGGCAGCGGCCACGAGGAGACGGTGAGCGCGAGCGAAGTCATCATCGAGACGCAGTCGCTGACGAAGGAGTTCAAGGGCTTCGTCGCGGTCAACGGCGTCAACCTGAAGGTCGTCCGCGGGACGATCCACGCGCTGATCGGGCCGAATGGGGCGGGCAAGACGACCTGCTTCAACCTCCTGACCAAGTTCCTGGACCCGACGCGCGGCCGGATCCTGTTCAACGGCCAGGACATCACCGTCGAGCGTCCGGCGCAGATCGCGCGCCGCGGGATCATCCGCTCGTTTCAGATTTCGGCCACCTTTGCCCATCTGACGGTGCTGGAGAACGTCCGCATCGCGCTGCTGAGCAGGACCGCGAAGACCTTCCGCTTCTGGGAGTCGGAGCGCTCGCTCGAGGCGCTCAACGGCCGTGCGCTCGATCTGCTCGACACCGTCGGACTGCGCGAGTTCGCCGCCTACGTGACCGTCGAGCTGCCGTACGGTCGCAAGCGCGCGCTGGAGATCGCGACCACGCTGGCGATGGATCCCGAGCTGATGCTGCTCGACGAGCCGACAGCCGGAATGGGGCACGAGGACGTGGCACGCGTGACGCAACTGATCAGGAAGGTCGCCGCCAACCGCACGATCCTGATGGTCGAGCACAACATGAACGTGGTCGAGACCGTCGCCGACACGATCACCGTGTTGTCGCGCGGACAGATCATCGCCGAAGGGCCGTACGCGGTGGTGTCGAAGAACCCGCAGGTGCTCGAAGCGTACATGGGCAGCGCCGAAGTCGAGCTGCAGGGCGCACATGGATAAGGGCGTCGAGTTCCTGCGCCTGACGAACGTGCACGCCTTCTACGGCGAGTCGCACATCCTGCACGGCGTCGACCTGACCGTGAACCGCGGCGAGGTCGTGACGCTGCTCGGCCGCAACGGCGCCGGCCGCACGACCACCCTCAAGGCCATCCTCGGCCTGGTCGGCAAGCGCTCCGGTTCGATCATGATCAACGGCCGCGAAGCCGTGGCCCTGCCGCCGCACCGGATCGCGCAGCTCGGCATCGGCTACTGCCCGGAGGAGCGCGGCATCTTCGCCAGCCTGTCGTGCGAGGAGAACCTGCTGCTGCCGCCACCGGTGGCCAGCGGCGGCATGCCGCTGCCCGAGATCTACGCGATGTTCCCGAACCTCAAGGAGCGGCGCGCGAGCCCCGGCATGCGGCTGTCGGGCGGCGAGCAGCAGATGCTCGCGGTCGCCCGCATCCTGCGCACGGGAGCCAAGCTGCTGCTGCTCGACGAGATTTCCGAAGGGCTGGCGCCGGTGATCGTGCAGGCGCTGGCACGCACGATCCGCATGCTGCGCGAGAAGGGTTTCACGATCGTGATGGTCGAACAGAACTTCCGCTTCGCCGCGCCGCTGGCGGACCGCTTCTACGTCATGGAGCACGGCCGCATCGTCGAGAGCTTTGCCGCCGGCGAGTTGGCAAGCAAGCGCGACATGTTGCACGAGTATCTGGGCGTCTGAGAGGCGCGCAGACTTTTTGGAACGAGTACCACACTGGGAGGAGGCTGAAATGAAGCGCAGATTGATCTCGATGCTGGTCGCCGCCGCGCTCGCGTTCGGCGCCGGCGCCGCCGGCGCACAGGTCTCGGACGGGACGATCAAGATCGGCGTGCTCACCGACATGTCGAGCCTGTACACCGACCTGTCGGGACGCGGCTCGGAGCAGGCGGCGCGAATGGCGGTCGAGGACTTCGGCGCCCAGCGCAAGGGCATGCGGGTCGAGATCGTCTCCGCCGACCATCAGAACAAGGCCGATGTCGGCTCGAGCATCGCGCGCCAGTGGTACGACGTCGACAAGGTGGACGTGATCGTGGACACGCCCAACTCGGGCGTGGCCCTGGCGGTCAACCAGATCACGCGCGAAAAGGGCAAGGCGTTCCTGGTGTCCGGAGCCGCCACGGCCGACCTGACCGGCAAGGCCTGCTCGCCGAACACGATCCATTGGACTTACGACACCTGGATGCTGGCCAACGGCACCGGCAACGCGGTCGTGCGTACCGGCGGCGACTCCTGGTTCTTCCTTATCGCCGACTACGCCTTCGGCCACGCGCTCGAGCGGGACACCGAGGCGGTGGTGCTGAAGAACGGCGGCAAGGTGCTCGGCAAGGTGCGGCACCCGCTGAACACGCAGGACTTCTCTTCGTTCCTGCTGCAGGCGCAGGCCTCGAAGGCCAAGATCATCGGCCTGGCCAATGCCGGCGGCGACACGACCAACTCGATCAAGCAGGCGGCCGAATTCGGCATCGTCAAGGCCGGGCAGAACCTCGCCGGCCTGCTGGTGTTCATCACCGACGTGCACGCGCTCGGCCTGCCGACCGCGCAGGGGCTCATCTTCACCGAGACCTTCTACTGGGACATGAACGAGCAGACGCGCGCGTTCGCCAAGCGCTTCGCCGCCGCCAACCGCGGCATCCACCCGACGATGATCCATGCCGGCGTGTACTCGGCGGTGCTGCACTACCTGAAGGCGGTCGAGGCGGCCAAGACCGACGACGGCACGCGCGTCATCGCGCAGATGAAGGCGATGGCGACCGAAGATCCGCTGTTCGGCCGCGGCAGCGTTCGCGCCGACGGCCGCAAGATCCACCCCGCCTACCTGGTCGAGGTCAAGAAGCCGGCCGAGTCGAAGGGCCCGTGGGACTACCACAAGATCCGCGCGACGATCCCGGCCGATCAGGCGTTCCGGCCGATGGCCGAGGGCGGCTGCCCGCTGGTGGCCGGCGGCGAAGCGAAGAAGTAACGCGCGCCGCGCCGGCGGCGTTCGCGATCGCCCCGGCGCAGGCCGGGATCTCATCGAAGGCTTGATTGAGCCCCGGTCTGCGCCGGGGCGACGAGACGGTGAGCGGTGGAAATCTTCGGCATCCCCACGCAGGCGCTGTTCGGCCAGTTGCTGATCGGGCTCATCAACGGCTCGTTTTACGCGTTGCTGTCGCTCGGACTGGCGGTGATCTTCGGCCTGCTGAACATCATCAACTTCACGCATGGCGCCCAGTACATGATGGGCGCGTTCTGCGCCTACCTGCTGCTGCACTGGTTCGGCCTCGGCTACTGGTGGTCGCTGCTGATCGCGCCGCTGCTGGTCGGTGCCACCGGAGTGATCATCGAGCGCACGATGCTGGCGCGGCTGTACAAGCTCGACCACCTGTACGGGCTGCTGCTGACCTTCGGGCTGGCGCTGATCATCCAGGGGCTGTTCCGCAACGAATTCGGCTCGTCCGGACTGCCGTACGCGATGCCGGAGCAACTGCGCGGCGGCCAGAACCTGGGCTTCATGTTCCTGCCCAACTACCGCGCCTGGGTGATCGTCGCTTCGCTCGTGGTCTGCCTCGGTACCTGGTACGTGATCGAGAAGACCAAGTTCGGCGCCTACCTGCGCGCCGCCACCGAGAACCCGGCGCTGGTGCAGGCCTTTGGCATCAACGTGCCGCGCATGATCACGCTCACCTACGGCTTCGGCGTGGCTCTGGCGGCGCTCGCCGGCGTGATGGCGGCGCCGATCTACCAGGTCAGCCCTCAGATGGGTGCGGATCTGATCATCGTCGTGTTCGCGGTCGTCGTCATCGGCGGCATGGGCTCGATCATGGGCTCGATCGTCACCGGCTTCGGCCTCGGGCTGGTCGAGGGGCTGACCAAGGTGTTCTATCCGGAGGCGTCGAACATCGTGATCTTCGTCATCATGGCAATCGTGCTGCTGATCCGGCCGGCCGGCCTGTTCGGCACTCAAAAGTAGGTGCCGCATGAGCAGCAACGCTGCCGAGCTACCGATCGCGCGCAGCGCGGGCGTCCTGCGCCACCAGCGGATCGCCTTCCTGGCGATGGCCGGCTTCTTCCTGCTGGCGCCGCTCGTGATCTACCCGGTGTTCCTGATGAAGGTAATGTGCTTCGCGCTGTTCGCGTGCGCCTTCAACCTGCTGATCGGTTACGTCGGCCTGCTCTCGTTCGGCCACGCGATGTTCTTCGGCATTGCCGGCTACGCGAGCGCGCACTCGGCCAAGGTGTGGGGCCTGACGCCGGAGCTGGCGATCCTGTTCGGCACCTTGTGCGCGGGCGCGCTCGGTGTGGTCGCCGGCGCGCTGGCGATCCGGCGCCAGGGCATCTACTTCGCGATGATCACGCTGGCGCTGGCGCAGATGGTGTTCTTCTTCTGCCTGCAGGCGCCGTTCACCGGCGGCGAGGACGGCATCCAGGCGGTGCCGCGCGGCAAGCTGTTCGGCTTGATCGACCTGACGAACGAGGCGGCGATGTACGCGCTCGTGTATGCGATCTTCATCGGTGGCTTCCTCCTGATTTACCGCATCGTGCACTCGCCGTTCGGCCAGGTGCTCAAGGCGATCCGCGAGAACGAAAGCCGCGCCGTCTCGCTCGGCTACCACGTCGAACGCTACAAGCTGCTTGCCTTCGTGCTGTCGGCGACGCTGGCGGGGCTGGCGGGCGGCACCAAGTCGCTGGTGTTCCAGCTCGCGTCGCTGACCGACGTGCACTGGACGATGTCGGGCGAAGTGGTGCTGATGACGCTGCTCGGCGGCCTCGGAACGATTTTCGGCCCGGCGGTCGGCGCGGCGGTGATCATCACGATGCAGAACTATCTGGCGCAACTCGGCGCCTGGGTCACGATCGTGCAGGGCGCGATCTTCGTCGTCTGCGTGCTCGCCTTCCGCCGCGGCATCATCGGCGAGATCGGGCACGCAATCCGCAAGCCGCTGTGAGAACTACGCCGCCGAACGGCGTTGCTCGCAGCTCCACAGCTTCTAGCGATCGTTGCCGGTGTCGGCCTGCAAGGCGCCGCGGGTGCGGCCGGCGTCGAACACCAGGTGTTCGCCGGCGCGCACGCGCAACTCGATCGGGTACGAGAAGTGCCGGCCGCTGAGCACGTCGATCGCGAGCATTGCCGTTCCGCCGGGCAGCATGCTCTGCAGCGACGAGCCGCCGCCGCGCGCCACCGCGGTGCCGCGCGCCACGAGCGCACCGCGCCGGCACTCGATCTCGAGATTGCTGAACGAACGGCGCACCGGCACGTCGTGCATCGGCGAGTCGCCGTAGTAGACGGCGGCGCCGTTGGCGACGCGGCAGCGCATGCCCGGCAGCGGCTGGTCGTCGGCGTCGACGGCGACGATCGACACCCGTTGCGTCGGCTCGCGCGTCACGGTGGCGCAGCCGGCCGCCGCCAGCGCGCCAATGGCGAGCGCGGCGCGTACCGTCAGGCGCAACAGTCGGGAGTCGGAGGCAGGCATCGCACGGCGCAGGAAGCCTGACCAAGACTACGGACGCCGGCGCACAAACCGTAGTCCCGCGGCACGCGTCGTTCGGATGAGGATGTGCGGCTGAGGCCGCCTATACTCGTGGGCCGTGCGCGCCAGGCAGGCGCGCCTTGACCAATCGCTCATCGCAATGCCCATTTACGCCTACAAGTGCGCCGCCTGCGGTCACACGCAGGACGTGCTGCAGAAGATCTCCGACGCCCCCTTGACCGCCTGCCCGGCCTGCGGCGCGGCTGCGTTCGCCAAGCAGGTCACCGCGGCCGGCTTCCAGTTGAAGGGCAGCGGCTGGTACGTGACCGACTTCCGCGACAACGGCGGCGGCAAGAAAATGCCCGCCGACGACAAGCCCGCCGATGGCGCCGCTGCGCCGGCCGCGAAGCCCGACTCGGCGCCGGCCGCTGAAGGGGGCGCGAGCGGCGACGCCAAGCCGGCCGAGTCCAAACCGGCCGTGTCCAAGTCGCCCGCACCTGCGCCGGCACCGTCGTCCGGCGGCGGTTAGCGAGCCCCGCGCGCGACGCGCCCGGGCCGAACGCCCGACTCGGCGCCGCGCGCTGCACTCGATGCCTGCCTTGATCTGTGCCGTGCACACAGCGTCGCCGGCGGCAGCCTGAATCTTTCTGGAGCCTTGCTCATGCGAACCGAATACGCCGGCCGGGTCGACGCCCGCTACATCGGCCAGACCGTCACCCTGTACGGCTGGGTGCACCGCCGCCGCGACCACGGCGGCGTGATCTTCATCGACCTGCGCGACCGCGAGGGCCTGGTGCAGGTGGTGTGCGATCCCGACGCGGCCGCCGTCTTTGCCAGCGCCGAGAAGATCCGCAACGAGTACTGCGTGCGCATTGAAGGCACGGTGCGCCGGCGCCCGCAAGGCACGACCAACGCCAATCTGCAGTCGGGCGAGATCGAAGTGCTTTGTACGCGGCTGGCGATCCTCAACCCGTCGGTGGCGATCCCGTTCCAGCTCGACGACGAAGACCTCTCCGAGTCCACCCGGCTCACGCACCGCGTGCTCGACCTGCGCCGGCCGCAGATGCAGAACAACCTGATGCTGCGCTACCGGGTGACGATGGCGGTACGCAGATACCTCGACGGCAAGGGCTTCATCGACGTCGAAACGCCGATGCTCACCAAGAGCACGCCCGAGGGCGCGCGCGACTATCTGGTGCCCTCGCGCGTGCACCCCGGGTACTTTTACGCGCTGCCGCAGTCGCCGCAACTGTTCAAGCAGTTGCTGATGGTGGCCGGCTTCGACCGCTACTACCAGATCACCAAGTGCTTCCGCGATGAGGATCTCAGAGCCGACCGCCAGCCCGAGTTCACGCAGATCGACTGCGAGACGAGCTTTCTCGGCGAGGACGAGATCCGCGCGCTCTTCGAGGACATGGTGCGCCAGGTGTTCAAGGACGTGCTCGCGGTCGAGCTGCCGCAGTTCCCGGTCATGACCTACGACGAGGCGATCCGGCGCTACGGCTCCGACAAGCCCGACTTGCGCGTGCACCTGCAGTTCACCGAGCTCACCGATGCGATGCGCGAGGTCGAGTTCAAGGTGTTCAAGGCCGCCGCGAACCTGCCCGACGGGCGCGTGGTGGCGCTGCGCGTGCCGCACGGCGGCGAGCTGCCGCGCAGCGAGATCGACGGCTACACCGAGTTCGTCAAGATCTACGGCGCCAAGGGGCTCGCCTACATCAAGGTCAACGAGAAGGCGAAAGGCCGCGACGGCCTGCAAAGCCCGATCGTCAAGAACCTGCACGACGCGGCGCTGGCCACGATCCTCGAGCGCACCGGCGCACAGGACGGCGACCTGGTCTTCTTCGGCGCCGACCGCGCCAAGATCGTCGCCGACAGCCTCGGTGCCTTGCGTTTGAAGATCGGCCACAGCGACTTCGGCCGCAAGCATGGCCTGTCCGCCCCCGGCTGGCAGCCGCTGTGGGTGATCGACTTCCCGAGTTTCGAGTACGACGAGGAAGAGGGCCGCTACGTCGCCGCCCACCACCCTTTCACCAGCCCCAAGGACGGCCACGAGGAATGGCTCGAGACCGACCCCTCGCGCTGCCGCGCCAAGGCCTACGACATGGTGCTCAACGGCGTCGAACTCGGCGGCGGCAGCGTGCGCATCCACGTTGCCGCCGTGCAGGAGAAGGTGTTCCGCGCGCTGAAGATCGGGCGGGAGGACCAGCGCCGCAAGTTCGGCTTCCTGCTCGATGCGCTCCAGTACGGCGCGCCGCCGCACGGCGGCATCGCCCTCGGCCTGGACCGCTTCGTGATGCTGATGGCCGGCGCCGAGAGCCTGCGCGACGTGATCGCCTTCCCCAAGACCCAGCGCGCACAGTGCCTGCTGACCCAGGCGCCGAGCGAGGTCGACGAGCGGCAACTGCGCGAGCTGCACATCCGGCTGCGTGGGGAAGCGAAGGCGGGCTGAGCCGGGAGAGCCGCCGTGCCGACCGTGCTGAGGAAGGACGGCTTTCGTGTCTACTTCTTCAGTCATGAGCCCGGGGAGCCGCCCTATGTCCATCTCGATCGGGGCGGCGCTTCGGCGAAGGTCTGGCTGGAGCCGGTCGCTCTTGCGCGCAACATCGGGTTCTCGCCGCACGAGCTGCGCGGCATACTGAGGCTCGTGGCCGAACACCGGCAACAGTTGCTGGAGGCATGGCATGGGCACTTTGGCCGTCGCGGCTGACGAACGCGTCAAGGATGTCCGCTTCGAGGCGGACAGCATCTGCGTCGACCTGATGGACGGCCGCCGCATCAGTGCGCCGCTAGCCTGGTTTCCGCGGCTGGCGGCAGCGACGCCGGAGCAACTGGCGGGCTGGGAGCTCTGCGCCGCTGGCTACGGCATCCATTGGGAAGTTCTGGACGAGGACATCAGCACCGAGGGGCTGCTGCGCGGCGCGCCGGCGTCGAAGATCGCGGTTGCTGCGCAATAGCGGTCCGTGGCCGACCGCTTCAAGCTTCCCGAGTCCATCCTTGTCGTCGTCCACACCGTCGAGGCGCAGGTGCTGCTGCTCGAACGCGCCGACCATCCCGGCTTCTGGCAGTCGGTCACCGGCAGCCGCGCCACGGCCGACGAGCCGCTGCGCGCCACCTGCGCGCGCGAGGTGGCGGAGGAGACCGGCCTCGTCGTCGCGCCCGCGGACTTCGACGACTGGCAGCTCGTCCACCGCTACCCGATCTACCCGCAGTGGCGACACCGCTATGCGCCCGGGGTCTCGGACAACACCGAGCACGTGTTCGGCCTGCGGGTGGCGGCACCGTTTGCGCCGGCGCTGGCCGCGCGCGAGCACCTCGCGCATTGCTGGTTGCCGTGGCGCGAAGCGGCCGACCGCTGCTTCTCGTGGACCAACGCGCAGGCGATCCGCCGCCTGCATGCGCTGCCCGGAGCCCGCTGAACTCGCCCTTTCGTGGCCGGCCGGGCGCACGGCGCCGTCGGTATTGGCACGGACCGCGGTCGGCCAGCGCCGGCGCGCGCTCTGACCGACAATGGCGCTGCCGCAGCCGCGGCAACCCCGATCGCAGCCGTCAATCGAAGCCGCAGTGAAAGTCAAAGTCGCCACCTACAACATCCACAAGGGCGTGACCGGCATCCGCCGCCGCCCGCGCATCCACGAAGTGCGGCGCGCGATCCACGGCATCGACGCCGACATCGTGTTCCTGCAGGAAGTGCAGGACCGCAACGAGCGGCTCGTGCGCCACGCCAGCTATCCGGGCGGCACGCAGCTCGAGTTCCTCGCCACCAGCGTCTACGAGCATCGCGCCTACGGCATGAACGTGGTCTATCCGCACGGACACCACGGCAACGCGATCCTGTCGCGGCACACGATCGGCCACTTCACGAATCACGACGTCTCCGATCTCGCGCTCGAGCGGCGCGGCATGCTGCACGCGGTCGCGCACGTCGAGGCGGCGGCGGGCGGCATGCGCGACGTGCATCTGATCTGCGTGCACCTGAGCCTGATCCACCGCAGCCGCCAGCGCCAGGCGAGCTTTCTGATCGACTTCGTCCGGCACGAGATTCCGCCAACGGCGCCGCTGATCGTCGCCGGCGACTTCAACGACTGGCGGCGGCGCGTCGACGAACTGCTGCGCGGCCGGCTCGGGCTGAGCGAGGTGGCGATCGAGGTGCCGGGCGAGCGCGAGCCGCGCTCGGTGCTCGACCGCGTCCTGCCGTGGCGCGACGGGCGCGATTCCCAGGCGCGCGTGGCACGCACCTATCCGAGCTTCGCGCCCTGGTTTGCGCTCGACCGCATCTACGTGCGCGGCTTCGCCGTGCTGGCCACCCACGTGCCCAAGGGCATTGCCTGGGCGCGCCGTTCCGACCACGCGCCGCTGATCGCCGAGCTGGAGATGCGATGAGCGGGCGGCGGGCGGCGCCGCCGCAGCGCCGCTGGCGGCAGCGCGCGCGCCAAGCGCTGGCGCGGCTGCATCGGCCCGCGATCCACACCGGCAACCGGATCGCGCTGCTGGTCGGCGGCGAGGCCTACTTTCCGCAACTGCTGGCGGCGATCGAGTCGGCGCGCCGCTCGGTGCATCTGGAGACCTACATCTACGCCGACGACCGCATCGGCGCGCGCGTGCTGGAGGCGCTCACGGCAGCCGCCGCGCGCGGCGTCGACGTGCACCTGCTGGTCGATGGCTTCGGCGGCGGCGAGCACGCACGGCGCATGCGGCGCGAGCTGCCGCCGCTGGGCGTGCAGATGCGCATCTACCGGCCCGAGCGCTGGTGGCGCCTCGACCGCAAGCTGCTGCGGCGCCTGCACCGCAAGCTGGCGGTGATCGACGAGCGCGTCGCCTTTGTCGGCGGCATCAACATCATCGACGACTACACCGAGGTGCCGGCCACGCGCTGGCCGCAGGTCGGGCCGCGCTTCGACTTCGCGGTGCGTTGCGAGGGGCCGATCGTCGGCGCGCTGGCGCTTGCCGCGCGCCGGCTGTGGTGGGCGGTGTGCCTGGCGCAGGGCGCTGCGGCGGCGGTACCGCTGCGCCGCACGGCGCTGGCGCAGCCGCGCTTCGCCGACGGTGTCGCCGCCTCGCTGCTTCTGCGCGACAACTTCGCCAATCGCCATGCCTTCGAGCGCGCCTACCGCGGCGAGCTGGCGCAGGCGCAAAGCGAGATCCTGATCGCCAACGCCTACTTTCTGCCCGGACGTCGCTTCCGCGCGGCGCTGCGCGCGGCGGCGGCGCGCGGCGTGCGCGTGCGGCTGCTGCTGCAGGGGCGGGTCGAGTACGCGATCCAGCATCTGGCCCAGCGCGCCATGTACGGCGACCTGCTCGGCGCCGGCGTCGAGATCCACGAGTACCTGCCGAGCTACCTGCACGCCAAGGTGGCGGTCATCGACCAGCGCTGGGCCACGGTCGGCTCGAGCAACATCGATCCCTATAGCCTGTTGCTGGCGCGCGAGGCCAACGTCGCCGTGCACGACGCGCGCTTCGCGGCCGAGCTGCGCGCCGTGCTGGCGCAAGCGATCGAACACGACAGCCGCGCGCTGCGGCTCGACGACTACGCGCGCCGCGGCCTGCTCGCGCGCCTGGCCGACTGGTGCGCCTACGCGCTCGTGCGCCTGGCCACCTCGGTGCTGGCGCGCGCGCCGGACTACTGAGCGGGCCGGGTCGCCGGATCAATCGCCGCCGCCCCGGCGCGAGGCGGAAGGCCCTGATCGCGCGATTGCACGCGCAGCCGCGCGGAGTAGCTTGCGCTGACAGCCGGGCCCACGGTCGGCGCGCCGTGTGCCGTCAGGCCACCCACCCCGAGGAGTCGACGATGAAGATGAAACTCGCATTGGCAACTGCCGCACTGGCGCTGTCGAGCACCGCCTTCGCCTTTCAGTGCCCGCAGGACATGAAGAAGATCGACGCGGCGCTGGCCAAGACCCCCGCCCTGACCGCCGAACGGCTGGCCGAGGTGCGCAAGCTGCGCGCCGAGGGCGAAGCGCTGCACAAGGCCGGCAAGCACCAGGAGTCGGTCAACACGCTCGCCAAGGCGATGAAGATCCTCAACGTCAAGTAGGCGCCTTCGCGCCCGAAAGCGCCGCCTGCGGGCGGCGTTTTCGTCTGCGGATAAGCTCGGCCGACCAATGCGCCGAGGACTGCCGCCGGGACCGAACGTAGGAACGCAGCTACGCGCGCGCCGTGCCGCCGCCGCGCGCGCCGAACGCAAGTTGTGTGCGGCGCTGCCCGAACCGGCGCGCGGCCGGCCCGGGGACCTGCGACAACTGGCGCTGCCGAGTGCCGAGGGCTGGTTCGCTGCGCACGGCTGGCGCCCGTTCGAGTTTCAACGTGCGGTCTGGTCGCATGTGGCCGCCGGCCGCAGCGGCCTGCTGCACGCGGCCACCGGCACCGGCAAGACCTACGCGCTGTGGTTCGCGCTGCTCAACCGCGCGCTCGCCGGCGAGTTCGCCGGCGGCGGCCTGCGCCTGCTGTGGATCACGCCGATGCGCGCGCTCGCGGCCGACACCGCGTGCGCGCTGCAGGCGCCGCTGGCCGACCTCGGCCTCGACTGGCAGGTCGGCGTGCGCAGCGGCGACACCGACGCTGCCGAGCGCACGCGTCAGGGCCGGCGCCTGCCCGAGGCGCTGGTGACCACGCCCGAGAGCCTGTCGCTGCTGCTGGCGCGCGCCGATGCGCACGAGCTTTTCGCCGGTCTGCAGATGGTCGTGGTCGACGAGTGGCATGAGCTCATCGGCAACAAGCGCGGCGTGCAGGTGCAACTGGCGCTGGCGCGGCTGAAGCGCTTCAAGCGCGGCGGCGCTGGGCTGCCGCTCTGGGGGCTGAGTGCGACGCTCGGCAACACGCGCGAAGCGATGCAGGCGCTGCTCGCAGGCGACGAGGGCGTCCTGGTCGAGGGCGAGGCCGACAAGCCGATCGTCGTCGACACGCTGCTGCCCGAGGATCCGGGCCGCTTTGCCTGGGGCGGGCACCTCGGCCTGCAGATGCTGGCGCCGGTCGTGCGCGAGATCGCCGCCGGCGGCACCACGCTCGTCTTCACCAACACGCGCTCGCAGGCCGAACTCTGGTACCAGGCGATCCTGGAGGCGAAGCCGGACTGGGCCGGGCTGATCGCCCTGCACCACGGCTCGCTCGACCGCGAACTGCGCGACTGGGTCGAAGCGGGCCTCAAGGAAGGCCGGCTGAAGGCGGTGGTCGCCACCAGCAGCCTCGACCTCGGCGTCGATTTCCTGCCGGTGCAGCGGGTGCTGCAGGTGGGTTCGGCCAAGGGCGTGGCGCGGCTGCTGCAGCGTGCCGGCCGCAGCGGTCACGCGCCGGGGCGCACCTCGCGCCTGACGCTGGTGCCGACGCAGGCGCTGGAACTGGTCGAGGCCGCGGCCGCGGTCAAGGCCGCCGCGGCGCGCTGCGTGGAGTCGCGCCGGGTGCCCGACAAGCCGCTCGACGTCCTGGTCCAGCATCTGGTGACGGTTGCGCTCGGCAGCGGCTTCACCGAGCCCGAACTGCTGGCCGAGGTGCGATCGACCGCCAGCTACGCGCAGTTGACTGACGCCGAGTGGCGCTGGTGCCTGGAGTTCGTCGCCGGCGGCGGGCGGGCGCTGAGCGCTTATCCCGAATACCGGCGGGTGCAGGCCGACGCCGCCGGCGTACATCGCGTCGCCGACGAGAAGATCGCGCGCCGGCACCGGATGTCGGTCGGCACGATCGTCTCCGAGTCGGCGATGCTGGTGCGGCTGCGCAACGGCAAGCGGCTCGGCACGATCGAGGAGGGCTTCATCGCCCGCCTGCATCCGGGCGACGTGTTCGTCTTCGCCGGCCGCCGCCTCGAACTGCTGCAGGTGCGCGAGATGACCGCCTACGTCGCCCCGGCGCGCGCGGGGAGCGGTGCCGTGCCGCGCTGGAGCGGCCTGCGCCTGCCGCTGTCCGATGCGCTGGCGCAGGCGCTGCTGGCCGAGTTCGAGGGCGCGGCCGCCGGTCGCTTCGACACCCCGGAACTACGCCGCGTGCAGCCGCTCCTGGAGCTGCAGCGCCGCTGGTCGGCCCTGCCGACGCGGCGCACGCTGCTGGCCGAGACCTGGCGCTCGCGCCAGGGTCACCACCTGTACCTGTACCCGTTCGCCGGCCGGCTGGCGAACCTGGGGTTGGCTTCGCTGCTGGCGCTGCGCCTGGGGCGGATGCAGGCGGCCACCTTCAGCATCGCCGTCAACGACTACGGCTTCGAACTGGCGACCGCGACCGAGATCGGCTGGCGCGAGGCGCTGCGCCCGGCGCGCAGGCTGCTGGCCGAAGAGGATCTGCTGCCCGACGTGCTCGCCAGCCTGAACGCCGGCGAACTGGCGGCGCGCCGCTTTCGCGAGATCGCGCGTGTCGGTGGACTCGTGTTCCAGGGCTATCCCGGACAGCCGAAGGCCGCGCGCGAACTGCAGGCCTCGGCCGGACTGATCTACGAGGTGCTGCGCCGCCACGACGCCGGCAACCTGCTGCTCGGACAGGCCGAGCGCGAAGTGCTCGAGCAGGAGCTCGATCTCGCGCGCCTGCGTGCGGCGCTGGCGCGGATGCGCTCGCAAAGCCTGGTGGTGCAGGCGCTGTCGCGGCCGTCGCCGCTGTCGTTTCCGCTGTACGCCGAGGGCCTGCGCGAGCAGCTCAGCACCGAGCGCCTGAACGAGCGCATCGAGCGCCTGGTCGCCGAGCTTGAGCGCGCGGCGGGCTGAAGCGCCGGCGCTCGTCGCCGGTGCGATTGTGCCGGGGGCGCAACGACGCGCAGCGCCGGCGCTGCCGCCGGCGGCGGCGCCGGCACAC
>JBBIST010000030.1:0-31688 GCA_037441125.1 Burkholderiales bacterium
GCGCCCTGCGCGCCGCTCGTTGACCGGGCTGTGATGCCACGCGATCTGCACCTCGGTCAGCAGCTTGCGCCAGCGCGCCGCATCGGCACCCTGCGGCAGCCGTTCCTGCGCGGACTCGCCCAGCGCCGCATCGAGCGGCGTCGACTGCAGCGACCAGGCGCGGTCGAACGCGATGAACCAGTGGCCGCCTTCGATCAGCAGCCGGGCGGCGGCGGCGGCGAGGATCGGCTCGGCCTCGGCGCGCAGCGCGGCCGCGTCGTCGCACTCCACGTCGGCCAGCGGCGTCACCAGCATGTGGTCGCGCGCCAGCGCGAAGTGAACCGGATCCGCATGCCACACGTGGCCCGCGCCAGCGTCGCCGCCGACGGCCTGCCAGGCGAAGGGCGCGGTGATCACGGGCCCGCTGCCGCCGAGGGCCTGCCACAGCCAGCCGAGGTGGGCGGCGCCGTCGAACGGCAGATCGATGCGCTGCAGGTCCGCGGCAGCGGCCCGGCGCAGCAGGTCGACGAGCGCAGCCGGGGTCGCGTCCGCCGGCAGCTCGGCGGCGATCGGTGCAGGCACCAGCGCGCCGGGGACGACGACGAACCATCGCATGATGGCGGCGGATTCTAGGCGGGCGACGGCAGCACCCGGCCCGCGGCAGGGCGGTCGGCGCCAGCCCATACAATCTCGCGCCCATCGATCGGACCGTCCTTGAACCTTCCGTACGAATTCCGCATCGGCCTGCGCTACACGCGGGCCGGCCGCCGCGCTCGCCGGCGCAACGCGTTCATCTCGTTCATCTCGGCGATCTCGATGGGCGGCATCGCGCTCGGCGTGATGGCGCTGATCGTGGTGCTGAGCGTGATGAACGGCTTCACCAAGGAGGTGCGCGACCGCATGCTGTCGGTGCTGTCGCACATCGAGGTCGCCAGCTACGGCGGCGCGCTCGACGACTGGCAGCGCGTGGCGGCGGCGACGAAGAAGCATCCCGACGTGACCGCGGCCGCGCCGTTCATCAACGCGCAGGCGATGTTCGCGCGCGACGACGTGGTGCGCGGCGCGCTGGTGCGCGGCATCGACCCCGCGGCCGAGCCGGCGGTGTCCGACATCGCGGTGAGACTGCCCGTCGGCCGGCTGACCGACCTGGTCGACGGCGGCTTCGGCGTGGTGCTCGGCTCGGAGCTGGCGCGCGCGCTCGGCGTGACGGTCGGCGACAAGCTGTCGCTGATTGCGCCGCAGGGCAACCTGACGCCGGCCGGCTTCGTGCCGCGGATGCGCCTGTTCACCGTGGTCGGGCTGTTCGAGTCCGGCCACTTCGAGTACGACAGCTCGCTGGCGCTGATCCACCTCGGCGATGCGCAGAAGCTGTTCCGCGTCGACGGCCCGACCGGCGTGCGGCTGAAGCTCGACGACATGCAGCGCGCGCAGCAGGTGGCGGCCGAGCTGGCGCAGACGCTCGAGCCCGGCCTGCTGGTGCGCGACTGGTCGCGCCAGAACCGCACCTGGTTCGCGGCGGTGCAGGCGGAGAAGCGGATGATGTGGATCATCCTGACGCTGATCGTCGCGGTGGCCGCCTTCAACCTGGTGTCGACGCTGGTGATGACGGTGACCGAGAAGCAGTCGGACATCGCGATCCTGCGCACGCTCGGTGCCAGCCCGGGCAGCGTGATGACGGTGTTCATCGTGCAGGGTGCGCTGATCGGCGTGATCGGCACGCTGGCCGGCGTCGGGCTCGGCGTGCTGGTCGCCAACCACCTCGACGTGATCGTGCCGGCGATCGAGCGCGCGCTGGGCGTGCAGTTCCTGCCCAAGGACATCTACTTCATCAGCAGCCTGCCGTCGGACCCGCGCGCGGGCGACATCGTGCCGATCACCGTGATCTCGCTCGTGCTGTCGCTGGTGGCGACCCTGTATCCGAGCTGGCGCGCGTCGCGCACGCGGCCGGCCGAGGCGCTGCGCTATGACTGAGGTGCTGCGCGCGCGCGGCGTCAGCAAGGCCTACCGCGAGGGCCCGCAGGCGGTCGAGGTGCTGCAGGGCGCCGATCTGGCGGTCGGCGCCGGCGAGCTGGTCGCGATCGTCGGTGCCTCCGGCTCCGGCAAGAGCACGCTGCTGCACTGCCTCGGCGGACTCGATGCCCTCGATGCCGGCAGCGTCGCGATCCGCGGCACCGACCTGGCACGGCTGTCGGACGTCGAACGCGGCCGGCTGCGCAACGAGCAGCTCGGGTTCGTCTACCAGTTCCATCACCTGCTGCCCGAGTTCACCGCGCTCGACAACGTGGCGATGCCGCTGGCGATCCGGCGCCAGCCGCTGGCGCAGGCGCGCGCGCAGGCGGCCGAGACGCTGGCCGCGGTCGGGCTGGCGGCGCGCGTGCATCACCATCCGGCCGAACTGTCGGGCGGCGAGCGCCAGCGCACGGCGATCGCGCGCGCGGTGGTCACGCAGCCGGCCTGCGTGCTCGCCGACGAGCCGACCGGTAACCTCGATCGCGACACCGCCGCCGGCGTGTTCGAGGTGTTCGTGCAACTGGCGCGCAGCCACGGCAGCGCGATCGTGATCGTCAGCCACGATCCGCAGATCGCCGGCCGCTGCGACCGCGTGCTGCGGCTCGACCACGGGCGGCTGGCGCCGGCATGAAGCCGGCGCGCGGCCGTGCCGGTTGCCGTGGGTCTCGCCGCGCGGCGAGTTCGCTGATCGCTTGCGGCTACTTCTCCGGCCCGGCGTCGCCCACCGGCGGGCCGCCGAAAAGCAGCGTCACGAGCCCGCCAACGAGCGCCAGGGCGCCGAAGGCCACCGCCGCCAGCGCCAGCGTGATGCCGACGAACTGCTGCGACCACGGCATCGCCAGCATCTGGTAGACGCTGCGGTCGGCCAGCGCCGCGAACACGGCTGCCATGAAGCCGAAGATCACGGCGCCGAACATCGCGAACGCGTAGAACTGCAGCGGCAGCCGCTTGCCCGCCAGGCGCAGACCGAGCCAGACCGAGGCGCCGACCAGGGCGGCGGCGCCGATGAGCGGCAGGTCGAAGGCGAAGGCCGCCGCGACAGCGGTGGCCGGTGCCAGCAGCAGGCGCGCGGCGTACGCGCGGCCGGCGGCGGGCCCGCCGGCGTCCGGCGGTGAACTCAACGCCGGCTCCTTCGCGCCGCCGACGCGCGCCGCGCGCGCCGCCGCATCCAGGCGCGCCGCAGGTACACGCTCCAGGTCACGCGCACGGTCGCATAGCCGAGCGTCGACAGGACGCAGGCGAGCAGGAACACGCCCAGCGCCAGCGGCGCGCCTAGACCGAGCATCCACTGGCCCATCGCTTCCATCGAGACCATCGGTTGCGACCACAGCCAATCCGGCGGCGGCGCCGGCGGCGGGCCACCAGCCGCGCCCAACACCAGGCTGCCGAGCTGGTAGGCGACCAGATACAAAGGCACGATCGTCACCGGGTTCGTATACAGCGTCGACACCAGCGCCAGCGGCAGGTTGATTCGGAACAGCACGGCGACGATGCCGGCGCTGAGCATCTGCAGCGGCCCGGGCACCAGGCCGCAGAACAGCCCGGCGGCGATGCCGCCGGCAGCAGATCGCCGGTTCAAGTCCCACAGCGCCGGATGAAACAACGAGTTGCCGAACAGGCGCAGGATCCGGTACTCGCGCACCCGGTCGACGCTCGGCATGTAACGCTTGAAGAACTTGCGGGGCATGACGGATTCGGGATTCGGGATTCAGGACAAAGGCGGCGGTGTCCGGCCGTGGCGCGTGACGCATCGAGTGCGCCGCTGCGCCGAGTGTAGATTCGACGCGTCATCGCGCTTTCAAGCCGCACGCCGCTCGGAGAAAACCCGAGTCCCGAATCCTGAATCCCGAATCCCGAATCTCGAATCCGATGTTGATCGACACCCACTGCCACCTCGACGCCGACGAGTTCGACCGCGACCGCGAGGCCGTGGTTGCACGCGCGCGTGACGGCGGTGTGACGATGATGGTGCTGCCGGCAGCGCACGTCGACGGCTTCGCCAAGTGCGCGGCGATCGCGCACGCCTGCGGTTTCGCCTACGCGCTCGGCATCCACCCGCTGTGGCTCGACCGCGCCGAAGACGATCACCTCGAGCGGCTGCGCGCGGCGGCGCAGGCGGCCTTGGCCGACCCGCGCTTGGTCGCCATCGGCGAGATCGGCATCGATCTTTACGAGCCGCGCGCCGACCTTGCGCGCCAGGAGTGGTTCTTTGCCGAGCAACTGAAGCTGGCGCGCGAGCTGGCGCTGCCGGTGATCGTGCACGTGCGCCGCTCGGCCGATCTCCTGCTCAAGCACCTGCGCCGGATCGAGGTGCCGGGCGGCATCGTTCACGCCTTCAACGCCCCAGCGCACCTGGCGCAGCCCTTCGTCGAGGGCGGCCTGCGCCTGGGCTTCGGCGGCGCAATGACCTACGACCGCTCGCTGCGCATCCGCCGCTTCGCCGCCACGCTGCCCGACACCGCCTGGGTGATCGAGACCGACGCCCCCGACATCCCGCCGCAGTGGCTGCGCGAGCCCGGCGCCGGGGCGCGCCGCAACGAGCCGGGCGAACTGCCGCGCATCGCGCAGCAGATGGCGCAGTTGCGCGGCTGCTCGCTGGCAGCGATCGCCGAGCAGAATCGCCGCAACGCCTGCGCCGCGCTGCCGCGGCTGGCGCCGCTGCTCGACCCGATGCCGTGATCGCACCGGCGGCTGCGGCTTTTGTCGCCGGCGCCTGGCTGCTGCAGCAGCAGGCCGATCTGCCGGCCGGGCAGGCGCTGCTGGCACTGGCCTTCGCCGCGGTGCTGGCGGCGGCTGCCGCCTGGGCGCTGGTGCGCCGCTCGCCCCGCGCCGACGCGCAGGCAAGCGCCGCGATGCCGCGCGCGGCGCAGATCCTCGTTGTCGGCGCCGCGCTTGCTCTCGGCTTTGCCTACGCCGGCGGGCGCGCCCACCTGCGACTGGCCGATGCGCTTGCCTTCGCCGACGAGGGCCGCGACGTGGTCGTGGTCGGCGTGATCGACAGCCTGCCGGCGCAGCTCGACCGCGGCCAGCGCTTCGAGTTCAAGGTCGAGCGCGTCGAGACCGACGGCGTGCGCGTGCCGGCGCGACTCGCGCTCGCTTGGTACGGCGCCGGCGCCAGCGTGCTGCCTGCCGAGCGCTGGCGCTTCACGGTGCGCTTGCGCCGGCCGCACGGCAACTTCAACCCGGGCGGCTTCGACCTCGAAGCCTGGATGCTCGAGCGCGGCCTGCGCGCCAGCGGCTATGTGCGCACCGGCGGCCGCGCCGAAGCACCGCAGCGGCTCGCCGCGCAGGTGGCGGATGCCGGCGCCAACGTCGATCGCGCGCGCCACCGGCTGCGCGCAGCGCTGCAGCAGCATCTCGCCGGCGAGCGCTACGGCGGAGTGCTGATCGCGCTGGTGCTCGGCGACCAGCGCGCGATCGCCGAGCCCGACTGGCAGCTTTTCAAGGCCACCGGCATCGCCCATCTGGTGTCGATCAGCGGCCTGCACGTGACGATGATCGCGGCGCTGCTGGCGCTCGCCGCCGCGGCGGCGTGGCGGCGCTCGGCGCGGCTGCTGCGGCTGGCGCCGGTGCAAAGCGCGGCGGCGCTGGCGGGCATGACCGCGGCTTTCGCCTACTGCCTGCTGGCCGGCTGGGGCGTGCCGGCGCAGCGCACGTTTTTCATGCTCGCGGTGGTGGCACTGGCGATGCTGGCGCGGCTGCCGCTGGCGCCGGCACTGACGCTGGCGCTGGCGGCTGCCGTGGTGACGCTGCTCGATCCCTGGGCCAGTTCCGCGCCCGGCTTCTGGCTGTCGTTCGGCGCCGTGGCGGCGATCTTCCTGGCGATGCGCGGGCGCGAGGCGCCCATGGGCTGGCGCCAGCGGCTGGCGGTGGCCACGCACGTGCAACTGGCGGTGACGGTGGCGCTGGTGCCGCTGACGATCGCACTGTTCCAGCACGTCTCGCTGGTGTCGCCGCTGGCCAACGCGGTGGCGATTCCGGTCGTGAGCCTGGCGGTGACGCCGCTGGCGCTGCTCGGCGCGCTGTTCGTGCTGCTGCCGGCGCCGCTCGATGCGCTGGCAGTTGTGTGTCTCGGTCTCGGCCATCTGCTGTTCGCGTGGCTCGCCGCGGCGCTGCACTGGGCGGCCGGTTACGCCTGGGCCGCGGTGTCGCTGCCGGCACCGCCGCCGTGGGCGCTGGTCTTCGCCGCCGCCGGCGTGCTGTGGCTGCTGGCGCCGCGCGGCTGGCCACTGCGCTGGCTCGGCGCGGTGTGGCTGTTGCCGCTGGCCGTGTGGCCGCCGGCGCGGCCGGCGCCGGGCGAGCTGTGGGTGACGGCGCTCGACGTCGGCCAGGGCGCGGCGGTGCTGCTCGAGACGCGCGAGCGCGTGCTGCTGTACGACACCGGGCCGCGCTACGGCGGCCAGGCCGACGCCGGCGGCCGCGTGATCCTGCCGTACCTGCGCTGGCGCGGCATTGACCGGATCGACCTGATCGTCGTCTCGCACCTCGACAGCGACCACTCGGGCGGCGCCGAAAGCCTGCTGCGCGCGCTGCCCGGCACTCCGGTGGCAACCTCGATCGACCCCACGCACCCGATGCTCGGCGCGGCCGGCTCGATCTCACGCTGCGCCGCGGGCGAGCCGCTTGCAGCGGCGGCCGACGGACTGGAACTGCGCTTCCTTCATCCGCCGCTGGCCGACTACGAGCGGCGCCGGCCGAGCAATGCGATGAGCTGCGTGCTTCTGGCGCGCTTCGGCGAGCACCGGATCCTGCTCGCCGGCGACATCGACGCGCAGCAGGAGGCGGAACTGCTGGCGCGTGCGGAGCTGCCCGCGCTGACGCTGCTGGCCGCGCCGCATCACGGCAGCCGCCACTCGTCGAGCCCGGCGCTGATCGCCGCCGCGCAGCCGCGCTGGGTGCTGTTCCAGGCCGGCTATCGCAACCGATTCGGCCACCCGGATCCGCAGGTGCTCGCGCGCTATGCGGCCGCCGGCGCGGTGGCGCTGCGCAGCGACCACCACGGCGCGCTGCAATGGCGCTTGCGCGCAGGTGGAGCCGGGCTGGGGCCGCCGCGCGCGAGCCGGCAAGTCGACCGGCGCTACTGGCACAACCAGCCGGCGCGCGCTGCGCTTGACCCTGAACATCCGGCTCACCGGCGGCCCGAGGCAGCCGACCTCGACGCCGCACCGCCGCCGGCCGACCCGCCGTTCGCGCTTGGGCCTTGAGTCGCAAGAGAGGCTCGAGAGCGGCCGGGTCAACGGTCGCGTGGTATTCGATCTGAAGTGACTCGTCCAGGCTCGCCGGTCATTGCTCGTTGCGACATCGAACGAGCGCAGGCAGGGTTCGGCAGAGGTGGGATGCGCGGGCTGCGCTCGTGCCCTAATCCGGCACGCGGCGCGCGTAGGAACGCAACTCGCCCCAATCGAACTCGAAGCGATCGCGTGATCCATCGGCGGGCAAGCGGATGCGAAACGTCGCCGGATACTTGACGGCGACGAACTCGCGCGTGCCGGCGGCGGCGAACTCCAGCGTCTCGATCAGATCGATCTCGACTTGCATCCTGTCGCCGACCGCCGTCACGACGTAGCGGAACAGTCCGTCCTCGAAGCGGCCCGACAAGGGCGCCCCGGGCGCGGCTTCTTGCGATGGCGGCGCCGCGCCGATCAGAGCCGGCATCAGCTCGGTCAGCCAGACAAGACCCTTGTTGACCAGGATGACGAGCCCGAGGTCCTCGTCCGGCAGGTACGCGATCATCGTGCTGTGGCTGTCGACATTGCCGCCGTGCCACAGCATCGTGCGACCCAGAAACTCGCGCGTCGAAAGGCCGAAGCCGTAGGGCACTTGGGTGCCGTCCGCGAGACGGGTGGGCCGAGCCAGTCGCGACGCCGCCTTCGGGGCGGCCAAGGCCAAGCGAACCCATCGGGTCAGTGCGTTGGCGCTGGCGCACAGACCGCCGTCGCCGACATAGGCGGCGGCGCTCGCGTCGAGCGGTGTCGGCTTGCCGGCGCTTGAGATGCCGGGCACGAACTCGTCGGGGCGCAGGCTGTGGCAGGGGGCGATGCTGTCGATGCCGGCGGGGCGCAGGACGAGATCGCGCAGGAGGTCGTCGAACGGCCGGCCGCCCACGCGCTCGGCGATCAGCGCGAGCGCCTTGTAGTTCGTGTTGCTGTAGGCCCAGCGCGCCCCGGGCGCGAACCGGCGTGGCGCCTTGGCGGCCAGTTCGATGTACGCGGACATCGGCGTCGTGGCGTCATCGGCCAGCGGCCGGTAGTCGTCGAGCCAGAGGAAGTCTGCCAGGCCGGACGTCTGCTCCAACAGGTGCAACACGCGCAGCGCCGGTTCGCCGGCAAACCACTCCGGCAGGTAGGTGCCGACGGCTGCGTCGAGCCGCAGCTTGCCGGCGTCGGCAAGCGCAATGATCGTCGCGGCCGTGAACTGCTTCGAGATGGAGCCGATCGGGAAGAGGGAGGTCGCGGCCGGCGCCGGTCCGCCATCGCGGCCGGAACCGTAGCCGCGCTGCAAGACCAGCGTGTCGCCGCGCAGGATCGTCACGTGCGCCGCCGGGATGCCCTGCTGCGCCATGAACGAACGGATCGCTGCAACGGCCTTCGCTGCATCAGGTTGCGCCGCTGCCTGCGGCGCGAAGGCACAGACCAGCAGGCAGAGCACGGCTGCGATCGACCGCGTTCGGCCGCTCACGAGCGCCCGGCAGCCGTCCGCGCGCCCCGTCGCCGGCGCGTCACGACCAAGCGTCGCCCGCCATCCGCAAAACAGGCGGAACCCGGCCGATAACTTGCTCATATGAAAATCGGGGTCAGATTCCAATTAATCGCCGTCAGACCACGCCAGTAACAAATCGGTATCTGACCCCGATTTTCATTGCGCGTACCAGCCGCCGTCGACGTTCCACGCTGCGCCGCGCACCTGGGCGGCGGCATGGGAGCAGAGGAACACGGCGAGCGCGCCGAGCTGCTCGGGGGTGGCGAAGTCCATCGACGGCTGCTTCTCGGCCAGCAGCGACCTCTTCGCCTCTTCGTTCGACAAAGCCTGCTGCGCGACGCGCGCATCGACCTGCTTTTGCACCAGCGGCGTCAGCACCCAGCCGGGGCAGATCGCGTTGCAGGTGACGCCGGTTTGCGCGGTCTCGAGCGCGACCGCCTTGGTCAGGCCGACGATGCCGTGCTTGGCGGCCACATAGGCGCTCTTGTTGGCCGAAGCCACCAGGCCGTGGACCGAGGCGACGTTGATGATCCGGCCCCAGCCGGCCGCGCGCATCTTCGGCAGGGCGAGGCGGATCGTGTGGAAGGCCGACGACAGGTTGATGGCGATGATCGCGTCCCAGCGTTCGACCGGGAACTCGTCGATCGGCGCCACATGCTGGATGCCGGCGTTGTTGACCAGAACGTCGATGCGACCGAACTCGGCCTCGGCCCGCAGCACAAGGTCCTCGATCTCGGCCGGGCGGCTCATGTCGGCGCCGTGGTACAGCGTCCTCGCACCGAGCCCCTGCAATTCCTGCTCGACCGCCGCGATCGCCTGCGCGTCGCCGAAGCCGTTGACGACGACATCGGCGCCCGCCGCCGCCAGCGCGCGCGCGATGCCCAGTCCGATGCCGCTGGTCGATCCGGTGACCAGCGCGGTCCTGCCCTTCAACATGCGTCTCTCCCTCGGTCAGTCGCTCGCGTGCGGGCCGAGCGCGGCGAGTATGCCAGCGCCGCTCTCTACAATGCCGGCGGCCCCATCGGATCGCCCGCCCGCACATGACCGAAGTCGCACCCCGCCAGCGTTTCGTCCAGTGCCTGTCGCCGGCCGGCCTGCACCGAGTCGCCTATCGCGAGTGGGGCGCGCCCGAGAACCGCAACCTGCTCGTGTGCGTGCACGGGCTGACCCGCGTCGGCAACGACTTCGACCGGCTGGCGCGCGCGCTGGGCGACCGCTACCGGGTCGTCTGCCCGGACATCGCCGGGCGCGGCGCCAGCGACTGGCTGCGCGATGCGCGCCTGTACGGGCTGCCGCAGTACCTGAGCGACATGGTGACGCTGCTGGCGCGGCTCGATGGCGACAGCATCGACTGGGTCGGTACTTCGATGGGCGGGCTGATCGGCATCGCGCTCGCCGGCCTGGCGGGGGCACCGATCCAGCGTCTGGTGATCAACGACGTCGGCCCGACGCTCGATCCGGTCGCGCTGGCGCGCATCGGCGACTACGTCGGCCAACCGGTGCGCTTCGCCTCGGTCGAGCAGGCGGTCGACTACGTGGCGCAGGTGAGCGCGCCGTTCGCGCTCAAGACGCGCGAGCAGTGGCGCGAGATCACGCTGTCGGTGATCCGGCACGTGCGCGACGAGGCGGGCGAGGGCTGGGTCATGCACTACGACCCGCGCATCGGCGAACCCTTCCGCGCGCTCACGCCCGAGGCCGCCGCCGCCGCCGAGGCAGAACTGTGGCGGCGCTACGAGTCTATCGGCGCGCGCGTGCTGCTCACGCGCGGCGCCGACTCCGACCTGCTGGCGCCGGCGACCGCGCGCCGCATGTGCGAAGTCGGCCCGCGTGCGCACCTGGTCGAGTTTGCCGGCGTCGGCCACGCGCCGATGTTCATCGACGACGAGCAGATCGCGGTCGTGCGCGAGTTCCTGCTCGCGCCCTGAAACCCGGCGCGCGAGCGCGCGATCGCGACCGCGCGCCGCCTGGCGGCGATGCCCGTGTAGCGATCAGCGCACGCGCCGCAGCGTCAGCGCGCTGATCGCGCCGTTGACGTGGGCGCCCTCGGCTCGCACCAGGTCGCCGGGGCGCAGCGCGGCATAGAACTCGGCCTGCGTCATCGGCCGATCTTGGGCGTCGAAGTAGTTCGTCAGCGCGTTCGTCGTCACGGCCATGCCGAGGATCGTCAGTCGCGTGCCGGCAATCTCGCTCACCGCTCCGCCGATCCCGGCGCCGGGTGTACGAGGCGGCAGCCGCCGCACCAGGTCGGCGTCGATGTGGGTGCCGCTTTCGCGCCCGAAGACCAGCACCTGGTCGCCGGGCTGCAGCCTGGCGAGGCTGAGCGGGCCTTCGGTACTGGTGTCGTCGAACAGGGTGCCGGCGCGCAAACGCACCTCCACACCGGGCGCGGCAAAGAGACGAAAGCTTCGCCCGGCCAGATCCACCGAGTCGACCGCGCCGCGCCCGTAGGCGGCGAGCGGCGCGCGGCGGATGCGCAGCCGTTCGGCGCGCAGTTCGCGTCCCGCCTCCAGGCGGCCGCTGACTTCGATGCGAACGCCGACCGCAAGATCGCTCACGCTGCCGTCGACGAACTGCGTGCGCGCGTCGATGAGCACGCTCTGGCCGGCCAGCACGAGGCGGCCGGCCTGCGCATTCCAGCCGTCGACGATGCCCTGGATCTGTCGCTTGGAGACCGAGTCGGGCAGGCGCAGGTCGATCAACGCGAGCTCGGTCGCGACCGCCGCTGCGCCCGAAGGCGGCGCCTGAAGCGTCAGCCGGACGAGCTGGCCGGCGGCCAGCGTGCCCGGCGTGACGCCGACCAGCCGCGCGGCCGAGATGTCCACCTGCACGCCGGCCACGCGCACCGTGCCCGTGCCGACGGCCGTCACGAAGCCGGTCAACCGCGGCGCGGCGGCGCCGGTCTCGCGCTGTACCCAGGTGGCGAGCAGGCTGCCGTCGGGCGCGCGCAGGCCGGAGATCCGCACCCGGTCACCGGCCCGCAACGCGGCGAACTCCAAGACGCCGGCGACCACGGTGGTGTCGTCGGCCAGCACGCGCTGGCTGAGCACGCGAAGTTCCTGCGAACCGACGACGGCCTCGATCAGGCCGTCGAGCAGCGTGTCGTGACGCACCTCGGTGGCGGTGCCGCTTGCGCCGTCGGCCGCCAGCGCGCCGGTGACGGTGACCACCATGCCGACGCGCAGGTCGGTTGCGCGCGCGCCCGATGCGCCGTCGAGGCGGATGTCGGCACGGTCGACGTCGTAGCGGATGCCGTCGACGATCACGCTGCCGAAGCCGGTCACGACACCGGTGGTCTGCGCGTCGGGCACGAGGCCGGTGCCGTCCTGGCCGACGCCGCAGGAAGTCAGGCCGATCGCGGCGCACAGAGCGAGCGCGGCGCGGCGAAGCAAGGCGATCGAAGGGGTCAAGGCTTCTCTCCCTGGGAGGATTCGGTGTTGCTGCCGGCGGTCGCGCGCGAGCGGCGGCTCTTCCGCGACGCGCGGGCAGGCGGCGCGAGGGCGGTTGCGGTGGCAGACGGGTCGGTCGTGGAGGCGTTGGCCGCAGGGGCGGCCTCCTCGAAGTAGTAGACGCCGAGCGTCACGCGGCGCGCGCCCTCGGCCGGTGGCGCGTCGCCGGCGTCCTCGGCGGCGAGCAGGCCGCGCGCTTCGGCCAGCGTCTGCTGGCCTATGCCGCGCAGCCGCTCGCGCAGCCCGTCGACGCGCGCGGCCGGGATGTTGTCGGCGAACACGCGCTGCTGCAGGAAGGCCTGCTCGGGCGGGTGCGAGAGGTTGTGGTCGATCGCGCCGAGCAGGTCGGCGCCGTGACGGCCGAGCAGCGCGAGCTTGCGCTCGTCGGCCGCCTGCGGCACGTAGCCGCGCGGCGACAGGTGCAGGCGGCCGTCCTCGTCCACGTGCAGGGCGCCGGCCTGGCGCAGCTCGTCGAGCACGGCCCGCGCCGGCATGTCGCCGCTGTGACGGCGCACCAGTTGCGCAAACGCCTCGCCATCGAGCGGCGCCGGTGCGCCGTTCGCTGCGCCGTGCTCCTGCAACCAGCCGGCGGCGACCTTGGCGGCGCGGTTCATCGTCCGCGCCAGCGCCACGTCGGTCGGGTCGCCGGCGGCATTGGCGGCCTGCAAGCGCGCGACTTCCTTGCGGTTCAAGCCGGTGATGACCGAGATGCGTGAGGCGGTCTGCTTGCGCCCCGGCAGCCCGAAGTCGCGTTCGGCCACGTCGACGTAGGCACGCCGCGCCAGTTCGGCGAACTCGTCGTACGCCAACCCCTGACGCAGCAGCACGCGCACCAGCGGCCGCAGCAGGTGCAGCACGGCAGCCGACAGGGTCTGGCGCAGGGTCATCGGTGCGTAACGAGGCGGCGGCACGGGAGCTATCCGGCCGGAAGCAATTCTTTACGAAGTTCTTGGGCTTGTCTTCCCAAATTCTACTTGCACTTTACTGGAATTGGGAAAATACTCCCAAACAGGCAGCCGGGCCACGCCGCCGATCTCGACGGCCAGTCACCCGGGGCTGTTCATCAAAGGAGGAAATCCGTCATGAGTCCGTATCTCAAGCGCCTGGCCGCCGGCCTGTGCGTGGCTTCCAGCGCCTTGCTCACCGCCTGCGGCGGCGGCAGCGCGGACCCCAGTGCGCCAGATCCCGGGGTGGTCTATCAGGGCACGATCAGCGGCTTCGGCAGCGTGATCGTCGGCGGCGTGCACTTCGACGACAGCGCCGCCCAGGTGACCGTCGACGACGCCGCGGCCAACGCAGGCGCGCTCAAGCTCGGCATGCAGGCCCAGGTGACCGGCAGCGTCGCGGCCGACGGCAGCGGCGTGGCCGCGGCGGTGACGGTCGAGACCTCGCTACGCGGTCCGGTGGGAGCTGTCGATGCGGCGGCAAGCCGCTTCACCGTGCGCGGCATCAGCGTGCAGACCGATGCCGAGACCGTGTTCGATGGCGCCAGCGGTGTCGCCACCCTGTCGGTCGGCTCCTGGGTCGAGGTGCACGGCGCGGCCGACGCCGCGCGCCGAACGGTGCAGGCCACACGCGTGGAGGTCCTGCCGCCCGAGGAGGCCGGCCGCATCGTGCTGTTCGGCCGCGCCACAGGCGTGACGGCCACCAGTTTCACGCTCGGCGACCTGACCGTCGTCTACACCGGCGCCCGGCTGATCGGCTTCGACGGCAACACGATCCCCGAAGGGGCGATGGTGCGCGTGCGTGCCAACCAGCCGCCGGCCGGCAACGTGCTGACCGCGCAGGCGGTCAAGGCGCTGAAGGCGCCGCGCTGGAACGACGGCACGCGCGCCACGGTCGAGGGTCGGATCCAGCAGTTCGTCAGCGTCTCCGACTTCCTGGTCAACGGCACGCCGGTCGACGCGCGCAACGCCAGCTTCGTGTTCGGCACGGCGGCCGATCTGTCCGAAGGCAAGCGCGTGATCGTGCGCGGCACGATAGCCAACGGGCGGCTCATTGCGAGCCAGGTCCGCTTCTTCCGGCCCGACCAGGACGGCGAGGTGCGGTTGATCGGCCTGGTCAGCGACTTCGTGTCGATCGCGAGCTTCAGGGTGCGCGGCGTTGCAGTCGATGCCAGCGCGGCGGTGTTCGAAAACGGCAGTGCCGCCGATCTCGTCAACGGCCGGCTGGTCGACGTTCGCGGCGAGTCGGCCGGCAACGTCGTCAGGGCCACCCGCATCCGCTTCGGTGACGCGCTCGCCACCTCGGGCTGGATCACCGGCGTGATCAGCGACTTCGTCTCGCCCGAGCAGTTCAAGCTCGGCGGCCGCAACGCGCGGCTCGCCGGCGGCGCGCGGCTCATCGGCGCCACCGTGGCCGACCTCGGCAACGGGGTCACGCTCTGGGCCCAGGGCAGTGTCGACGCCAACGGCGTGTTCGTCATCGTCAGGGCGATCTTCCCGCCGCGCTGGGCCATCGCCACGACACAGGTTGCCGGCACGGTCACCGATCCGGCGGCCGATGGTTCCTCGTTCACGATCAACGGCACGCGGGTCACGACGTCCGAGCGCACACGCTACCCGAACGGCAGCGTCGACCGCATCGTTGCCGGTGCGTGGGTGATCGTCATCGGCCGCTTCAGCGGCGGCGTGCTCGTGGCCGACACGATCGTGTTCGCCGAACGCGCCGGCCACGAGCAGTGCCGGGCGTTCAAGATCGAAGGCGTCGTCTACGACTTCGTCTCGCCGGCGAACTTCAAGCTGTTCAGCTTCAGCGTCGACGCCAGCGCAGCCACCTTCGTCGGCGGCAGCATCGCGGATCTGGCCGACGGCAGGGTGATCGAGGTCTGCGGCAACCGCCTGCCCACCGGAGCGACGCTGGTCGCGACCCGGGTGGAGTTCAAGAGCGCTCGCTGATCCTGTACCGAGTGGGCCCGTTGAGGACCCGCTGTCCTGACCTGCGGCGCCGTCGGGCGCAAGCCCGGCGGCGCCGCTTGCTTTGCGCCCAGCAGGGCGCGAGGAGAAAGCCGCCTTCCCGCGCTAGATTCCAGGACGCGACGCGTCGGCGACATCGGCACCGATGCGCGGGCGAGTCAGGTTCTCCGGAGGAGCGATTGGCAAAGCAACGCGAAAATTCAAAAAGAGGCAAACCGCGATGACCGACACGCCCGCTGGCGAGATCGTCGTCTACGAAGCCCCCGACGGCGAGGTGCGGGTCGAGGTCCGGCTCGACCGGGACACCGTATGGCTCACGCAGGACCAGATGGCGCGACTGTTCGGCCGCGAGCGGTCGGTCATCACCAAGCACGTCCGTAACGTCTTCAAGGAGGGCGAGCTGGATGAGAAGAGCAATGTGCACTTTTTGCACATTGCCGGTTCGGACAAGCCGGTCGGCTTCTACAACCTGGACGTGATCATCTCGGTCGGCTACCGCGTGAAGTCCGAGCGCGGCACCCAGTTCCGCATCTGGGCCACCCGCACGCTGCGCGAGCACCTCGTCCGCGGCTACACGCTCAGCCGCCAGCGCTTCGAACAGAACGCCCGCGAACTGGAATCGGCGCTGACGCTCGTGCGCAAGGCGGCTGCCGGCGAGGCGCTGACGACCGAACAGGGACGGGGGCTGGTCGATGTCATCGCCTGCTACACGCAGACCTTCCTGCTGCTGCAGCGCTACGACGAAGGGCTGCTCACCGAGCCGAAGGGCAGTCCCGGCGGCGTGTTGCCGGCCGTGCAGGAGGCGAGTGCCGCCATCGCGCGGCTGAAGGCCGAACTGATCAAACGCGGAGAGGCGAGCGATCTGTTCGGCCGTGAACCGGCCGACGGCGGTCGCGCTGCTGGTGGCTGAGTCGGCGTCCAACGACAAGGACGTGATGATCCGACTTGTGATGAACATGCTCGCCGGGCCGCAAACGTGAGCGCGTTCACCGAATCCGTAGTCGAAGACGCAGTCCTCTCTGGCTCGAAGCGCTTGGCTACGCGGTGAGGCACGGCCCCGAGATCGCCGCCGGCGAACCGGCCGCCGAGTGCAACGGCGCGGTTACCGCGGCTCGACGGCTGGTGCTATTCGCCTGAAGGGCGAGATCAGGACCCGGTGCGGGGCCGGTGTCGATCCGCGAGGCGGCACGGCGCGTCGGGCGCGACGTCAAGGCCGTCCACGGTGACGTGCAGGCGCTGCTCGAAGCCGGGCTGCTCGTGCGCGCGCAAGGCGGCGGCGTCGAGTTTCCGTTCGACGCCGTGAAGGTGCAGTTTCTGCTGCAGGCCGCGTAGGAAGGCTCGTCAGCGTCGCCGCGCCGTCGACTTCACGCCGGCTCGGCCACGCTCGGCAGACCGGACAACGCCAGCGCCAGTTCGCGCTCGTCGTACGGTTCGTCCTTCAGTTCGCCGGCGAAGTATTTGCTGTAAGCGCCCATGTCGAAGTGGCCGTGGCCGCACAGGTTGAACAAGATCGTCTCGCTGCGGCCTTCGCGCTTGCAGCGCAGCGCCTCCTCGATCGCACCCTTGACCGCGTGGTTCGCCTCGGGCGCGGGAACGATGCCCTCGGCGCGCGCGAAGGCCACGCCGGCGGCGAAGCACTCCGGCTGCGTGTAGGCGGTGGCCTCGATCAGCCCGAGCACGGCCAGGTGCGACACCAGCGGCGCCATGCCGTGGTAGCGCAGGCCGCCGGCGTGAAACGGCGGCGGCGTGAAGGTGCTGCCGAGCGTGTGCATCTTGACCAGCGGCGTCAGGTGCGCGGTGTCGCCGAAGTCGTACGCGTACTTGCCGCGCGTCAGCGACGGACACGCCGCCGGTTCTACCGCAACGATGCGCGGCTTGGCGCCGCCGCGCAGCCCGTGGCCGATGAACGGGAAGGCGATGCCGGCGAAGTTGCTGCCGCCGCCGGTGCAACCGACGACGACGTCGGGCCAGGCGTCGGCCATCTGCATCTGCTCGATCGCCTCCAGCCCGATCACGCTCTGGTGCAGCAGCACGTGGTTGAGCACCGAGCCGAGCGCGTACTTGGTGTCGTCGCGGCCGGCGGCGACCTCGACCGCCTCGGAAATGGCGATGCCGAGGCTGCCCGGATGGTCGGGGCGGGCGGCGAGCACGCTGCGGCCGTAGGCGGTCTCGGCCGACGGCGACGGCAGGCAGCGCGCGCCGTAGGTCTCCATCAGCGCGCGCCGGTACGGCTTCTGGTCGTAGGACACGCGCACCTGGAACACGGTCACCTGCAGGCCGAACAGGGCGCCGGCGAAGGCGAGCGAGCTGCCCCACTGGCCGGCGCCGGTCTCGGTGGCCAGGTGGCGGACGCCGGCCTCCTTGTTGTAGAAGGCCTGTGGCACGGCGGTGTTCGGCTTGTGGCTGCCGGCGGGGCTCACGCCCTCGTACTTGTAGAAGATGCGCGCCGGCGTGGCGAGCGCCTGCTCCAACCGGTGCGCGCGATACAGCGGGCTCGGCCGCCACAGGCGATAGACATCGCGCACCGGCGCCGGGATCTCGATCTCGCGCTCGGTCGACACCTCCTGCGCGATCAGCGCCATCGGAAACAGCGGCGCCAGGTCGTCGGGGCCGATCGGCTTCATCGTGCCCGGGTGCAGCACCGGCGGCAGCGCGCGCGGCAGGTCGGCCTGAAGGTTGTACCAGTGCTTCGGCAGCCGACTTTCGTCGAGCAGGAACTTGGATTGCATGAGTTGAACTCCTGGCGGTGAATCGGAACCGTGGGCGGCGCGCGGCTCGCCAATGCGCGAGTTTGGCCGAGTGCGCGCCTGGGCGCCAATCGGCCAGCGGCTCTTCAAGTGTCGCCGAAGCGTTGGTCCAGGTCCCGGACACCGGAGCCGACCGGGCCAACCGCGTCCGATGATCCCGCACAACTGCCGCAGGTCGATTCTGCGCAGGTTGGGCTAGCATCGGCGCCATCCTCTGATAAGAGGGCTGAAACCTGCATCAAGCGCGAGAGGCTCAACGAGCGCGTGAACGCGCAATGCAGCACGAACACGCAAGGAGCCAGACTATGACCACGATTCAGATCGAGCTGCCCGAGGCAACGGTCAAGGCCGCGCGCGAAGCAGGTCTGCTGACGCCGCAAGCGCTGGAGCGGCTGCTGACCGATGCACTGAAGCGCCAGCAGGTGGCCGACTCGCTGCTGTCGATTGCCGATCGCGTGGCGGCCGCCGGCATCGAGCCGATGTCGATGCAGGAGATCAATGCTGAGGTGAAAGCCGCGCGCGCGGAGCGCAGGCAGCGTGCGGGCGGTCATTGACATCAACGTGCTCGTGGCCGCGCTGTTGTGGCGCGGGCCGCCGCATGTGCTGCTCGAGCAGGTGCGCGCTGGCACGGTCAGCCTGGTCAGCAGTCCTGCGCTGTTGGCTGAGCTGGCCGACGTGCTCGGGCGCGACAAGTTCGCGGCGATCCTCAAGCGCACGAGCACGTCGCGCGAACGCTCGCTGGCCGAGGTGCGGCAGCTCGCCGAGGTGATCGAGCCGCCGCCGCTGCCCTTGCCGGTGTGCCGCGATCCCGATGACGATCAGGTGCTGGCGCTGGCGCTCGCGGCCAAGGTCGACCTTGTGATCTCCGGAGACGACGATCTGCTGTCGATGAAGAGCTTCGAGGGCATACCGATCCTCACACCAGCAGAGGCAGTCGCGCGCATCGTCTGAGCGACGACGGGCACGAAGATCAGAACACGCCCGCCGCCAGTCCCGCCGCGAGCGCGGCGCCGACTTCGCGGCAGCGCTCGAGGTCGGCTTCGGCGATGTCCTTCGGCGCCAGGATCCGCTCCGGCGTCTGCGCGTGCGTGATGACGATCGTCGCCGGCGCCACCTCGCGCAGGCGCAGCCCGGTGCAGATGCGTTGCGCCTGCCGCACCGCGCCCTGGCCGTCGCTGCCGGCGCACACGAGCAGCGCGAACGGCCGGCCGTTGACGCGGTCCAGCGCCTCGTAGTAGACGCGGTCGAAGAAGTCCTTCATCAGTCCCGACAGGCCGGCCAGGTTCTCGGGCGAGACGAACAGGTAGCCGTCGGCGGCGAGCAGGTCGTCGGCGCCGGCCTCGACCGCGCGCTTGCAGCGCACTTCGATGTCGCCCTGCGCGCGCGCCGCGTCGGCCGCGGCCGCGGCCATCAGCGCCGAGCCGCCGGTCATCGAGTGCCAGACGATGAGGAGCCTCTTCATCGTTGCCGGTCGCGCGCTGCGCTTCGCCTCGGGCTCATTCGACTGAGCGGTCGGGCACTGCATCTTCCGCGCGCGCCGCCGCGCGCGCGCGCGGGTCCTGGCAGAAGAACTGCACCAGCAGCTCGTACCAGTCGGGGAAGGCGCGCGCCAGGCGCTCCGGGTCGACGAAGAACTGCTCGCTCGACACGGCGAAGAACTCGCCTTCGTCCTGCGCCGCGTAGGGGTCGAGCGGCAGATGCGCGTAGTAGGCGTCGGCCTCGGCCGAGTCGGGATCGACGTCGGCCGGCAGCTCGGACTCGATCAGGTCGAGCTCGGCGCCGAAGCGCTCGAAGGCATCGGCGAGCGTCGCGCGCCAGCGGCGCGCGTCGAGTTGCGGGTGCAGGTTGCGGTCGAACGGCGGCAGGCCGTCGGCGTCGCCGTTGAGCATGTCGAGCTTGTGCGTGAACTCGTGGATCACGACGTTGTGGCTCCAGCCGCCGGGCGTCGCTTCATCGTCGGTCGCGTGCCAGGAGACCACCAGCGGTCCGCCCTCCCAGGCCTCGCCGCTGATCGGTTCGTCGTACTCGTGCACGACGCCGTCGTCGTCGGTGACGCGGCGCGGGGCGACGAACTCGCTCGGATAGACGACGATGCTGGTCCAGCCGCGATACCAGTCGATGCCGAGGTTCAGGATCGGCAGGCAGGCCTGCACGGCGATTTGCACCTGGATCGCCGCGGTCAGTTCCAGGTCGGCGCCGGCCGCCATTTCCTTGCGCGCGAGCAACTGCTCGCACAGCGCGCGCAGGCGGGCGCGGTCGGCGGCGCCGAGCGCCGCCGCGTACGGCAGGCGGGCGAGCGCCTGCTGCCACAGATCGTCGGCGATCTCGACCCGGTCGGCGGCGCCCAATCGTGCCAGCAATGTTTTGAGCATATGACCGATTCTGCCGCAGGCGCGCGCCGCGCCTCCTACAATCGGCGCAGCCTTCGTCGCTCCACCGCATGTCGCTGAAGTCCCCCCGCAGCCAGAGCGCGCCCGAGGCCGGTGCCGAGGTGCTGCCGCTCGTCGATCCGGAGGCGGCGCGCACGCTGGTGGCGGCGCTCTACGTCGACCGGCGCCTGCGCACCGGCGAGCCTTTCCTGGCGCACGCCGACGGACTGGTGGCGATCGTGCGGCCGCTGCGCGCCGACCCCGATCTGCTGGCCGCCGGCTACCTGTTCGGCGCCTACGACGTGGTGCGCGACGCCGACGACTGGCTGCGCGCGCGCTTCGGCGCCTCGGTCATGCAGCTGGTGGCCGACCTGCGCCAGTTGATGAAGCTCTCCGAGCGCACGCGCGCGCGCAACGGCAGCCAGGGCGAGGGCGAGGCCGAGGCGCTGCGGCGGATGCTGCTGGCGATGTGCAACGACCTGCGCGTGGTGCTGCTGCGCCTGGCCTCGCGCCTGCAGACGCTGCGCTGGCTGGCGGCGCATCCGGATGAGGGCGACGCCGACCTGCGCCTGCGCCTGGCGCGCGAGACGATGGCGCTGTATGCGCCGCTCGCCAACCGGCTCGGCGTCTGGCAGCTCAAGTGGGAGCTCGAAGACCTGGCGCTGCGCTTTCTCGAGCCGGAAAGCTACCGCCGCGTGGCGCAGTGGCTGGAAGAGCAGCGCGACGCGCGCGAGGCGTTCATCGCCGGCGCGGTGCGCGAACTGCGCCAGCTACTCGCCGCCGCCGGCGTGCGCGCCGAAGTGCACGGCCGGCCCAAGCACATCTACAGCATCTGGGCCAAGATGCAGGCCAAGCAGCTCGCCTTCGACCAGTTGTTCGACCTGCGCGCGCTGCGCGTGATCGTCGACGAGGTTGCGCACTGCTACCAGGTGCTGTCGCTGGTGCACGAACGCTACACACCGATCACCGCCGAGTTCGACGACTACATCGCGCGCCCGAAGCCCAACGGCTACCAGTCGCTGCACACGGTCGTGCGCGACGGCGCCGGACGGCCGCTCGAGATCCAGATCCGCACGCGGCAGATGCACCTGCTGGCCGAACTGGGTGTGGCCGCGCACTGGCGCTACAAGGAGGCGGCGCGCGCACGCGCCGGCGACGGCGCCGACGAGGCGCGCGTGGCCTGGCTGCGCCAGTTGCTCGCCTGGCGCGCCGAAGTGGCGGCGCCGGTGCAGGCCGCGGCCGAAGACGACCGCATCTACGTGCTCACGCCGCAGGCGCGCGTGGTCGAGCTGCCGCGCGGTGCGACCGCGATCGACTTCGCCTACCACCTGCACACCGAGCTCGGCCACCGCTGCCGCGGCGCGCGCATCGACGGCGCGATGGTGCCGCTTAACACGCCGCTGGCGACCGGGCAGACGGTCGAGGTGATCGCCGCCAAGAGCGGCGGCCCGAGCCGCGACTGGCTCAACCCGGAGCTCGGCTACCTGGCCAGCCCGCGCGCGCGCGCCAAGGTGCGCGCCTGGTTCAACGCCCTCGAGGCGCAGCAGGCCGCGGCCGCCGGACGCGAGATCGTCGACCGCGAGCTGGCGCGCCTGGGCAAGACCGCGGTGCGGCTGGAAGACCTCGCGCACCGGCTCGGCTTCGCCTCGGTCGACGAGCTGTGCGTGGCCGCGACCAAGGAGGAGTTCAGCCTGCGCTCGATCGAGCAGGCGCTGGCCGGTGCGCCGGCTGCGGCCGAGCCGGCGCTGCCGCTGCCGCTCGCCAGGCCGCGGGCGGCGACCGCCGCCGCCGGCCAGGTGCTCGTGGTCGGCGTCGACTCGCTGCTCACCAACCTCGCGCGCTGCTGCCGGCCGGTGCCGCCGGACGAGATCGTCGGTTTCGTCACGCGCGGCAAGGGCGTGTCGATCCACCGCGCAAGCTGCGCCAACGCGCAAGCGCTGGCGCGGCGCAAGTCGGAGCGGCTGATCGACGTCGCCTGGGAGCCGGCCGGCGCGCGCGAGGCGCGCTTCCCGGTCGACGTGCACGTGTTCGCGCACGACCGCCAGGGACTGCTGCGCGACATCTCCGAAGTGTTCGCGCGCGAGAAGTTCAACGTGATCGGCGTGCACACCGCCTCGCAGCGCGGCGAAGCGCGCATGCAGTTCACGCTCGAAGTCGCCGACGCCGCCGCCTTGCGCCGCGCGCTGACGCAGGTGGCCGAGGTCAAGGGCGTGCTGTCGGCGCGACGCCGGTAGGGGCGCCAACGCCCGCCGCACCGACGGCTGCGGGCCTGCTCATCGCAGCGCGACCCAGGCCGCGCCCAGCACGACGAGCAGCAACACGCCGACCAGCGCCAGTCCGCGCAACGCCGCCTCGGCCTGTGCAACGCGCGCGGTGACCGGCGAGTCGGGTGCGCCGCCACCGGTGAGCTGAACGCGGTCGCCGAAGGCGGCCAGTCGCAGCAGACCGCCCCAAATCGCCGCCAGCGGCACGGCCAGCAGATCGAGCAGATCGCCGGCGCCGATCCGAGGCGGGCGCGCCGCGGAGGCGGGTGCAAGGGGCCGCCACCACGCCGCCGCGATCGCCAGCGCGCATCCGATCGCCACCGGCACGAAGGCCGCGAGCCAGGTCGCCGGCGCCATCGGCACCGCCACCAGCGCGCCCAGTCCGACCGAGGCCGCCACCGCCGCCAGCCAGGCCGGCGCCATGCCCGACTTCGCAGGCGCTGCGTCGCTCGCCTGTACCAGCAGCACGCGCGCCAGCAGCAACGTGGTGCCGACCGCCGCCGCCGGCAGCAGCCAGGCGAGCGCCTCGGGCCAGGGCGCGGGCAGCAGCGCCAGCGCGTCCTTCAACTCGTCCTTGGCGAACGCGCCGCTGGTCCAGGGCGCCCCGGCCAGCGCCAGCGCCGGCAGCGCCTGCGCCGTCAGCGCCCAACGGCGCGCGGCACCCGCGGCCGGGATCGCCGCCACGCCGAGGAACAGTGCCCCCTTGGCCAACCCGTGGTGCAGCGCGTAGAGCGTGATCGCCACCGCGAGCGCCGGCGCCGCCGCCGGCTGCAGCAGCGCGGCGCCGACGGCGACGGTGACGAAGCCCATCTGGCTCACGCTCGAATAGGCGAGCATCGTCTTCGGCGCCCGCTGTGCAAGTCCGATCGCAACCGCGCCCAGCGCGCCCGCCAGTCCGAGCGCGATCGCCGCCACGCCCAGCAGCGGCCAGGGCTCGGCGCCGAGCGGCAGGAAGCGCAACCAGCCGAGCACGCCGGCCTTGATCAGCACGCCGGAGAGCACCGCACTGGCCGGCGTTGGCGCCACCGGGTGCGCCAGCGGCAGCCACATGTGCACCCCGAGCAAGCCGGCCTTGACGCCGAAGCCGGCAAACAGCAGCAGCGTCGCCGCGGTCGAGTGCGCGCCTTCTGCCGGCAGCGGCAGCGCCAGCGAGCCGGCTGCGGCAACGCGCAGCAGCAGCCCGGCGAGCAGCGCCGCTTCGCCGAGCAGCGCCATCGCCAGATACACGCGGCCGGCGCGCCAGGCCTCGAACGAACGCGCGTGGATCACGAGCCCGTAGCCGGCCAGACTCATCAGCGCGAAACCGGCGTAGAAGCCGGCGGCATCGCCGGCTGCGATCAGCCACAGGTTGCCGGCCTGCGCCGCGAGCCAGAACGCCCACAGCGACGTGCGCCGGTCGTCGTGAGCGTGATAGGCGCGAGCCGCCAGCCCCGCGGTCAACCACAGGAGCGACGACAGCAGCAGGAAGGTGCGGCCGGTGTCGTCGAGCCCGAAGCGCAGTCCGAGCAGCAGCGACGGCAGTTGCACCGTCTCGGCGCCGGCCAGCGCCGCCGCCGCCAGCGCCGGCAGCGACGCCCAGGGCGCGAGCGCGAGCGCCGCCGGTCGCAGGCGCGGTGTCGCCAGCAGCAGCGCCAGCGCCAGCGGCCACAGCGCCGCAACCGGCAGCCACCAGGCGCTCATCGCCTCGCTCCGATTGCCACAAGCGGCGCGTGCGCACGCGACCGCGGCCGGCGCCGCGTTCGCAGTCGGGGGCCTGCCCCCGAGCGCCCTAGTCGGGGGCCTGCCCCCGAGCGCCCTAGTCGGGGGCGCACTTCAAAGCCCATCATGGCCGTCATAGGCGCGGGTCGCGATCACCTGCACCCAGGCAAGCGGACTGCCCGGAAAATTGGCGCCGACGCCCGCCGCCAGCGCGAGCAGCGCACCGGCCAGCGTTGGCCACAGCAGCCAGCGGCTGGTCTCGGCGCCGGGCCGGGCCGGGATGTGTTCGTCCGGCCAGCGCGGCGGCGGCGCCTCGAACCACGCGCTGCGCAGGATCGGCAGGAAGTAGGCGGCGTTGAGCAGGCTGGAGGCAAGCAGCACCGCCAGCGCCCAGTGCATGCCGGCGTCGATCGCGCCCAGCCCGAGGTACCACTTGCTGACGAAGCCCGCCATCGGCGGCAGGCCGATC
This sequence comes from Burkholderiales bacterium, assembly GCA_037441125.1. GTDB lineage: Bacteria > Pseudomonadota > Gammaproteobacteria > Burkholderiales > Burkholderiaceae_F > JALHMQ01. The sequence goes on from JBBIST010000030.1 coordinate 24,597, forward strand.
ATGCCCAGCGCGCCGACCGTGAACGCGGCCGTGGTCCACGGCATGCGGCGGCCCACGCCGGCCATCTCGCTCACCTTGTGGATGCCGAGCGTCTCGGCGTAGTTGCCGGCGCAGAAAAAGAGCGTGATCTTCATGATCCCCTGGTGCACCAGATGCACGAGCCCGCCGACCGTGCCGATCGGCCCGAACAGCGCCGTGCCCAGGACGATGTACGACACCTGGCTCACGGTCGAGTAGGCGAGCCGCCGCTTCAGGTCGTTTTGCGCCAGCGCCCGCAGCGAGCCGAACAGGATCGTCACCGCCGCCACCGCCGCCAGCGGCACGAGTAGCCCGAGCGTGTGCGCGAACTCGATGCCGAAGACCTCGTAGACCACGCGCACGATGCCGAAGGCGCCGGCCTTGACCACCGCGACCGCGTGCAGCAACGCGGTGACCGGCGCCGGCGCCACCATCGCCTGCGGCAGCCAGGCGTGCAGCGGCACCAGCGCCGCCTTGACGCCGAGGCCGGCGATCAGCACGGCGAAGATCGCCATCAGCGCGCCGTGATGCGCGGCCTCGAGCCCGCTCAACACGCCGCCGGCGGCGAACTCGACCGTGCCGGCGAGCGCCTGCACCCAGACGATTCCTGCCAGCAGCAAGGCGCCGCCGCCCAGCGTGTAGGCGAGATAACGCGCACCGGCGGCGAGCGCCTGCGGCGTACCGCGGTGGACCACGAGCGGATAGGTGGCGAGCGTCAGCAGCTCGTAGAAGAGGAAGAAGGTGACCAGGTTGCCGGCCATCGCGATGCCGACGGTCGCGGTCACGCACAGGCTGAAGAAGCCGAAGAAGCGGCTGCGGTGCGGCGATCCCTCCAGATAGCCGATCGCATAGACGGTGGTCAGCAGCCACAGCCCGGCCGACAGCGTGACGAACAGCAGCGCCAGCGGATCGGCGCGCAGGAGCAGGTCGTTGCCGGGCAACATCGGCAGCCGCAGCTCGAACTGGGCGCCGTGCGCGACACCCCACAGCATCGCCGCCACGCAGGCGAGCTTGACCAGCGCCGCGCCCAGGTTGAGCGTCGTGCGCAGTCGCACCTGGCGTTCGCGCAGCAGGAAGATCGCCAGCCCGACCACGAACGACGACAGCAGTGTCGCGAGCGGCAGCAGCGCCGAGGCGGTCAGCGTGTGCTCCACGCCAGCGCTCCCAGATCGAAGAAAGCGAGCAGCGGTGCTGCGCCCAGGCCGCCGAAGGCCGCCGCCAGCGCCAGCGCCAGCGCGGCCGCCGGCATCACGCGCGCCACCGGTGGCGTGCCGCGCGAGGCCGGCGCCGGCAGGAAGGCGAGCTTGAGGACGCGGAACACGTAGGCCGCGGTCAGCAGACCGGCCGCCAGCAGCAGCAGCGCCCACGGCCACTGGCCGGCAGCGATCGCCGCCTGCAGCATCTGCCACTTGGCGGCAAAGCCGGCCGACGGCGGCAGCCCGATCAGGCTGGCACCGGCCAGTCCGAAAGCGAAGATCGCCACCGGGTCGCGCGCGGCCGCGCCGCGCAAGGCGGAGAGGTCGTCGCGTCCGGCCGCCAGGACCAGACAGCCGGCGGCGAGGAACATCGCCGCCTTGGCAAGTCCGTGCGCGACCAGTTGCACGACGCCGGCCTCGAGCGCCAGGCCGGCGCCGGGCGCGCCGGGAACCAGCCACGCAAACGGCAGGAACAGAACGCCGACCTGCGCCACCGTCGAGTAGGCGACCAGCATCTTGACCCGGGTCTGGATCAGTGCCAGCAGCGAGCCCCAGACGATCGCCAGCGCGCCCAGAGCGGCCAGCACGGTGCCGAGCGTGGCCACCTCGAGCGCCGGCGCCAGCGCCAGCCACTGCCGCAGCAGGATCGCAAACGACGCCTTGATCACGAGCGCTGACAGCAGCGCCGACACCGGTGTCGCGGCGCCGCCGTGTGCCGGAGGCAACCAGAAGTGCAGCGGCGCCAGCGCCGTCTTCAGCGCCAGGGCGATGACCAGCAGCGCCAGCGCCAAGGCCGAGTAGGGCGCCGGCACCACAGCGGCCGCGAGCGCGGTGAGCGACAGCACGCCGCTGGCGCCGTACAGCAGCGCCACCGCGAGCAGGAACAGGTTGGTGCCGATCAACGCCGCCAGCAAGTAGCGCAACGCCGCCGCCAGCGCCGCCGGCCGGCCCGAGATCGCGGTCAGTCCCACCGCCGCCAGGCCGAGCAGTTCGAGTGCGACGAACTGGTTGAACACGTCGTCCGACAGGAACGCCGCGTTCAGCCCGGCCCAAAGCAGCCAGGCGAGCGGCCAGAACAGGCGCGCTTCGTTCGCTCCCGGTGCAAAGTAGGCGCGGGCGTAGGGCAGCACCGCCGCATACACCGCCAGCGCCAGCAGCAGCAGCGCCTGCGTCAGCCGGTCGGCGTAGAGCTCGATGCCCAGCGGTGCCTGCCAGGCGCCGAGCGCATAGCGCAGCGGCGCCTCGCCGGCAAGCACGATCGCCGCGACCACCGCCGCCAGCGCCGCCCAGCCCGGCAGCAGCAGCCGGCGCGCCGCCGGCTCTGGCAGAACGAAGGCCGCGACACCGAGCGCGATCGGCAGCAGCACCGCCAGCGGCAGCAGTGCCGCCTCAGTCATCGGTGCCCGCCTCGTCGTCGACCGGCAGCTCGGCCGATCCGGTGGCGCGGTGGTAGCGGCGCGCGAGCGTCAGGCCGAGCGCGGTGGCGGCAATCGCGATCACGATGCCGGTCAGGATCAGCACCTGCGCCACCGGATCGGCGACACCGTCGGCCGCGCGCGGACGCAGCGCCAGCAGCAGCACGAACACGCCGCTGCCCATCACGTTGAAGGCGAGCAGTTTGCGCATCAGCGCCGGCGCCAGGAGCATCGCTGCCAGCCCGATCGCTACCAGCGCGCCGCCGGTGAGCAGCCAGGTGTCGGCCGCGCTCATCGCAGTCCGCGCGCCGTGGAAGTGCCGCGCCGGCTCACGACGTTCGCCAGCCGAACAGCGCCACCAGCGCGGCGGCGATCGACACCATCAGCGCCGCCTCGATCGCCAGCACCAGCACGCCGGCCCAGCCGGCCGGATACGCGAACACGGCGCCGGCGACCGCACCGGCCGCCAGCCCGACGGCGATGAACACCGCCAGCCCGACCGCAAGCAGCGCCTCGCGCGTGAAGCGGTGCCGCGGGTCGAGCGGCAGCGCGGCAAAGCGCGCCAGCAGCAGCGCACCGGCGAGCACCGCGCCCGCCTGGAACGCGCCGCCGGTGCGGGTGGAGCCGGCCCACAGCAGGTAGACCGCCGCCAGCACCGCCAGCGGCACGGTCCATCCGGCCACCCGCGCCAGTACCGGATCGCGCGCCAGCGGCGCGCGCAGCGCCGCCGGTGCCGCCTGCGCGGCGACCACCGCGATCAGCAGCACGGCAATCTCCAGCAGCGTGTCGTAGGCGCGAAACGCCAGCAGCACCGCGGTCACCGGGTGCACGATCTCGGACTCGGCGATTCGAGCGGCCACTGCCTGAGTCGCCTCGCCGGCGACCGGCTCGATCGCAAGCAGCGCAAACAGCAGCGCGGCGCCGAACGCCGCCGCCAGCGCGCCGACCGCCAGCGTCTGCCACCACGGCGGCGAGGCTGCGCGCGTTGCATCGTCGCCGCCGAACTGCGCCGCGGCGTCGAGCAGCAGCGCGCCCGCGACTCCGGCACCGATCGCCGCCTCGGCCAGCGCGACGTCGGGCGCGCCGAGCCGCGCCCAGGCGAGCGCCAGCAGCAGCCCGAAGGCGATGAACAGCACGGCGCCGGTGCCGGGCGCGCGCACGAGTAAGGCGGCCAGTGCGAGCGCCACCAGCGCCGCGGCGAGCAGGACATCGGCGGCGATCATCGCGGCGACCCGGCGCCTGCGTCGTGATCGCCGGCGCTTGCCCCCGAGTGCTCGAGTCGGGGGTCGGACGACTCCGCTTCGTCCAGACAGCGGCTCGCGATCAGGTAGCCGGAAGTGGCGCTCGCCGCCAGCGCCAGCAGCCAGATCAGCGCGATCTGCGCCGCGGCGAACCACGACTCGGCCTGAAGCATCAGCGCCGCCGCGGCGAGTCCCAGTCCGAGGTTGTCGGCCTTGGTCAGCGCATGGATGCGGCACAAGGTGTCGGGCAGCCGCAGTAGCCCGATCGTGCCGGCGCTGAAAAACACCGCAGCGGCGGCGAGCAGCAGCCAGCTCAGCACGTCAACCATGGTCGGACCCGCGAGTGCGATCGTCGGCAGCGACCGCATTGGAGCCGGCGACCGCGTCGCCGACCTCGTGCCGGCCCTCCGCAGGCGCCCGACTGGAGCACTCGGGCGCAGGCCGCAGCCGCGTGAAGACCACCGCCGCCAGCAGGCCGAGCAGCGCAAACACCAGCGCCACGTCGCGCAGCGACGGCCACGACTGCGCTGCCGCCAGCACCAGCAGCAACGTCACGCCGGTGGTGCCGAAAAGCTGTGCGGCGAGCAGCCGGTCGGGCAGGCGCGGTCCGCGCAGCACGCGCAGCAGGCCGACCGCCAAATTGACGGTCAGCGCGAGCGCGAACAGAAGGTAGGCGAGCTCCACGTGATGTCTGCTTTCGGGTGCAGTCGCTCGAAGCCGCCAACGGCAGCTCAGCGGGCCGGCTCGCCGCGGTCGTAGATCCGCGCGATCAGGTGTTCGATGCGGCGCGTCTCGGCTTCGATCGGCAGCCGCAGATCGAGCACGTGCAGGGTCAGCCGATCGCCGTGCAGCCGCGCCGCCAGCGTGCCGGGCATCAGGCTCACCAGCAGCGCCAGCAGCACGCGCGCGCCTTCGTCGGGCAGCGCCAGCCGCAGCGTGACCAGCCCGGGCGCAAGCGGCATCGCCGGCGCCAGGATCCGGCGCGTCACGTCGATGCCGCCGGCGAGCGACTGCCAGAGGAACGCCGCCGCCAGCGGCGGCACGCGCACCCAGCGCAGCCGGCCGGCGCCCGGCGCCGCGGTGCGCGCCAGCGTCCACAGCGCCACCGCCACCGCCACCGTGCCGACCGCAGCCGCGGCCTCGCGCGCCAGCATCAGCCAGAGCAGCGCCAGCAGGACCGCGGATGCAAGGGCGAGGCGCAACGACATGGTCGGGATCGGGTGTCGCCCGCGAAACGGGCCGGCGAGTGTAGCGAGCACCGGCGCATCGCCGATCGTTGCCGTGGCGCTTGCTGCGTGCACACCGATTGCGGCAGCATGAAGCGCCACCGCGCCCAGGAGCGACCATGACCGAACCGACCGTGCTTTATGAAACCGGCGCGCGTATCGCGCGCCTGACGCTGAACCGCCCTGAGCGCCTGAACGCGATCGACGAGCGCATGCCGGACGAGCTGCGCGCCGCGGTCGAACGCGCCAACGACGATGACGACGTGCACGTGATCGTGCTCGCCGGCGCCGGCCGCGCGTTCTGCGCCGGCTACGACCTCAAGGCCTTCGCCGAGACCCCGGGCGAGAACCCGGGCGTGCAGTCGATGCCGTGGGATCCGATGATCGACTACCGCTTCATGAAGCGCTGCACCGAGAACTTTCTCTCACTGTGGCGCTCGGCCAAGCCGGTGATCTGCAAGGTGCACGGCCATGCGGTCGCCGGCGGCAGCGACATCGCGCTGTGCGCCGACATCGTGCTGATGGCCGAGGACGCGAGAATCGGCTATCCGCCGGCGCGCGTCTGGGGCTGTCCGACCACGGCAATGTGGGTGTACCGCCTCGGCGCCGAGCGCGCCAAGCGGATGCTGCTCACCGGCGACCTGATCGACGGCCGCGAAGCCAAGGCGATCGGGCTGGTATGCGATGCGGTGCCCGCAGATGCGCTCGACGCCGCGGTCGACGCACTGGCCGCGCGCATGGCCGGCGTGCCGCGCAACCAGTTGATGATGCACAAGCTGCTGATCAACCAAGCCTACGAGAACATGGGCCTGGCCACGACGCAGATGATCGCCACGCTGTTCGACGGCATGGCCCGCCACTCGCCCGAGGGACTGTGGTTCAAGGCCTACGCCGAAGAGCACGGCCTGCGCGAGGCGGTGCGCCGGCGCGACTCGGGCGAGCCGATTCCGGGGTCGAAGCGGGGCTGACGAGGGGTGGGCCGCATCGGCGGCAGGCGCCACCGCTAGAACGACCCAAACACCGTCCCCAGCGCCACCACCGCGACCAGCGTGACGATCGGGATCAGCACCGCGACGACGAAGATGTCCGCATACGACTGCCGGTGCGTGAGGCCGCAGATCGCCAGCAGCGTGATCACGGCGCCGTTGTGCGGCAGCGCGTCCAGACCGCCGGCGGCGATTGCGGTGACCCGGTGCAGCAGGTCGGGGGCGATGCCGGCCGCCTGCGCCATCTCGAGGTAGGTGGCGCCGAGGACGCTGAGCGCGATGCTCATGCCGCCCGAGGCCGACCCGGTGATGCCGGCGAGCACGTTGACCGAGATCGCCAGCGACACCAGCGGGTACTCGGGGGCGATGCCGAGCACGCCGTCGCGGATCAGCGCGAAGCCGGCGAGCGAGGCGATCACCGCGCCGTAGCCGACTTGCGAGGCGGTGTTGAAGATCGGCGCCACCGAGGCCACCGCGCCGGCGTCGAGCGTCTCCTTCAACTGCCGAAGCTGGCGGCGGGCAAGGACGATCAGCAGCAGGTTCGCGGCGGCCAGCGCCACCAGGATCGCCCACACGCCGCGCACCGCCTCCAGGCGCGTGGCGCCGTACAACTGCTGCGCCAGGTAAGCAGTGTCCAGGCGCGGCAGCACGATTTCGGCCAGCAGGTAGTTGAGCGCGACCACGAGCACGATCGGCGCCAAGGCCACCGCCACCCCGGGCGGTGTGGCCGGCGCCTCGGGCGGGCCGAGTTCGGCCAGGTCGTAGCCCTCGCCCTGCGCGTGTTCGCGCACCTTGCGCGACAGCGGCGCGGCTGGCGCATCGGTCTCGCCGTAGCCTTCGCCGCGAGCGTGCGCTTGGCGCGCTCGCCGTTGCAGCCAGACCAGACCGAGGGCCAGCATCAGCGCGCCGGCGACCAGTCCCAGCCCGGGGGCAGCGAACGGTGTGGTGCCGAAGAACGGCATCGGGATCGCGTTCTGGATCGCCGGCGTGCCGGGCAGCGCCGACATCGT
>JBBIST010000031.1:0-31379 GCA_037441125.1 Burkholderiales bacterium
CGGTGGGTCAGTCTTGAATGATCGCGGTGGGTCAGTTCTGAGCGATCGTCAACAGTCATGGCGATCCAGTCTCAACGTACGCCCGCACCTCCAGGCCCACGAGCGACCGGGCCTTTGCGGACGACGCCGCGTCGAGCACGACCGTGGCCTTCACGACCCGGGCGTCGAGGTTGGCCGCCGGGCTGGTGTCGACCCGCTGCTGCCGGCCCACGCTCAAACCGATGTGGCCGATCTGCCCGATCAGCTCGTCGCGCAAGGCCGGTGACTGCAGTCTGACGGGCTGGCCCAGGCGCACGCGGGCGACGTCGGCCTGGTAGAGCTCGATCTCCGCAGTCATCGTGCGCGTGTCGCCGAAGTCCAGCACGCCCGCCGTGCCGGGGCGCTCCCCGGGGCGCGTGTGGATGGCGATGACCGTGCCATCGGCCGGCGCCACGAGCATGGAGCGCGACAGATCCTGCGCGGCCCGATCTCGCTCGGCCTTCGCCACCGCCAGCGCGAGGCGGGCAGACTGGAGATCGGGCTGGGCGGCGCCGTCGCCTGCATGGCGCACCACCACGGCCCGGGCCCGGCGCAGCTCCTGGACCGCTTCGTCTCGCTGGGCCCGACGCTGATCGGCCGCGGCGGGCGACACGAAACCCTGCACCGCCAGGGCGGCCCAGCGCTGGTGTTCGTCTTCGGCCGCCCGCGCGGCCAACTCGGCGCGGGCCAGGATGGCGGCGCTCTCGGCCTGGCTGGACGACACGTTCCGCTCGGTCTGGGCCAGGGTCGCCCGGCGGCTGGCAAGCTCCTCCTCGGCCACCTGAAGCGCAGCCCGCAGCGCCGGAGCGTTGTCGAACACCACCAGCGCTGAACCCGCCCGGACTTCCTGCCCCTCGGTCACCAGCACCTCCGCCACCCGTGCGTCACCGGCGCCGAAGGGTGCGGCCAGCGAGCTCGACTCGCCCAGGGGCTGCAGTCGACCCAATGCCACGACCACCGCGGGAGCCGCCACAACCGTAGCGCCGGTGGCGCGGGTCCCGGGCCAGAAGCCGGCAGTCAGAAGCCCCGCGGCGCCGAGCGCCGTCGCGGCGACGACCAGCGCGGAGGAGGTAGAGATGAAGAACCGGCCTCCAGCCGTGGATCGGGGGCCGCCCGCCACCGAGGCGGCTTCACGTCTATCGACGACGGGCAACGGCAGTCCGGAGGCGGCAGGCCTTGTATCGGAGTTCACGAAGAGGACCCCTAAGTTGCTCGAATGGACAAATTGTACAGTCGGACAAATCGTGGCATCCGTACTCGGTTGAAGGGAATTGGCGGCCGCTGGCAGGAGCGGTGGCCAGCGCACCGTCAGCGTCGTGAATTGTTGGCGCATTCATCTTCCGTGACGCTCACACGCCACGAAGATCGGTCAGCCCCAGCAAAGCCCGACAGCACGATCGCCGCACTCGGCGCCAGCCCGTGGATCCGGGTGACGGCGGTCCCAATTTGGGACTAGACTGTGTTCATGCGGGTCGTAGCGGTCGGCACGTTGCGAGCTTTCTGGCTGCAGCACCCTGATGCCGAACAGCCTCTGAAGGCTTGGTTCGAGGAAGCCTCGAAGGCCGCATGGACGCAGCCTTCGGACATCAAGGTGCAGTACCGTAGTGCCAGCATCCTGAAGAACCGTCGCGTGGTCTTCAACATCAAGGGCAACGAGTACCGGCTCGTCGTCGCCATCGCCTACCGACTGCAGATCGTCTACGTGAAGTTCATCGGCACGCACCAGCAGTACGACGCGATCGACGCCCACACCATCGAACCGTGCTGAACGAGGTCGCCGTGAAGATCCGCCCCATCCACACCGAAGCCGATTACCGTGCTGCACTTGCCGACATCGCGGCGTTGATGGAGTCCGACCCCGGGCTTGGCACGCCGAAGGGCGATCGGCTGGACATCTTGGCCATACTGGTGCAAGCCTACGAGGCCCGGCACTTCCCGATCGACGCGCCCGACCCGGTGGAGGCGATCAAGTTCAGGATGGATCAGAGCGGCCTGACGGTAAAGGACCTCGAGCCGATCATCGGCCGTCCGAACCGCGTGTACGAGGTGCTGAGCCGCAAGCGCCCGTTGACCCTGGCCATGATCCGCCGACTGCACCGAAGCCTCGGCATTCCCGCCGAGGTGCTCATTGCAGAGAGTGCGGGCGGTTGAGTGTGGGCCCGGGTGAGGAGACACGGGTGATCAGCCGCGCCCGCTCTCACTGCAGCCCGCGAGAACCCATGACAGCCCATGCGATCCAGGTTGCCAGATGGGTAGCTCGAAGCCGGCCACGCGGCAGGCGGCAGCGCAAACCGTTGTCGTGCCTGCGCCTTTCGCCGCGGCCCCGTCAATACGACATCGTGCTGAGGTGAACAGTCTGGAGCCGCCTTGAGCCGTCAAACGCAAGGCGACCTTTGACTTTCAGCGCCGTTTCGGTCTCCAACCGCTTGCCACGACCCCGAAGGGTCAGTGGGTACCGCTCCAACCGGGTAGCTAGGCGGGTTACTTCGATCCGCCCTAGATTGCCCGCGCGCCAGCGACGCTCGCGAGCGAGGCGGAAAGCGGGGCTGCGTCCGGGCGTCGCCGCCCCGATGTCGACCAGCGCGCCCGCTTGAAGCGCGCGCATCGACCCGAGCACGAGCCGCCCTCACCGACCCGACGATCGAGCGACCGCACCGTGCGCGACCTGCTGCCCTTCCTGCGCTGGTTTCCGATGTCGGCCGCCACCCTGCGCGCCGATGTCGTCGCCGGAATCACGGTGGCGATGGTTCTAGTGCCGCAGAGCATGGCCTATGCGCTGCTGGCCGGGTTGCCGGTGGTCTACGGCCTGTATGCGGCGCTGCTGCCGGTGGTCATCGGCGCCATGTTCGGCAGCTTCAACCTGCTGCACACGGGGCCGGTGGTCATGCTGTCGATCATGTCGCTGGCGGCGGTGGCCCCGCTGGCGGCGGTCGGCAGCGACGAATTCATCGCCCTGTCGATCATGCTGGCGCTGATGGTCGGCGTGCTGCGCCTGGCGATGGGACTGTTCCGCCTCGGCGGCATCATCAATCTGGTGTCGCATCCGGTGCTGGTCGGTTTCACCAACGCCGCCGCGCTGATCATCGCCTTCTCGCAGTTGCGCTTCATCCTGAACGTGCCCAGTCCGGGCACCGGCAGCTTTGTCGGCGACATGACCGAACTCGCCGGCCGGCTCGACCAGACCTACCTGCCGGCGGTGGTCTTCGCGCTCGCCGCCGGCGTGCTGCTGTGGACGCTGGCGCGCTGGCTGCCGCGGGTTCCGGCAGTGCTGCTGGCGGTGGTCTTCGGCACCGTCGCCAGCGCGGCGATCGGCTTCGAGCAGACCATGACCGTGCCGGTCGACCGCGTGGCCGATGCGCCAACGCGGGCGATGATCGACGAGTTCAGGCAGACCGCAGCGCAGATCCGCGCGCTGTCGACGCAGGCGGCGAACCTGCGCGCCGAGACCCGCCGCGCGCGCGCCGCCGACCTGCCGGCGACCGAACTCGAGGCGCTGCGGGCCGAACTGGCGGTGCTGGAGGTGCGTGTCGCGCAGTTGCGCCGCGAGAACAATGCGCGCCGGCTCGACATCCACGCGCAGCCGCTGGTGCTGGTGCCGGCGGCCGATGCGGCGCCGCGCTTCTACCGCCAGGACCGCGCGCCCGATGCCGCCGCGGCGACGCCCGGGCTGTGGCGCTTCTACGGCGTCAGCGGCGATCAGGTCAAGCTCGCCGCCGGCGGCGAGGTCGTCGGCACCATCCCGCAGGGTCTGCCCGACTTCAAGGTGCCGATGCTCGACTGGAACATGATGCTGGTGCTGCTGCCGGCGGCCTTCGTCATGGCGCTGATCGGTTTCATGGAGGCGACCTCGATCTCGAAGGCGCTCGCGACCCGGACCCGGCAACGCATCGACACCAACAAGGAACTGATTGGCCAGGGGCTGGCCAACGTCGCCGGTGCGTTCTTCCAGAGCTATACGGTGAGCGGCTCGTTCTCGCGCTCGGCGGTGGCCGGCCGCAGCGGCGCGCAGACCGGGCTGTACGCGGTGGTGAGCGCGCTGGTGACGCTGGTCGTGCTGCTGTTCCTGACCGGAGCGCTGTATCACCTGCCGCAATCGGTGCTGGCGATGATCGTGATGATGGCCGTGTTCGGACTGATCCGCGTGCGGCCGATCGTCCAGGCCTGGAAGGTGCAGCGCTCGGATGCGGTGGCCGGTGTCGTCGCCTTCGTCGCCACGCTCGCGTTTGCGCCCGACATCGCCAACGGCATCCTGGTCGGCATGGCGCTGACCGCGGCGATGTTTCTGATGCGAACGATGCGCCCGCGCGCCACCGTCCTCGGGCGCATGCCCGACGGCACGCTGGCCGGCACCGACCTGCACGAAGTCGAGCCGCTCGGGCGCAACTTCGTCGCCCTGCGCTTCGACCGCTCGCTCAATTACCTGAACGTCGCCGCCTTCGAGGACAGCGTGCTGGAGGCGCTCGCACAGCACCCGGGCATCCGCGCCATCCTGGTGATCGGCTCCGGCATCAACGAGGTCGACGCCTCGGGCGAGGAGAAGCTGCGCGAACTGCAGCGTTCGCTCGCCGACCAGGGCGTGACCCTGCTGCTCACCAGCCTGAAGGCGCCGGTGGCGGCGGCGCTCGAGCGCTCGGGGCTGCTCGAGCAGATCGGCCGCGACAACATCTACCCGAGCCGGGAAGCGGCAGTGGAGCAGGCGCGCCGCCGCTTCGACAGCCCATCCAGTTGAGGCGCGCGGCGGCCCGGCGTTCAGGCCGGCCGCGGCAGCCGGCCGAGCAGGTAGAACTCGTCGTTCGGCCGCATCGCGCTCATGTTGGCAAGCCGGTTCGACATGGCGAAGAAGGCGGCGATCGCGCCGATGTCCCAGGCGTCAGCGTCGGAGAAGCCGTGCGCGCGCAGCCGTTCGAAGTCGGCCTCGCCGACGAGGTGCGAGTCGGTCGCCACCTTGAGCGCGAAGTCGAGCATCGCCGTCTGGCGCGGCGTGAGGTCGGCCTTGCGGTAGTTGATCGCCACCTGGTCGGCGAGCAGCGCATTCTTTGCCCGCACGCGCAGGATCGCGCCGTGGGCGACGACGCAGTATTGGCACTTGTTGGCGCCGCTGGTGGCGACGACGATCATCTCTCGCTCGGCCTTGCTGAGCCCGCCCTCCTTCTCCATCAGCGCATCGTGATAGGCGAAAAAGGCGCGGAACTCGTCCGGCCGGTGCGCAAGCGCGAGAAACACGTTCGGCACGAAGCCCGATTTTTCCTGCACGGCGAGGATGCGCGCGCGCAGGTCTTCGGGCAGGGCGCCGAGTTCGGGCACCGGAAAGCGGCTGATCGGCGGGCTCATCGTGGGTCTCCGGCAATCGCCCCGGCGCAGGCGCGGGGCACACTTGGTCGGCGAAGTATGAACCCGCCGCCTCTCAGGGCGCAGCGCCGGCAGCAAACTGGATCGCGTGCAGGCTCGCGTACAGGCCGCCGCGCGCGAGCAGTTCGCCGTGCGTGCCCAGTTCGACGATGCGTCCGTCCTGCAGTACCGCGATCCGGTGCGCGCGCTCGATCGTCGACAGCCGGTGGGCGACGACGAAGGTCGTCCTGCCCTTCATCAGCCGCTCGAGCGACTGCTGGACGAAGCGCTCGGACTCGGAGTCGAGCGCGCTCGTGGCCTCGTCGAGCAGCAGGATCGGCGCGTCCTTGAGCAGCGCGCGCGCGATCGACAGGCGCTGGCGCTGGCCGCCGGAGAGCTTGACCGCGTTCTCGCCGATGCGAGTGTCGAAGCCCTGCGGCAGGCTGTCGATGAACGGCAGGAGGAACGCCGCCTGCGCCGCGTCACGGATCTGCGCCGCGGACGCGGCGCGCGTGGCGCCGAAGGCGATGTTGGCGGCGATCGTGTCGTCGAACAGGACCACGTCCTGCGACACCAGCGCGATCTGCCGCCGCAGGCTCTCGCGCGTCAGTTCGCGCACGGCGATGCCGTCGATGCGGATCTCGCCCGCATCCGGCTCGATGAAACGCGGCAGCAGGCCGATCAGCGTCGTCTTGCCGGCGCCCGACGGGCCGACCAGCGCGATCGTCTCGCCCGGCTGCACGTGCAGGCTCAGCTCGCGCAGCGCCGGCGCCGCCGCCCCCGGATAGGTGAAGCTCACGCGCTCGAAGCTCACCTCGCCGCGCGCGCGTGCGAGCGTGCGCGTGCCGGTCTCGGTCTCGGCGGCGGAGTCGATCAGCGCGAACACGCTCTCGCCGGCGGCGAGCATGCGCGCGATCGGACCGCTGAGCGCGGCCAGATGGCGCAGCGGCGGCAGCAGCAGCATCGAGGCGGTGAGGAAGGTAATGAAGTCGCCCGGCGAAAAGTGGCCGACGCGCGCCTGGTACAGGGCGACGCTGATCACGATCGCCAGGCCGATGGCGGCGATCACCTGTGTCACCGGTGTGGCCGCCGACCAGGGCACCTGCATCTTGAGCGCGAAGCGGCGCAGCTTGAGGTTGATCGCGCCGAAGCGCTCGGCCTCCTGCGCCTGCGCGCCGTAGACCTTGATCACGCGGCTGCCCTCGTGCGCCTCCTGCACGCTGCGCGAGAGCTCGCCCATCATCGCCTGCGCCTCCAGCGCCAAACGCCGCAAGCGGCGCGAGAAGGCGCGCAGCACGGCGGCGATCAGCGGCACCACGATCAGCGTCACCAGGGTGAGCTGCCAGTTGTAGTAGATCAAAAGCGCCAGCAGCGCGACCACCGTCAGCGAGTCGCGGATCGCGGTCGTGATCACCTCGGCGGCGGCGTTGAGCGCGTTCGAGGCTTCGTTGACGAACTTGGACACGACGATGCCCGAGGGCGTGTCCTCGACCGTCGCCTGCGGCCAGGCGAGCAGACGGCCGAACATGCGATCACGCAGCTCGACCAGGACACCCTGCGAGATCCGGCTCAGCAGATAGGTGCTGGTGAAGCCGGCCAGGCCGCGGACGATGAAGATGCCGACGAAGGCCACCGGCACCCAGAGCGCGTAGCGCGGGTCGCGCTGGTAGAAGCCCTGGTCGAGCAGCAGGCCGGTCAGGTACGCCATCAGCGGCTCGGTGGCCGCGGCGATCACCATGGCGACGATCGCCACCGCCAGCAGGCGCTTTTCCTGCAGCACGCGGCCGAGCAGCCGGCGGAACACCGGATCGCGCAGCAGCGGCGGGCGGGGCGAGTGAAAGTCGTTCAAGGCAGCACGGTGCGCGCAAAGCGCGCCAGTCTAGGCGAAGGCGCGCGTGCCAGCCGCCGGCGCGGCCTCCTCCGCTGCCGGCGTGCGGGCGAGAAAGACACCGAGCATGACCGCGATCAGGTGCCCCTCGTTGAAGGTCTGGAAGTGCGAGCTGAACAGGCTGTTCACGCACCAGGCGGCGAGCAGCCCGAGGCCGACCGCGCCGAACGGCCCGCCGGCGCGCTGGCGCACGGCGCCGAACAGGAAGGCGAGGAAGCCGGCCAGCCCGACCACGCCCGCCTCGGCCCAGACGAAAAGGAACTGGTTGTGCGGATCGGCCACCGGCAGCGACTGCCAGCCCTCGCGGTGGGTGACGCGGATGCGCTCCTCGTAGGCGCGCGCAAAGCCGCCCAAGCCGACCCCGAGCAGCGGCCGCTCGCCGGCGATCGCAAGACTCGTCTGCCAGATGACCACGCGCGCGCCCATCGACGAGTACTCGGCGGCGTGCGCCCCCTCGCGCAACTCGGTCAAGGCCATGCCGAAACGCTGCTGCAGATTGGGCGAGGCGGCGATCGCCACCGCCGCCAGCAGCGGTGCCGCCACCAGGGCGATCAACCGCACGCGACCGCGCACGAGCAGCAGTGCGCTCACGCCGCCGGCCACCAGCAGCGCCAGAAAGCCGCTGCGTCCGGTCTGCAGGAACACCAGGTGCGCGGCGAGCAGCAGCGCCACCGCCGCGAGCGCCATGCGCTGCCGGCGCGACCAGCCGTCCTGAGTCGCCGCCAGCACCGCCGCCAGCAGCGCGCCGACCGCAAACGCCAGCGCCTGCGTGACCGGGTTGCGCATGACGATGCCCGGGAACGCCTGGTTGCGGCTGTAGCCAACCTGCATCGCAACCAGCGAGACAAGCGCGCCAAGCACCGCGATCGCCACCAGCGCCAGGGCGAAGCGCGCGCGGCTGGCATTGGTGTCGAAGGCGGCCAGCGCCAGGGGCACCAGCAGCAACTGGCGCCAGTCGAGCAGACCGCGCGCGGCCGACTCAGGCGAGGCGAGCACGGCGCCGACCGCCGCCGCGAACAGCAAGGCGGTCACCAGCAGCAGCCAGCCGCGGCCCAGCGGCTCGCGCAGCACGCGCGCCAGCCGGGCGCCGGCCTGCGGCACGAACGCAAACGCGATCAGCATCGCCGCCGAACCGAGCGCACCAAGCGGCGGCGAGGTCACGGCGCCGATCGCCGTCACGGCCGCTGCCGCACGCACGGCACGCAGCCCGCGGCCGGAGTCGTCGTCGATCGTAATCACCACCGCAACACGCGCATCGATCCACCTTCGCGCAGCGCGGCGCGACGGCGCACGGCCAAGCAGATTCGCATCGGGGTTCGAGCCGTCGGGTGGATTGGATCGGGTGGGATAGGATTGCCGCGGCCGGCGGCTTGCCGCCCGCGTCGCACGCGCACCGAGGCGCAGTCGCTGTAAGGCGCGCGCAGTCTAGCCGACGACCCCGTGAAGATTGCGCGGCAGACGAACGCATTGAGCCGCCGCTCGCGCCGCTGCACCACCCGCCGATGCCCAGCCCTCCCCTGTTGATCCGTCTGCCGAATCATCTCGGCGATACGCTGATGACGCTGCCGGCCTTGACGCGCATCGCTGCCGCCGGCTGCCCGCCGGTCCTGGTCGGCAAGGCTTGGGCGCAGCCGCTTCTGGCCGCCTACCGCTGGCCGGTGCACGCGCTAGCGGCCGGCCTGCACCACGAGATCGCCCAATGGCGCCGGCTGCGCGCGCTGTCCGGCACTGACCGCGCGCTGCTGTTCACGAATTCGTTTCGCTCCGCCCTCGCGGCGCGCCTGTCGGGACTGGCCGCGGCCGGCTACGCGACCGAAGGCCGGCGCGCGCTGCTCGATCGCGCGCTGCCGGTGCCGGTGCGCTGGCGCGCCGACATGCACACGGTCGAGTACTACGACGCGCTCGCCGCCGCCTGGCTCGGCGAGCCACAGCGGCAGGTGCCGGTGGTTGCGCTCGAAATCGAGCCCCGCGCGCAGGCTGCGGCGCGTGCACTGCTGGCGCACGCCGGTGTCACCGCGCCCTACGTCGTGCTCTGTCCGGGCGCGACCGGTCGGCATCGCGGTCGCGACAAGGCCTGGAACGGCTTCGAACGGCTCACCGCCTGGCTGCTCGCGCGCGGCGAGCGCGTGGTCGCGCTGCCGGGCCCCGGCGAACGCGAGCGCTTCGAGCAGGCGCTGCCGGGCGCGACGATCCTGCCGCGGGCAGACGTCGCCACCTTCGGCGCCCTGCTCGCGGCCAGCCGTCTGGTGGTCGCCAACGACAGCGGACCGAGCCATCTGGCCGCCTTCGTCGGCGCGCCGCTGGTGACGCTGTTCGGCGTCACCAGCGTCGAGAAGACCCGGCCGTGGAGCGAACGCGCGATCGTGGTCGGCAGCCAGTCAGGCTGGCCGACGTTCGACGAGGTGGCTGCGGCGGTGGCGCAGGCGCTGTCGGCAGCGGACTCGCGCTGAGTGCGCCGCGCGGCAGTTCGCTTCTTCGCGCCTCGAACGCTCGAGGCCGGCGTCGGCGGCACGGCCGCCGCGGCACCTACTGCGCGCGCCGCAACCCGAGGCGCTGGCGCAGCCGCCGCCACCAGCCGATCAGCAGGAAGCGCAGCCGCACGTAGCGCGGATCGCGCGCGCGCCGCTTCCGGTCCAGGACGCTGACGAAGCGACCGTCCATGCTGCCCTGGCGCACCACGGGTTGGCGCAACCAGTAGTGGGCGACGCCGACCGCGGCATCGACCTCGCGCATCAGCCAGTCGGCCGGGCGCGTGATGCGATGGTCGCGCAGGAACTCGAGCCGGCGCCGTGCCGCCTCGCGGTCGAACACCAGCGCATCGGTGGCCGGCAAGGCGCCGCCCGGCACCAGCGTCGACCCGGGTCCAAACTGGGGCACGATCTGGTTGTCGCCGCAGCCGAGATAGATCAACCATCCGGCCGCCAGGCGACTCGCCTCGTCGAGCGCCGAGACCAGCACCGGCGAGAACTCCGGCGCGAGCACGGCGTCGTCCTCGAACACCAGCACGCGTGCGTGGCCGCGCTCGAGCGCGAACTGCCAGGTGCGGATGTGCTTGAGCACCAGTGATTGCTGCGCCAGGCGCAGATCGCTCGGCGCGAAGGTGCGCTCGATCAGCTCGGCTGGGATAGCATCGGCGTCGTGCTCGAACACGAACTCGAAGGCGATGCCGTGGCGCGCCAGTTCGGCCTCGATGTGGGCGATGCGATCGGCGAACGAACGCACCGACAGCACGTAGACCGCATCGACCCGATCGTTGACCCGCTGAGCGTCCGGTTGCCCCAAGACCGCACCCCGCGAACGCGGGCCCGTTGCGAAGTGCGTCAGTCTAGCGACTCGACCCCACGACCGGCGCGTGCGCCGACTCCACGCCAACCCGCCCGATGCCGACCCTGACCGTCACCATCGTCGCCAAGAACGAGGCCGCCAACATCGCCGAGTGCGTGGCCAGTGCGCGCTTCGCCGACGAGGTGCTGGTGCTCGACTCCGGCAGCAGCGACGACACCGTGGCGCTGGCGCGTGCCGCCGGCGCACGCGTCGAGGTCACCGACTGGCCGGGCTACGGGCCGCAGCAAAACCGCGCCCTCGAGATGGCGCGCGGCGACTGGGTGTTCTCGCTCGATGCCGACGAACGCATCAGCGAGTCGCTCGCGAGCGAGATCCGCGCCGCGATCGCGCAGGCTGGCCACGACGGCTACGACGTGCCGCGCCGCTCGCTGTTCGTGACCCGCTTCTTGCGCCATTCGGGCTGGTGGCCGGACCGCACGCGGCGCCTGGTACGGCGCGGCCGCGGCCGTTTCACGACGCACGAGATTCACGCCAACCTGCAGGTCGAAGGCACCGTCGGCCGCCTGCGCTCGCCGCTTATCCACTACAGCTACCGCGATCTCGCCTCGGTGCTCGAGAAGATGAACCGCTACTCGTCGGGCTCGGCGCGCGATCTGTACGCGCGCGGACGGCGCGGCTCGCTGGCGGGCGCAATCGGCCACGGCCTGTGGGCCTTCGTGCGCACCTACCTGCTGCGCCTGGGCCTGCTCGACGGCGCCGAGGGCTTCATGGTCGCGGTGGTCAACGCCGAGACCAGCTACTACAAGCACCTGAAGCTGGCCGAACTGGAACGCCGCGCCGCCGGCGGCGCGCCGCCTCAGCCGTAGCTGAACCCGGCGGCGCGCACGCGCGCCTGCGACTTCAGGGCAGCCAGAAGCGCGTCGTCGGGCCGCACGCGCCAGGCCTCGGGCAGCGCCAGAGCGACGCGACCGACGCGGTTGCTGTACTCGACCACGACGCCGCAGCCACCCGGTGCGCCGCCGGCGCCGGCGCCGTTGCCGCCGTTGACCCGGAACGGCGCCAGCACGTTCGACAGCCAGGCGGCATCGATGGCGCCGTCGATCTCGATTCGCAGCGCCGCCTGCGCGCGCGCGCGCGCCTCGGCCAGATCGATCACATCGTCGGCGCTGACCGACAGTCGGCCGTCGAACTCGCGCACGCGGCCGGTGACGAACACCAGCGCGTCTTCCTTGAGCAGCGCGCGCCGGCGGTCGAACAGCTCGGAGAACACCATCAGCTCGAGCTGGGCGCTGGCGTCGTCGAGGACGATCACGCCCATGCGGCCGCGACGCGTGTTCTGCGTGCGCACGCTGACGATCACGCCCGCCAGCCGCACCGACTCGCGCGCCTGGCGCACGTCGGCCAGGCGCGTCGGCGCCAGACGCCGCGCCTCGGCCTCGTAGGCGGCAAACAGGTGCCCGCTCAGACAAAAGCCGAGCGCGAGCTTCTCGTGGCTGAGTCGCTCGCGCTCGCTCCAGGGCGGCGCTGCCACGTAGTCGACCGCGGCCGTGCCGGCCACACCATCGTCGAGTAGACCGCCGAATAGCGACTCCTGGCCGACCTCGGCGGCGGCCTTCTCGGCCGCCTCGAGCGCGCGGCCGATGCTCGCGAACAGCCTGGCGCGGTCGCCATCGAGCGCGTCGAAGGCGCCGGCTCGCACCAGCGCCTCGACCACGCGCCGGTTGACCGCGCTCTTCTCGACCCGGGCGCAGAAGTCGAACAGGCTCGTGAACGCGCCGCCGCGAGAGCGCTCGGCGATCAGCGCCTCGATCGCCGCCTGCCCGGTGCCCTTGATGCCGCCCAGCCCGTAGCGGACGGTCCTTGCGTCGACCGGCTCGAAGCGATAGGCGCCGGTATTGAGGTCCGGCGGCAGCAACGCCAGTCCGATCGCGCGGCAGTCATCGACCAGTTCGCGCACCTTGTCGGTGTCGTCCATCACCGCGCTCAGGTTGGCCGCCATGAACGCCGCCGGATGGTGTGCCTTGCAGTACGCGGTCTGGTAGGCGATGAGCGCGTAGGCGGCCGAATGACTTTTATTGAATCCGTAACCCGCGAACTTCTCCATCTGGTCGAACAGCTCTGTGGCGACGTTCTGCGCCACGCCCTGCGCCTTGGCACCGTCGACGAAGACGGTGCGCTGCTTGGCCATCTCCTCGGGCTTTTTCTTTCCCATCGCCCGACGCAGCAGGTCGGCGCCGCCGAGCGAATAGCCGCCCACGACCTGGGCGATGCGCATCACCTGCTCCTGGTAGACCATGATCCCGTAGGTCTCGGCCAGGATCGGTTCGATCGACGGATGCAGGTACTCGACGCGGCTGCGGCCGTGCTTGCGCTCGCTGAACTCGCCGGTCAGGTCCATCGGTCCGGGCCGGTACAGGGCATTGAGCGCGATCAGGTCTTCCAGTCGATCGGGCTTGGCGCGCTTGAGCAGCTCGCGCATGCCGCGACTCTCAAACTGGAAGATCGCGGCGGTTTCGGCGCGCTTGAAGATCTCGAAGGTGCGCGCGTCGTCTAGCGGCAGCGCATCGAGTGTCAGCGTCGATGACGGATCGAGACGCCGCACGTACTCGAGCGTCAGCGCCAGGATCGTGAGCGTGGTCAGCCCCAGGAAGTCGAACTTGACCAGGCCGATCGCCTCGACGTCGTCCTTGTCGAACTGGCTGACCGCGGCATCGGCCTGACCGTTTTGCGCGTACAGCGGACAGAAGTCGGTGAGCTCGCCGGGCGCGATCAGCACGCCGCCGGCGTGCATGCCGACGTTGCGCGTCAGCCCTTCGAGCGGGCGGGCCAGTTCGATCAACTGCTGGTGCTCCTCGTCGGCGGCAACCGCCTCGGCGAACGCCGGCTCGTGCTCGAGCGCGCGGTCGAGCGTCCAGGGATCGGCCGGGTTGTGCGGGATCAGCTTCGACAACTGGTCGCACTTGCTGTAGGGCAGATCGAGCACGCGGCCGACGTCGCGCACCACCGCCTTGGCGCCGAGCGTGCCGAAGGTGGCGATCTGGCTCACCGCCTTTGCGCCGTACTTGCGCTTGACGTAGTCGATCACCCGGTCGCGGTGGTTCTGGCAGAAGTCGATGTCGAAGTCCGGCATCGACACCCGCTCCGGGTTGAGGAAGCGCTCGAACAGCAGGTCGTACCTGAGCGGGTCCAGGTCGGTGACGGCGAGCGCGTACGCAACCAGCGAACCCGCGCCCGAGCCGCGCCCGGGGCCGACCGGGATGCCGTTGTCCTTGGCCCAGTTGATGAAGTCGGCAACGATCAGGAAGTAGCCGGAAAAGCCCATCCGGGCGATGACTTCGAGCTCGAAGGCGAGCCGCTCGTCGTAGCGGCCGCGCGCCTGCGCGCGCGCCTGCGGGTCGGGAAACAGTCTTTGCAGCCGCTTTTCCAGTCCGGCCTGCGCCAGGTCGGCGCAGTGGCGGTCGAGGCTCGCGCCGCCGGGCGTCGGATACGCCGGCAACTGCGCCTTGCCGAGTTCGAACTCGAAGTTGCAGCGGCGCGCGATCTCGACCGCATTGGCGAGCGCCACGGGTACATCGGCGAAAAGCCGCGCCATCTCGGCCTGCGTCTTCAGGTACTGCTCGGGCGTGAAGCGCCGCGGGCGGCGCGCATCGGCGAGCGTGTCTCCCTCGGCGATGCACACGCGCGCTTCGTGCGCGCGAAACTCGTCGCGGTGCAGGAACTGCACCGGGTGCGTTGCCACCGCCGGCAATGCCAGTTCGCACGCCAGCCGCAGCGCACCCCGGACCTGGCCCTCGTCATCGGGGCGTCCGGCGCGCTGCAGCTCGAGGTAGAAGCGGCCGGGGAAGGTCTGCGCCAGGCGCCGCGCGCAGGCGAGCGCGGCCGCGCGCCGGCCGGCGGCAAGATGGCCGCCGATCTCGCCCGAGGCTGCACCCGACAGCGCGATCAGGCCGTCGGCGTGCGGCGCCAGCCACTCGTTGCGCACCTCGCCGCGGCCGCGATGCGCGTTGTGCAGCCAGGCACGCGACAGCAATTGGCACAGGTTGCGATAGCCGCCGCGTTCGGCCACCAGCAGCAGCAGCCGGTACGGCTGCTCGCGCTCGGTTTCGTTGGTGATCCAGACATCGGCGCCCAGGATCGGCTTGACGCCGTGACTGCGCGCCGCCTTGTAGAAGCGCACCGCACCGAACAGGTTGCCGGCATCGGTCACCGCCAGCGCGCCCTGGCCGTCGGCCGCCGCCGCCGCCGCCGCCTGATCGTGACGCACCGTGCCGTCGACGATCGAGAACTCGGAGTGCAGTCGCAGGTGGACGAATTGCGGCGCGGCCATGACAGCGAGTTTATCGACGCCGCGCGCGACGACGTGCGATGCTGCGCTCGTTGCAGAGCCGGAACTGCGGCGCGATGACGAGCGACGACGAATATCCCTGGCTGGTGGCGGACATCGGCGGCACGCACGCCCGCTTCGGTCTCGTGCGGGCCGCCGACGGCGCGCTCGAGCACCGGGCCTCGCTGCGCTGCGCCGACTTCGACTCGCCGCAAGCCGCCGCACGCGCCTACCTCGACGGGCTGGGGCGCGAAGCCGGGGTCACGCCGCAACTGCGGCGGGCGGCCTTCGCGCTCGCCGCGGCGGTCGCAGGCGACACCGTGTCCCTGACCAACAGCGCGTGGACCGTGTCGACACACGCCGTCTGCGAAGCACTCGGCCTGCAAGAGCTGCTGCTGCTCAACGACTTCGAGGCGCTGGCGCTCGCCCTGCCGCGCCTGCGGCCCGACGACGTACAGCTTCTCGGCGGCGGCCGCGTCGACCGCCGGCAGACGATGGCGGTGATCGGACCGGGCACCGGACTCGGCGTGGCGGCGTCGATTCCGGTCGGCGATGACCGCTGGCTCGCGCTCGCCACCGAAGGCGGGCACGTGACGCTGGCAGCGGCCGACGAGTTCGAGGCGCAGGTGCTGAGCGCGGCGCGGCGCGAAGTCGCGCATGTCTCGGCCGAGCGCCTGCTGTCGGGCCTCGGATTGCCGCTGCTGTATCGGTCGCTGGCGACGGTGCGCGGCGTTACAGCCGATGCCGCGCTCGCCGCCGCCGACATCAGCGCGCGCGGCCTGCGCGGCACCGACCCGCTCTGCGCCGAGACGATCGACCTGTTCTGCGCCATGCTCGGCGGCTTCGCCGGCAACGTCGTCCTCAGCCTCGGCGCACGCGGCGGCCTGTGCCTCGCCGGCGGCGTCGCGCTCGCTCTGCGCGAGATTCTGCCGCGCTCCGGCTTTCGCGCCCGCTTCGAGGCCAAGGGCCGTTTCCGCGACTACCTGGCGCCGGTGGCCACCGCCCTGGTGGTCGCACCGCACGCGGCCCTGGCGGGCGCCGCTCAGGCACTGGCCGATCGCCGCTGAGCTTCGTCGAACCGGCTCGCCGCGCCCACGCCGGCGCCGTGCGGCGAAACGCACAAGGGGCGAATTCCGAGGCGATTTGGCCGCGCGGGCGGCGAGCCGGTGCGGCGCGCTCCGGTAAGCTTCGCCTGCGCACGACGCAACCGCGCGGCCTGCGTCTGAGGGTCCGTTCCGGCCCGCCGCCGCGCGTGCGAGACCGCGTCAGGCAAGGAGATCGGCGGTATGGACCTCAACCCGCAAGGACTGGGACTGGACGTGGGCGGCAGCACCGCCTGCGGCCCGCAGTCGCGCGAGTTGCGCATCGCCGCTCTGCTTGACCGGGTCGAGCGCGAGAGCGGCATGGAGCCGGCGAATGCCTCGCTCGAGATGTGGATGCGCGCGGTCGCGCACGAGTGCCGCGCGCAACTGGCCGAGCGCCTGAACCAGACGCTGCGCGCCGACCGCCAGCGCGGCGCCCGGCGCGTGCACTACCTGTCGATGGAGTTCCTCATGGGCCGCGCGCTCGGTAACGCGCTCGCGGCCCTCGGCCTGGACCGCGAGTTCGCCTCGGCGGCGCGCGCCGCCGGGCGTGCGCCCTCCGAGATCATCGAGCGCGAACCCGACGCCGCGCTCGGCAACGGCGGCCTGGGTCGGCTCGCCGCCTGCTTCCTCGACTCGCTCGCCACGCTCGGCGTGCCCGCTTTCGGCTACGGCCTGCGCTACCGCTACGGCATGTTCGCGCAGCGCATCCATGACGGCCAGCAGGTCGAGGAAGCCGACGACTGGCTGCGCAACGGCAGCCCGTGGGAGCTGCCGCGGCCGGAACTGCGCTACCCGATCGGCTTCGCCGGCGCGGTCGAGCGCGACGGCTCCGGCCGCCGCTGGCTGCCGAGCGAGCAGTTGTTCGCCGACGCCTACGACTTCATCGTTCCCGGTCATGCCACCGAGCGCGTCGCGCTGCTGCGCCAGTGGAAAGCGAAGACCACGCAGCCGGTGGACTTCGGCGCCGTCTCGCGCGGCGACTTCACCGCCGCCGGTGCCGCCAAGCAGGCGGCCGAAGCGATCAACTGGGTGCTGTACCCGGACGACTCGACCCACGCCGGCCGCGAGCTGCGCCTGAAGCAGGAGTACTTCCTGGTCAGCGCGACGCTTCAGGACATCCTCGCCCACCACCTGGCCGACTACGGCCGGCTCGACAACCTGGCCGACAAGGCGGCGATCCACCTGAACGACACCCACCCGGCGCTGGCGGTGCCCGAGATGATCCGCCTGCTGGTCGACCAGCACGGCTTCTCGTTCGCCACCGCCTTGGCTCAGTGCCAGCGGCTGTTCAGCTACACCAATCACACGCTGATGCCCGAGGCGCTCGAGACCTGGCCGGTGCGCATGCTCGAGCACTGGCTGCCGCGCCACATGGAGATCATCTTCCGCATCAACGACACCGTGCTCGAGGACGTGCGCAAGCGCTTCCCCGGCGACGAGGACCTGGTGCGGCGGGTGTCGCTGATCGACGAAGCCGGCGAGCGGCGGGTGCGGATGGCGGCGTTGTCGATCGTCGCCTCGCATCGGGTCAACGGCGTCTCGCGCCTGCACTCGCAGCTCATGGTGCAGACGATCTTCGCCGACTTCGCGCGTGCCTTCCCGCAGCGGTTCTGCAACGTGACCAACGGCGTGACCCCGCGCCGCTGGCTTGGGCAGGCCAATCCCGCACTGGCGCAACTGCTCGACCGCCGACTGGGACCGAGCTGGCGCACGCATCTGGAGCGGCTGCAGGAGCTCGCGCCGCAGGCCGGCGATGCCGAGCTGCAGGCGGCGGTCATGGCGGCCAAGCGCGCGAACAAGGAACGCCTGGCGAAACTGGTGCGGCGCGAACTCGGTCTTGCCATCGACCCGGCGAGCCTGTTCGACGTCCAGGTCAAGCGCATCCACGAGTACAAGCGGCAACTGCTCAACGCCTTGCACGTGGTCGCGCACTATCAGTCGATCGTCGCCGCCCCGGGCGCCGGCTGGCAGCCGCGCACGGTGATCTTCTCGGGCAAGGCCGCCTCCGCCTACCGCACCGCCAAGCAGATCATCCGCCTGATCCACGACATCGGCCGCACGGTCAACGGCGACCCGCGCGTGCGCGACCTGCTCAAGGTCGTGTACCTGCCCAACTACGGCGTGTCGCTGGCGGAAGTGATCATTCCCGCCGCCGACCTGTCGCAGCAGATCTCGACCGCCGGCACCGAGGCCTCCGGCACCGGCAACATGAAATTCGCGCTCAACGGCGCGCTGACGATCGGCACCTGGGACGGTGCCAACATCGAGATGGCCGAGGCGGTCGGCCGCGAGCACTTCTTCATCTTCGGCCTGACCGCGGAACAGGTGACGCAGGTGCGCGCGCTCGGCTACGACCCGCGCCGGCACTACGAGGGCAACGCGCAATTGAAGGCGGCGTTGGACGCGATCGCCGCCGGTGCCTTTTCGCCGACCGAGCCCGACCGTTACCGCGGACTGGTCGACTCGCTGCTGCATCGCGACTCCTACCTGCTGCTGGCCGACTTCGCCGCCTACGTCGAGGCGCAGGCGCAGGTCGACCGGCTATTCGGCTCGCCGGCCGCCTGGGCCGAGCGCGCGATCCGCAACATTGCCGGCATGGGGCTGTTCTCGTCGGACCGAACGATCGCCGAGTACGCGCGCCTGATCTGGAACGTCGAGACGAGCTAGCCTGGCGCCAGTGCGCCGCGCCATGCCGATCAGCGCGCACCGCCGGTTCCAGTCGCTGCGCATCGTTCTGCCGCTGCTGCCGCGGCTACTGTTCGAACCTCAGGTCTGACGCGCTTGGGTCCGCTTCATACCGGCCTGCCGCACCCGCTCGGCGCGACGCTGCGCGACGGCGGCGTCAACTTCGCGGTCGTCTCCGAACAGGCGCAGCGCATCGACCTGTGCCTGTTCGACGCGACCGGTGCCGAACGGCGCCTGCGCCTGCCGAGTCGCAGCGGCGACGTCTGGCACGGCTTTCTGCCCGGCGCCGAGGCCGGGCTCGTCTACGGCCTGCGCGCCAGCGGGCCTTACGAGCCTCGGCGCGGCCATCGCTTCAACCCGAACAAGCTGCTGCTCGACCCCTACGCGCGCGAGATCGTCGGCCGCTTCGACTGGAGCGACCTGCACCATGGCTATCAGGTCGGCCACCCGGACGGCCACCTGTCGTTCGACGCGCGCGACAACGGCGCGCTCGCGCTCAAGGCACGCGTGGCGGCGCCGCTGGCGGCCCGCAGCGTGCCCGCGCCGCAGGTCCCGATTGCCGACACCGTCCTTTACGAGCTGCACGTCAAGGGCTACTCGCGCCTGAACCCGGAGGTGCCGGCGGCGCTGCGCGGCACCTACGCCGGTCTCGCGCATCCGGCCTCGATCGCCTACCTGCGCGCACTCGGCGTCACAACGCTGTCGCTGCAGCCGGTCCAGTACTCGCTCACCGAGCAGCGGTTGGCGCAGCTCGGACTGAGCAACTACTGGGGCTACAACACGATCGGTTTCTTCTGCGCCGATCCGCGCCTGTCGAGCACGCCGCTCGACCCAGCCGCAACCCGGCGCGAGCTGCGAGCGATGGTCGAGGCGCTGCACGCCGCCGGTCTCGAAGTGCTGCTCGACGTCGTCTTCAACCACACCGCCGAGGGCGACCAGACCGGCCCGACGCTGTCGCTGCGCGGACTGGACAACGCGCTGTACTACCGGATTGCCGACGATGACCGCGGCAGCCACGAGAACTGGACCGGCTGCGGCAACACCTTGAACCTGGCGCAGCCGCGCGTGGTGCAACTCGTGCTCGACGCGCTGCGCTACTGGACGAGCGAGTTCGGCGTCGACGGCTTTCGCTTCGACCTCGGCACCGTGCTCGGACGCGCGTCGGTGGCCTTCGACCCGCGGGCGCCGTTGTTCGTCGCCTTGCTGCAAGATCCGCTGCTGGCGCGGGCGAAGCTGATCGCCGAGCCCTGGGATCTCGGCCCCGACGGCTACCAGCTCGGCCGCTTTCCCGGCCGCTTTCTCGAGTGGAACGACCGCTTCCGCGACGCCGTTCGCCGCTACTGGCTGCTGCGCAGCGTCAGCCGCGGCGAGTTCGCGCGCCGCATCGCCGCCTCCAACGACCGCTTCCATCACGGCCTGCGCACGCCGAGTGCGTCGGTCAACTACCTCAGCGCCCACGACGGCTTCACGCTCGCCGACCTCGTGAGCTACCGCCACAAGCACAACCACGCCAACGGCGAAGGCAACCGCGACGGCCACCATGCCAACTTCAGCGCCAATTTCGGCGTCGAAGGGCCGACCGGCGATGTCGCCGTATGCGAGCAGCGCGCTCGCGCCAAGCGCGCGCTGCTCGCCACCTTGCTGTTTGCGCAGGGCACACCGATGCTGCTCGCCGGCGACGAGATCGGCCGCACGCAGCGCGGCAACAACAACGCCTACTGTCAGGACAACGAGACTTCGTGGCTCGACTGGGCGCGCGCCGACCAGGCACTGCTCGCCTTCGTGCGCCGCCTGCTGGCGCTGCGCCGCCAGTACCCGCCGCTGCGCGTCGACCGCTGGCTGCGCGAGGCGCGGCAAGGCGACGGCGGGCGCGAAGTCGAGTGGCTGCGCAGCGACGGCCAGCCGATGACGGTGGCCGACTGGCACGACGAGCGACGCCACTGCCTGGCGGTGACCGGCGGCAACGGCAGCGTGCGCCTGCTCGGCCTGTTCAATCCCGAACCGACTGCGGTCGACTTCACGCTGCCACCGGGTGCCTGGCGGCTCGAAGTCGACAGCGCCGACCCGGCGCGCAGTTGCGCCTCGCCCCTGTCCGGACAGACTCCGGTAAAGGCCCTGTCGCTCGTGCTCCTGTCGTCTCTCGCCACCTCGTGATGGCGATGCGGGCACGACGTTCGACCGGCGGCATTTGCAATGCGCAGCTCGGTCGTGATCGTCGCCGCGCGTCGTTGGCCGATGGCGCAGGTCGATTTGCCTCGATGCGGCGCGTGGCTATAATGCGCGACTTTCCGCGTGGGGGTATAGCTCAGCTGGGAGAGCGCTTGCATGGCATGCAAGAGGTCAGCGGTTCGATCCCGCTTACCTCCACCACCCCGGAACCCGCAGTACCGCAGTCGGCAACACCGCAGGCTCAAGTCCCCTTCGTCTAGAGGCCTAGGACACGACCCTTTCACGGTTGTAACAGGGGTTCGAATCCCCTAGGGGACGCCAGACACAACAAGGGCCTAGCGAGTCGCTAGGCCCTTGTTCTTTCTGATCTCGAGATCGGTCTAGTCACTTCAAGTCGACTCCGGTCGGACGGAACCAGGCGCTGATCGTGGTGCGCCGCGCCAGCCACGGCAGCTCCATGCTCCTGCCTTCGGGCATCGACAGTCGCACCTTGCCGTTGATCTGATCGCCGCTGACGCGACCCGAGAACTCGTGCCGCGTGCGCCCCGCCTCGGGCAGCGTGACGTCGAAGCTGAACGACAGTTCGTCGCCGCGCAGCTTCGTTTCGCCGAAGCTCTCGCGCCGGTTGCCGACGCGCGCCGAACCCTCGACGACCTGAAACTGCTGGTGCATGACCGCGTCGTAGGCGAACCGCGCGCCGTTGAGCGCGATCTCCCAGTTCCAGTAGCCCTCGACGCGCGCCGGCACGTACCAGAGCAGGACCGGCGCGTGTCCGTCGCGTTCGGTGACGTCGGGGCGCCAGTTGCCGAGCAGCGCCTGCTCGCTGAACGCGGCGCTGTTGACGACGACGCGCGTGCCCGGCCGCGCCTCGGCGAGGATCTTGGTGCGCAGCAGCCGCGTCAGGTCGGGGAACAGCCACATGTAAATGACGGTCACGTTTGAGAGGTCGGCATCGAAGGCGTTCTGGTGCAGGAACTTGACGCGGTCGGCGAGTCCATCCCGCTGCGCCTGCGCGTTCGCCTTGCGCACCAGATCCTCCTGGATGTCGACACCGAAGCCGCGCACCTTGGCGTTGGCGCGCACGGCTGCGAAGACGATGCGGCCGTCGCCCGATCCGAGATCGACGACGACATCGTCGTCGCGCAGGTTGCTGATGCGGATCAGCCGCTCGACCGCGAACTCATCGCTCGGCACGAAGTGCGAGAACCGCTCCTGCGCCAGCGCAACCCGGGGCAGGGCAATTGCGCCCAGACCGAGCGCGCCCAGACCGAGCGCGAATCGGCGACGTCTGAAAGAAAAAGCTGCATCCTGCATGTCGAACCTTTGGTCGGGATTGTTTACGGAAGGCCGGGGCGGAGGACACCGTCAGCCGAAACTTCAATTCCAGCGGCGAATCGTAGCCGAGCTTGCCGCCCGCGACCGGCAGTGCCGCTACCGGCAGCAGCGGCCTGGCGGAAGACACCTCGGCTGTGGGAATTTTTGCCATGGATGGTGCAGCGTCTGCTCGCCGGCGAACGCGCTGGCGATGTGAACCGGCCCGCGCGACGTACTTCGCTTCGCCGCCTATCATCCCGCAACGAGCCTGACATCGCCGTCGAACGGAGGCTGCGCGTGACCACAGAGATCCTGATCCTCGGCGACGGTACCGGCGGGCTCGTCCTTGCCAATCTGCTGGCGAAGCAGGCGCTCCGGGAGAACCCGGACCTGCGCATCAAGCTGATCGGCAACTCGCCGAAGCACACCTACCAGCCGGGCCTGCTGTTCCTGCCGTTCCAGACGCCCGGGTATCGAACGCTCCCCGACATCCAGCGCGACAACACGGACTTCATCGGCACCGGCGTCGAATACCTGTGCGAGCGCATCACCGCAATCGACACGGCGGCGCGCCGGGTGGCCACCGAGCGCGGCGAGCACGCGTACGACTGGCTGGTGCTCGCGCTCGGCTGCCGCACCCTCGTCGATGCGATCGAAGGGCTGCCCGAGCGCTGGGGCAAACGCGCGCACGGCTTCTACACGCCCGACAGCGCGCTCGCGCTGGCGCAGGCGCTGGCCGATTTCGACGGCGGCGATCTGGTCGTCGACATCGCCGAGATGCCGATCAAGTGCCCGGTCGCGCCGCTCGAATTCGTCTGCCTCGCCGACGACTACCTGACGAAGCGCGGGCTGCGCAGTCGCACGCAATTGACGCTGGTGACGCCGCTCGCCGGCGCGTTCACCAAGCCGATCTGCAACGAGATGCTGACCGGCATGCTGGCCGGCAAGGGCGTCAAGGTCGTGCCGAACGCGCCGCTGGCGAAGGTGACCGATACGCATATCGCCTGCCCCGACGGGCAGACCGTGCCCTACGACCTGCTGGTGACGATTCCGCCGCACGAAGGCTCGGAGCTGATCGACGACTCAGGGCTCGGCGACGGGCTGGGCTTCGGATTCACCGACAAGCAGACGCTGAAGGCGAAGAAGGCCGAGCGCGTCTTCCTGCTCGGCGACAACACCAACGTGCCGACGTCCAAGGCGGGTTCGGTCGCGCACTTCCAGGCCGAGATCGTCGTCCACAACCTGCTGCGCGAGATCGCCGGCCAGGAAGCGCAGCCGCTCGCCGACGGCCACGCCAACTGCTTCATCGAGACCGGCCACGGCAAGGCGATCCTGATCGACTTCAACTACGACATCCAGCCAGTGCCGGGCAGCTTCCCGCTGCCCGTGATCGGCCCGCTGTCGCTGCTGAAGGAAACGCGGCTCAACCATCTGGGCAAGCTCGCGTTCAAGCCGATCTACTGGAAGCTACTGCTGCCCGGCCGCCCGATCCCGCTGGTCGGCTCGCGCATGAGCACACTCGGCAAACAGATGGGCGTGCTCGACCGGCGGCATTGACCCGCGGCAGGGGCGCGCGCCCGACAAGGCGGGCATCGCTCGGGGCGGCGAAGGTATCGACTTTTCTCGGCGCGCCCACGGCGCGGCGCCGGGCGATCCGGGCGCTACCGCTGGGCCGCGGCTTCGCCGCCGGCGAAGACTTCGGCACCGCTGGCGTCGACCACGCGCACGCCCACCGGGATGCCGTGGCGCACGCTCTCGGTCACGACGCAGAAGTCCTCGAACTGCGCCAGGCAGCGGTCGAAGTGCTGGATCGCCGCCGCCTGCTCGGCGAGCCGGATCGTCACGTCGAAGCGGCCGATGCGCAGCCGCCCGCGCTCGTTGCGCTGGATCTCGCCGCGCACTTGCGCGCGCAGTGTCCCCGGCGACTGCTTGAACTTTCGCATGCAAAACAGCAGGCTCGAGGTCAGGCAGTTGGCCACGGCCGCGCCGATCAGCCGCGCCGCATTCGGGCTCGCGGAGCGGCCGAGCGGCTCGGGCTCGTCGAGCTTCAGCTCGGCCACGTCCGGCCAGTCGAACTTGACCCGAAACTCGAAGTCGGCGAGCTGCTCGAGTTCGAGCGTGAAGCTCGATTCTTCCATCGTGCGACCCCTCGCTAACGCGTTGTTGACGCCGTGTTCCCTGGCCTCGAAGGTTGAGCGTACACGCGGTCGTGCCGCGCCTCGACAGGTTCGCGCGAAGTGAGCTGCACTTACGCCTCGACCTTCAGCCGCGCTTTCGCAGCGAGCGCGTCTCGAGGATCGCCGCTGGAGGCCTCGTGACGCAGGTCGTCGCCCGGCGCCGGCCGCCCCCTACTCCGGCAGCAGCCGCTGCACGCCGTCGGCGGTGGCGAGCAGGAGCACGTCGGCGCCGCGCGCGGCGAACAGGCCGTTGCTTACGACGCCGACGATCTGGTTGATGCGCGCCTCCAGGGCCGGCGGGTCGGCGATCGCCAGCCCGTGCACGTCGACGACGATGTTGCCGTTGTCGGTGACCACGCCTTCGCGCCAGACCGGCGTGCCGCCGAGCGCGGCCAGCGCCCGCATCACCTGCCGGCGCGCCATCGGGATCACCTCGACCGGCAGCGGAAAGCGGCCGAGCACCGGCACGCGCTTGCTGGCGTCGGCGATGCAGACGAAGCGGTCGCTGATCGCGGCGACGATCTTCTCGCGCGTCAGCGCCGCACCGCCGCCCTTGATCATGCGCAGGCCGGGGTCGATCTCGTCGGCGCCGTCGATGTAGACCGGCAGCGAGTCGACATCGTTGCAGTCGGCGAGCGGCACGCCGATGGCGCGCAGGCGCGCGGCGGTGCGCTCGGAGCTGGCGACCGCACCTGCCAGCCGCACGCCGGCGGCGGCGAGCGCATCGACGAAGCAGTCGACCGTGGAGCCGGTGCCGACGCCGACCACCGCGCCGGCCGGCACGTAGTCGAGTGCCACGCGCGCCACCGCGCGCTTGAGTTCGTCCTGGCTTGCCATCGATCGCTCCGCGCCTCTCGCGCCGGCGGCGCGACTCGGGCCGCGAGTCTAGCGAGATGCTGCGCGCGACCCGGCGCCGCTACGGCGCGTCGTCGGCCGCGGCGGGCAGCCGCTTGTCGGAGATCCACAGGCTGCGCGGCCGGCGTTCGCACAGCTCGCGCATCGCCGGATCGGCGAAACGCACGGCATGCGGGCGGATCGTCAGGTTGGAGCTGAGCATCGTCGCCATGTCGATCGCCCGGTCGGCCTGGTCGACGATGAAGCCGTGGCCGAGCGGCTTGTGCACGACATTGCCGTGGATCTTGACGCCGCGCGATTCGGACACCACCACGCCGCGCTGGAACGACGAGTGGATCACGCAGTCGACCAGTTGGCTGCCGGGCGTATCGCCGTTGGCATGCCAGTACAGCGGATAGCGGCCGCTGCGGTTGAACTGGCCCACGCGCCGGAACTCGACGCCGACAAAGCTGCCGACCGATCCGCGCGCCGGCTCGGCGAACGGCTCGCCCGGCGCACGCCCGGCGATCATGCAGTGGGCGCCGATGCTGTTGATCGCGGCCGAGGCGTCGCCTTCGACCACGATCTGCCGCGACAGCCGCGCCACGCGCGCGATCGCCGCGCGGGCGTGGCGCACGCGGCCATTTTGGCCGTGGTGGCGATGGCGCAGCGGCGCATCGAGCGACAGGTGGCGGCCGTCGGCAGCGACGGCGAAGATCGTCCGCTCCTCGATCAGCGGCAGTTCCGGGCCGCCCGAGGCGACCACGATCCGGTCGCCTTCGTGCCAGTCGACCGGCTGCGGCAGGCGCAGGACGATCGTTCCGGGTGCGGCCGAGTCGTCGAGCAGCGTCCAGCCGGGCGCGCGCGGGCCGTTGAGCTCGATCCGGCCACCGTTGACGGCGGCGAGAAACTTGCTGCCGAGACCATCGATCAGCTCGCGCTCGTGCGCGCCCCCGAGGACGAAGTTCAGTCGGTGGCCGAAAGGCTGCTCCGGGCTGCCGGCGCGCAGCACGCCGGCGCCGCTCACCAGAATGCCGTGGCAGGCAACGCGCAGGTCGCGCTCGGCGAAGCGCACCTCGCCTTCGACTTCGAGTGCCGCAGCCTCGATATCCTGATCGATGATCAGCACGCGACCGGCCGGCACCCGCACGACGTCTCGCGGACCGGGCAGCCGGCTGTGCCAGGTGTTCGGATCCGACCAGGACATCGGCGCGGCCGGATCGGCCGCCGTCGTCGGCACGAGACTCGCGCCACCGGCCGACAGGAAAGGTAGGAAGCCCATCGCGGTCCCCCAGCGGCGCCCGCCGCTGACGGAGCGCCTTCACGGGCAGGTCGAAGACCCAAACGGCGGCAAGGCTAGCGTTTTCAAGGGAGGCGTCAAGCGGGGCGCCACCATTGAGTGCGCCGCTTGGCGCTGGCGCCGCCTCTTCGGCACGGATGCGACGGCTCCGCGTCGCCGGCCGCGCGCTTTCAGGCGGACTTGCGGCGCGGCGGCGGCAGATCGGTGCAGCGGCCCTCGGCGGCTTCGGCCGCCAGGCCGATCGACTCGCCGAGCGTCGGGTGCGGGTGGATCGTGCGGCCGATGTCGACCGCGTCGGCACCCATCTCGATCGCCAGCGCCACTTCGCCGATCAGGTCGCCGGCATGAGTGCCGACGATGCCGCCGCCGACGATGCGGTGCGTGTGCGCATCGAACAGCAGCTTGGTGAAGCCTTCGTCGCGGCCGTTGGCGATCGCCCGCCCCGAGGCGCTCCAGGGAAACAGTCCGGTGGTCACGGCGCGCCCGCTGCCGCGCGCCTCGTCCTCGGTCAGGCCGACCCAGGCGATCTCCGGATCGGTGTAGGCGACCGCGGGAATCGCGCGCGCGTCGAAGTGCGCCTTGTGTCCGGCCGCAACCTCGGCGGCGACATGGCCCTCGTGTACCGCCTTGTGCGCGAGCATCGGCTGGCCGACGACATCGCCGATGGCGAAGATGTGGCCGACGTTGGTGCGCATCTGCGAGTCGACGGCGATGAAGCCGCGGCCGTCGACCTCGACCCCGGCGCGGTCGGCGCCGATCGCGCCGCCGTTGGGCGCGCGCCCGACCGACTGCAGGACGAGGTCGTAGCGCTGCGCCTGCGGCGGCGCCTGTTCGCCGTCGAAGCTTGCGTGCAAGCCGTCGGCGCGCGCCTCGACGCCGGTGGCGCGCGTGTTGAGCATCACGCGGTCGAAGCGCTCGCGGTTGAACTTGTGCCAGACCTTGACCAGGTCGCGGTCGGCGCCGGTCATCAGGGCATCGAGGGTCTCGACCACGTCGACGCGCGCGCCGAGCGTCGAGTACACGGTCGCCATCTCCAGGCCGATGATGCCGCCGCCGATCACCAGCAGCTTGTCGACCGGCCGCAGTTGCAGCGCGCCGGTGGAGTCAACGATGCGCGCATTGTCGGGCAGGAACGGCAGCCGCACCGGGCGCGAACCCACGGCAATGATCGCCTGCGCGAAACGCACCAGCTTGCGCTCGCCGGTCGGGGTCCGACCCGGGCCGCCGGTCAGCTCGACCGCGACGTGGTGCGGGTCGACGAAATGGCCGGCGCCGCGCACCACTTCGACCTTGCGCGCGCGCGCCATCAGCGCCAGGCCGCCGGTCAGTTTGCCGACCACCTTGTCCTTGTGCGCGCGCAGCCGCTCGAGGTCGATCGCCGGCCGGCCGAAGCTCACGCCCAGGTCGGCGAAGTGCGCCGCCTCGTCGATCACCGCCGCCACGTGCAGCAGCGCCTTCGACGGAATGCAGCCGACGTTCAGGCACACGCCGCCGAGCGTCGCGTAGCGCTCGACCAGGACCACGCGCAGCCCGAGATCGGCGGCGCGGAAGGCGGCCGAGTAGCCGCCGGGGCCGGCGCCGAGCACGACCAGGTCGCACTCGAGATCCGCTTTGCCGAGCGCAAGCGCCGGCGCCGTTTCGACCATGTTCATCGCCGCCCTCCTCGCTGGCCGCTCACAGCAGCACGCGCCGGAAGTCGGCGAGCAGCGCCGCCAGATAAGCGTTGAAGCGCGCCGCCGAGGCGCCGTCGACGACGCGGTGGTCCCACGACAGCGACAGCGGCAGGAGCAGGCGCGGCACGAACGCCTTGCCGTCCCACACCGGCTTCAGCGTCGCGCGGCACACGCCGAGGATCGCCACCTCGGGGGCATTGATGATCGGCGTGAAGTAGGTGCCGCCGATGCCGCCGAGCGAGCTGATGCTGAAGGTGCCGCCCTGCATGTCGGCGGGCGCGAGCTTGCCGTCGCGCGCCTTGGCCGCGAGCGCGGCGGTCTCGGTGGCGAGCTCGTAGATCCCCTTCTGGTCGGCATTGCGGACCACCGGCACCACCAGCCCGTTGGGCGTGTCGGCGGCGAAGCCGATGTGCCAGTAGTGCTTGCGCACGATCGCGTCGCCGCTGCTGGCATCGATCGAGCTGTTGAAGTCGGGAAACTTCTGCAGCGTCGCCACGCAGGCCTTGATCAGGAACGCCAGCATCGTCAGCTTCGGTGCGTTCTTCTCGTTGTTGAGCTGGACGCGGAAGGCCTCCAGCTCGGTGATGTCGGCATCCTCGTGGTTGGTGACATGCGGGATCGTCACCCAGTTGCGGTGCAGGTTCGGGCCCGACAGCTTCTTGATGCGCGACATCTCGACGCGCTCGATCGGGCCGAACTTGGCGAAGTCCACCTGCGGCCAGGGCAGCAGCCCCGGCAGGCCGCCACCGCCGGCCGGCGCCCTGGCCGCCTGCGCCCGGGTCTGCACGCCGCCGGCCATCACCGCCTTGACGAACGCGCGCACGTCGTCCTGCATGATGCGACCCTTGGGCCCGGAGCCGGCCAGTTCATCGAGCGGCACCCCCAGTTCGCGCGCCAGCTTGCGGATCGCCGGCGATGCGTGCGGCACTCCGGCCCGCGGCGGCGCCGGCTCGAGCTGCGGCAACGCCGCGGTCGGCAGCGGCTTGGCCGGTGGCGCAGCGGGCGTGGTCGCGGCGGCTGCGGCTTCGTTCACCGGCGGGGCCGCGGGCGCGGCGGGCGCTGCTTCGTTCACCGCCGGCGCGGGCGCC
The DNA here is from genome assembly GCA_037441125.1 of Burkholderiales bacterium. GTDB lineage: Bacteria > Pseudomonadota > Gammaproteobacteria > Burkholderiales > Burkholderiaceae_F > JALHMQ01. The sequence continues at coordinate 29,169 of JBBIST010000031.1, forward strand.
GCAGCAGCGGCAGCCTCGGCCTCGGTCTCCAGGAGCAGCAGCGGCGATCCCTGACTGACCTTGTCGCCGAGCTTGACGCGCATCAGCCCGACCACGCCGGCGTGCGACGACGGAATCTCCATCGACGCCTTGTCGCTCTCGACCGTGATCAGAGATTGGTCCTTGGTCACCGCGTCTCCCGGCTTGACCAAAACCTCGATCACCTCGACGTCCTTGAAGTCGCCGATGTCGGGCACCTTGACTTCGACCGCTGCCATGTCGGTTCTCCGTGCGCTCAGGCGTACAGCGGGTTGATCTTGCCGGTGTCGACGCCGTAGTTGCGGATCGCCTCGGCCACGCGCGCGGCCGGCAGGGCGCCGTCGTCGGCGAGCGCCTTGAGCGCGGCCACGGCGATGTAGTGGCGGTCGACCTCGAAGTGCCGGCGCAGCCGGCTGCGGAAATCGCTGCGGCCGAAGCCGTCGGTGCCGAGCACCCGGTAGCTGCGGCCCTTCGGGATGAAGGCGCGGATCTGATCCGCGTACCACTTCATGTGGTCGGTGGCGGCGACCACCGGGCCGGCGTGCGCGGCCAGTTGCGCGGTGACGAAGGGCACGCGCGGCGTCTCACCCGGATGCAGCAGGTTCCAGCGCTCGGCGTCGTGACCGTCGCGCGCCAGCTCGTTGAAACTCGGACAGCTCCAGACGTTGGCGACCACGCCCCAATCGGCTTCGAGCAGCGCTTTGGCGGCGATCGACTCGCGCAGGATACTGCCGCTGCCGAGCAGGTTCACCAGAGGCTGCTTGGCCTTCGCCTTGCCGCGGTCGAGCAGGTACATGCCCTTGAGGATCTGCTCCTCGCTGCCCGGCGCAAGTCCCGGCTGCGCATAGTTCTCGTTGAGCAGGGTCAGGTAGTAAAAGACGTTGTCCTGCTGTTCGACCATGCGTTTGAGGCCGTGGTGCAGGATCACCGCCACCTCGTGCGCAAAGCTCGGGTCGTAGCTCACGCAGTTGGGAATGGTGCCGGCCAGGATCTGGCTGTGGCCGTCCTCGTGCTGCAGGCCCTCGCCGTTCAGTGTCGTGCGGCCCGAGGTGCCGCCGAGCAGGAAGCCGCGCGCCTGCATGTCGCCCGCGGCCCAGGCGAGATCGCCGACGCGCTGGAAGCCGAACATCGAGTAGTAGATGTAGAAGGGAACCATGACGCGATTGTTGGTCGAGTACGAGGTCGCCGCGGCGATCCAGCTTGCCATGCCGCCGGCCTCGTTGATGCCCTCCTGCAGGATCTGCCCGGCCTTGTCCTCGCGGTAGTACATGACCTGGTCCTTGTCGACCGGCGAGTACTTCTGCCCTTCCGGGTTGTAGATGCCGATCTGCCGGAACAGCCCCTCCATGCCGAAGGTGCGCGCCTCGTCGACCAGGATCGGCACCGCGCGCGGCCCCAGCGTCGGGTCACGCAGTAGTTGCGTCAGGAAGCGCACGAAGGCCTGGGTGGTGCTGATCTCGCGCCCCTCAGCAGTCGGTTCGAGCACTGCCTTGAAGGTTTCCAGCGCCGGTACCGTGAACTGCTCGTCGGCGCGCGTGCGGCGGCTCGGCAGGTAGCCGCCGAGCGAGCGGCGGCGCTCGTGCAGGTACTTCATCTCGGGAGTGTCGTCGGCCGGCTTGTAGAACGGGATCTCGCCGATTCGGTCGTCGGGGATCGGGATGTTGAAGCGGTCGCGAAAGGCGCGCACGTCCTCGTCGATCAGCTTCTTCGTCTGGTGCGCGGTGTTCTTGCCCTCGCCGCTCTTGCCCATGCCGTAGCCCTTGACCGTCTTGACCAGCAGCACGGTCGGCTGGCCGCGGTGCGCGTTGGCGCGGTGAAAGGCGGCGTAGACCTTCTGCGGATCGTGGCCGCCGCGGTTCAGGCGCCAGATGTCCTCGTCGCTCATCTTCGCCACCATCTCGAGCAGCTTCGGATGGCGGCCGAAGAAGTTCTTGCGCACGAAGGCGCCGTCGTTGGCCTTCATCGCCTGGTAGTCGCCGTCGACCACCTCCATCATCACCCGGCGCAGGATGCCTTCCTTGTCGCGCGCCAGCAGCGGATCCCAGTAGCTGCCCCACAGCAGCTTGATCACGTTCCAGCCCGAGCCGCGGAACTCGCTTTCCAGTTCCTGGATGATCTTGCCGTTGCCGCGCACCGGACCGTCGAGCCGCTGCAGGTTGCAGTTGACGACGAAGATCAGGTTGTCGAGCTTCT
>JBBIST010000032.1:0-30497 GCA_037441125.1 Burkholderiales bacterium
AGATGATCAGCGCGTCCTGGCCGCGGTCGCGGAAGTACTCGCCCATCGTGCAGCCGGAGTAAGGCGCGATGTACTGCATCGCCGCCGACTCCGAGGCCGAGGCGGCGACGATGATCGTGTAGGCCATGGCGCCGGTTTCTTCCAGCTTGCGCACGACGTTGACGATGGTCGAAGCCTTCTGCCCGATCGCGACATAGATGCAGATCAGGTCCTTGCCCTTCTGGTTGATGATCGTGTCGACCGCGACCGCGGTCTTGCCGGTCTGGCGGTCGCCGATGATCAGCTCGCGCTGACCGCGGCCGATCGGCACCATCGCGTCGATCGCCTTCAGCCCGGTCTGCACCGGCTGCGACACCGACTTGCGCGCGATCACGCCCGGGGCGACCTTCTCGATCACGTCGGTCATCTTGGCGTTGACCGGACCCTTGCCGTCAATCGGCTGGCCGAGCGAGTCGACCACGCGGCCGATCAGCTCCGGGCCGACCGGCACCTCGAGGATGCGGCCGGTGGCCTTGACCGTGTCGCCCTCGCAGATGTGCTCGTAGGCGCCCAGCACCACCGCGCCCACCGAGTCGCGCTCGAGGTTCAGCGCCAGGCCGAAGGTGTTGCGCGGAAACTCCAGCATCTCGCCCTGCATCACGTCCGACAGGCCGTGGATGCGGCAGATGCCGTCGGTCACCGACACCACCGTGCCCTGCGTGCGCACGTCGGCAGAGACGCCGAGTCCCTGGATGCGGCTTTTCAGCAGTTCGCTGATTTCGGAAGGATTCAGTTGCATCGTTCAAGCCTCTTGAGTCGGAATCGTAGGCGGTCGCCGGCGCGCGCGTCCTGCGCTGCGCTCAGGCCGCGGTCAGCGCCGAGCGCATCTGCTCCAGGCGCGTCTTCACGGTGCAGTCGAGCACACGGTCGCCGACGCTCACGCGCACGCCGCCGATCAGGCTGGCGTCGACGCGCACCTCGGGCTTGAGCCGGCGCCCGAAACGGCGCGTCAGCGCCTGCACCAGATCGGCGAGCTGCGCCTCGGTCAGCGGAAAAGCGCTCTCGATCAGACACTCGGCCGCGCCCTCGGAGTCGTTCTTCAGAGCGCGAAACCGGCGCGCGATCTCGGGCAGCGCCGCCAGCCGGTCGTTGTCGACCAGAAGTTGCAGGAAGTTGCGCCCGCTGGCGCCGTCGTCGGGCAGTCGAGCCTTGAGCAGGCCGATGAGCAACTGCACGACCTGCTCGCGGCCGAGCTTCGGGTCGGCGACGACTTGCGCCACCTGCGGGTGGCGCAGCAGCGCCGCCAGTTCGTCGAGGGCCTCGAGCCAGGCCGCGAGCGAGCCGGCCGCCTGCGCCGAGCCGAACAACGCCTCGGCGTAAGGACGGGCGATGGTGGACAGTTCGGCCATGGCCCGCGCCTACAGACGCGCCTTGATCTGGCCGAGCAGATCGGCGTGAACCTGCGGGTTCACTTCCTTCTTCAGGATCTGCTCGGCGCCGGCCACCGCGAGCGCGGCCACCTGATCGCGCAGCGCGTCGCGCGCGCGCGCCAGCTCCTGCTCGGCTTCGGCCTTGGCCTGCGCCAGGATCCGCGCCCGCTCGCCCTCGGCGTCGCGCCGCGCCTGCTCGATGATCGCCGCCGCCTGCTTCTCGGCCTCGGCCGCGCGCTGCTGGCTGGCCGAGCGCGCCTGCGCGTCGAGCTGGGCGACCTTTCTTTGCGCGTCGTCGAGGCTGCGCGAGCCGCGCTCGGCCGCCGCCAAGCCATCGGCGATCTTGCGCTGGCGCTCTTCGATCGCCTGGATCAAGGGCGGCCAGATGTACTTCATCGCCACCCAGGCGCCGATGAAGAAGACCACAAACTGGACGAACAGTGCGGCGTTGATGTTCATGGATCGGTCAACCCGAAGAGCCGGCGCGCGGCCGAGGCTGGGCGCCGGCGGAAAGCGGGATCCGGCGCGGGCCGGCGCTCAGACGAAGGGATTGGCGAAGGCGAACAGCATCGCGATGCCGACCCCGATCAGGAACGCGGCGTCGATCAGACCGGCCAACACGAACATCTTGGTCTGCAGCGTGTTCATCAGCTCGGGCTGGCGCGCCGAGGCCTCGAGGTACTTGCCGCCCATGATGGCGATGCCGATGCAGGCGCCGATGGCCCCCAAACCGATGATCAGACCGCAGGCGAGAGCGACGAAAGCGACGTCAGTCATTTCAGGTCCCTGTGAAGTGCGAGTTGAAAAGAGGGCAACGGCAATCGGCCCCGTCAGTGGCCTTCGTGCGCCTGGCCGATGTAGACCAGGGTCAGCATCATGAAGATGAAGGCCTGCAGGGTGACGATCAGGATGTGAAACAGCAGCCAGGCGGTGCCGGCGATCACGTGACCGAAGGCGAGCAGGATCGTGGCGTCGGCGCGAAACGCCCACATGCCGCCCATGATCGCGATCAGGAAGAACAACAGTTCGCCCGCGTACATGTTGCCGAACAACCGCATCCCGAGCGACACCATCTTGGCCAGGTACTCGATGATGTTGAGCACCAGGTTCGGGATCCACATCAGCGGGTGCTTGCCGAACGGCGCCGTGAACAGCTCTGCCGCCCAATGGCCGAAGCCCTTGATCTTGATGCCGTAGTAGATCATCAGCGCCAGCACGCCCATCGACATGCCGAGGGTCGCGTTCAGGTCGGCGGTCGGCAGCGGTCGCAGGTAATCCCACTCGGGCCGGCCGAGGCCGTAGATCACGAACCAGTGCCACAGGCGCGGGAACAGGTCGACCGGGATCAGGTCGATCGCGTTCATCAGGAAGATCCAGACGAACACGGTCAGCCCGAGCGGGGCGATGAACGAGCGGTTGCCGTGCACCACCGCCTTGCTCTGCTCCTCGACCAGTTCGACCAGCAGTTCGACGAAGGCCTGGAACTTGCCCGGCACGCCGGCGGTGGCGCGCCGCGCCGCCGAGCGCAGCACGGTCAGAGCAATGATCAGGCAGGCGAGGGCAAAGAAGATGGTGTCGAGATTGATCAGCGAGAAGTCGACGATGAACTTCTGCTTGTCCGTCGCCAGGTGCTCGAGGTGATGGACGATGTACTCTTTGGGAGTAGGCGCCTGGCTGCTGGCCATGTCGTCGTTCCGCGTGCCGTTTGTTCCGGTGTCTTCTTGTCGCAGCGCCTCAGCGGATCAGCAGCGGCGCCAGCAGGGTGCTCTTCAGGGCGGCGATGACAGCCACGATCAGCGCCAGCCAGACCACATCGCTCCAGGCCCAGGCGATCAGCAGCAAAGCCGCGATCGTCGAGCCGATCTTCAACAACTCGCCGACGAAAAACACGCCCGCGCTCGTGCCCTGCGGTCGCCGCGCCGCGCGCTCAAGGCGCAGCGCGAACAACGCGTTGGGAACCACACAGGCGGCCCCGCCGAGCAGCGCCGAGACCGCCGCGCCGACGCCGCCCAGCGGCCACGCACACAGTGCGACGACCAGGGTGGCGAGAATCTGCAGGCCGACGATTCGGAACATGACCGACTTGCGGCCGGGCACCCGCCCAGTCAGCCGCCGCAACCCAAAGGGGCCCGACGCGCCGCGGTCGCGCCACTTTCCGTGTCGACCGGCCGCTTCACTTCGGGCGCCCCTGACCGCAGCGGCTGACCGGCCTTGCCGCGCGCTGCGCTGCTTGGCTTGGTCTTCCGTAAAGCCGGCGGATTCTACGGGCCGCCCGGAAGCGGGGTCAAATGAGTCGAGGCCGAGTCCGTCGCCGGTGCGGTCTGCGCCCGGGCTTGCCGGCGGCGCCTGCGCCAGGCGGCCTAGCGGCGCAGGCGCGCGACGATGCCGTCGAGTTGGTCGAGGGTGCTGAAGCGGATCACGAGCTTGCCGCGGCCCTTGTCGTCGGCGTCGAGCTGCACCACGGCGCCGAGCGCGTCGGCCAGCTCCTCCTCGAGCCGCTCGACGTCGCGGCTGCGCCGCAGCGCCGCCGGCTTGCCGGCGCTGCCTTCGCGCTGCGCGCGTGCCACCAGAGTTTCGGCCACGCGCACCGACAGCCCCTTGAGGACGATCTGGTGTCCGAGCTGGACCTGTTGTGCGGCGTCGACCGCGAGCAGCGCGCGCGCGTGGCCCATGTCGAGTTGGCCGCCAAGCAGCATCTCCTGCACCGGCGCGGCGAGGTTGAGCAGCCGCAGCAGGTTGCTGGTGGCGCTGCGCGAACGACCGATCGCCTGCGCCGCCTGCTCGTGCGTGAAGTCGAACTCGCGGATCAGCCGCGCCACGCCCTGCGCTTCCTCGAGCGGATTCAGATCCTCGCGCTGGATGTTCTCGATCAGCGCCATCGCCAGTGCGGCCTCGTCGGCGACCTGCCGCACCAGCACCGGCACCTCGGCCAGCCCCGCCATCTGCGCCGCCCGGAAGCGCCGTTCGCCGGCGATGATCTCGTAGTGATCGGCGTCGACCGGTCGCACCAGGATCGGCTGCATCACGCCCTGGGCGCGGATCGAGTCGGCCAGTTCGGCCAGCGCCTCGGCGTTCATGCGCGTGCGCGGCTGATACTTGCCGGCGCGCAGGCGCGCCAGCGGCAGAGTCTGCGGCGCGCTGTCGGCGCGCGCGGCGGTGTCGCCGCCGAGCAGGGCGTCGAGCCCGCGGCCGAGCCCCTTGGGTCGCTTGATCACGAAGGTTCCTTGGGCGCGCGCGGCGCTAGGCGAGCGCGCGCACGCGTTCGATCATCTCGGCGCCGAAGCTGATGTAGGCCTGGGCGCCGCGCGAAGTCTGGTCGTAGGCGACTCCGGGCAGGCCGTAGCTTGGCGCCTCAGCCAGGCGCACGTTGCGCGGAATGACGGTGGCAAACACCTTGTCGCCGAACTTGGCCACCAGTTGCTCGGACACCTGCTGCTGCAGCGTGATGCGCGGGTCGTACATGACGCGCAGCAGGCCGATGATTCTCAGGTCCGGGTTCAGATTGCCGGCGACGCGCTTGATCGTGTTCACCAGATCGGCCAGCCCCTCGAGGGCGAAGTACTCGCACTGCATCGGGATCACGACGCCGTGCGCCGCGCACAGGCCGTTGAGCGTGAGCAGGCTCAGCGACGGCGGGCAGTCGATCAGCACGAAGTCGTAGTCGGCGGCCACCGTTACCAGCGCCGACTTCAGGCGCGTCTCGCGGGCATCGATCTCGACCAGTTCCACTTCGGCGCCGGCCAGTTCGCGATTGGCCGGCAGCAGGTCGTAGCCGCCGTGCTCAGAGCGCACCCGCGCCTGGGCGGCGCCGCACTGACCAATGAGCACGTGGTACACGGAGTGCGCCAGCGCGCGCTTGTCGACGCCGCTGCCCATGGTCGCGTTGCCTTGCGGATCGAGGTCGACCAGCAGCACCCGTTGACCCTGCGCCGCCAGTCCGGCGGCGAGGTTGACGCTGGTGGTGGTCTTGCCCACCCCGCCCTTCTGGTTGGCGATGCAAAAAATGCGTGCCACGGCACTGTGTCCTTGCTGAACAGCATCGACTCGAGCGGCGCCCGCAGCCGGCGCGGGATTCTACGAGGCTCGTTCCGGCACCCGCCGCGCTCCCGCTCAGCGCCCCGGCGAACGCAGCAGCCGCGCCGGGTCGTAGCCCTGCGCCGGCAGCCGCGCCAGGATCGCCTCGTAGGTTGCGGGCGGAAGCTGCGGCGTGCGCGCGAGGATCCAAAGAAAGCGTCGGCTCGGCTCGCCGACCACCACCCAGCTGTAGTCGGGCGCGAGGTCGATGATCCAGTAGTCGCCGCGGCCCAGCGGCAGCCAGCGCAGCCAGGCCGGCAGGAAACTCACTTCGAGTCGGGCGTTGGTCGACGGATCGAGCACCCGGGCGACGCCCTCGGCGACCGAGTCGCTGCCGTCGGCCTGCTGGCAGCGGTTGACGACCGAGATCAGGGTCGGCGACAGGGCGCGGTAGGTGGCGGTCGTGTCGCGCGCGCAGCGCCGATCCTGGATCGAGAACGGATAGCGGGCGATCTCGTGCCAGGTGCCGGCGTAGCGCGCAAGATCGACGCGGTCCACGGTGCGCAGCGCCGGCAGTTCGGCCGGGACGGGTCGCAACGCGCAGCCGGCAAGCAGCGTCGCCGCCGCCAGCGCCGCGATCACTATGGTGCGAGTGCCCCCGCGCACGAGTGCGAACGACATGACGCCTCCCTCAGTCAGCTTTCAAGACCAGCAGATTGCGCTCGCCGACCAGACCCGGGACATTGAGCGGGAGCGCTTCCTCGATGCGCACGTCAGCCGGCAGCGCCGACGCCTCGGCCGGGTCGAGGCGCCCCTTCATCGCCAGCCAGCGTCCTCCCGGCGCCAGCAGGTGGCGCGTCAGCCGGACGAAGTCGGCGGCCGCCGCGAAGGCGCGCGAGGTGATCAGATCGAACTCGCCTGACAAATGCTCGACCCGCCCTTGGCGGACTGTCACGTTAGGCAAGCGCAGGTCGATCGCCGCCTGGGTCAGGAACGCGCACTTCTTGCCGACGACTTCGATCAAGGTGATGCCGAGCTGCGGGCAGGCGATCGCCAGCGGCAGGCCGGGCAAGCCGGCACCGGAGCCCGCGTCGAGCACACGAGGCTGGGCACGGCCAATCCGCCCCGCGACCGCCAGCAGCGGACGCACGATCGCGAGCGAATCCAGTAGATGATGGGTGAGCACTTGCTCTACCGCATCAATCGCGGTCAGGTTGTAGACGCGGTTCCAGCGCCCAAGCAGCGCGGCGAGGGATAACAGAACCTCGATCTGCTCGTCAGTGAGCGCCAACCCCAGGCCCTTGGCTCCGGAGCTTAGTGCGTCGCGTTCGAGGTCAGGCGGCAGAGCGCTCGTCCCGGTCGGGAAACGAAGTGGGCTGTGACCCCGCGCCGCGCGCGAATCGCTTCAGGTGCACGAGCAGCAGCGACACCGCGGCCGGCGTGACCCCTGACACCCGCGCCGCCTGGCCGACGGTCTCGGGTCGGACTGCGTGCAACCGCTGCCTGATCTCGTGCGACAGGCCGCGCACCAGCGCGTAGTCGAGGCCGGCCGGGATGCGCGTCGTTTCGTGCGATTCGCGGCGCGCGACCTCGTCTTGCTGGCGATCGATGTAGCCGGCGTACTTGCTGCTGATCTGCACCTGTTCGGCGACCTGCGGGTCGTCGGCGCCGGCGGCCGGCGGACCGCCGATCAGGGCACCGTCGCGGCCGGCGAGCGTCAGCAGATCCGCGTAGCGGACATCGGGCCGGCGCAGCAGGTCGGCGAGCGTGTACTCGCGCTCGATCGACTTGCCGAGCACGCGTGTGGCCTCTTCTGCGGCGAGCAGGCGCGGGTTGACCCAGGTCGATGCCAGCCGCTGCATTTCGCGCGCGAGCGCGTCGCGCTTGCGGTTGAAGTGCTCCCAGCGCCGATCGTCGACACAGCCGAGCCGGCGCCCGATCTCGGTCAGCCGCAGGTCGGCGTTGTCCTCGCGCAGGCTCAGCCGGTACTCGGCGCGCGAGGTAAACATCCGGTACGGCTCGGCCACGCCGCGCGTGATCAGGTCGTCGACCAGCACGCCCAGATAGGCCTGCGATCGCGCCGGGCACCAGGACTCGCGGCCGCAAACCTGCAAGGCGGCGTTCATCCCCGCCAGCAGCCCCTGCGCCGCCGCCTCCTCGTAACCGGTGGTGCCGTTGATCTGGCCGGCGAGGAACAGGCCTCCGATGTGCTTCGACTCGAGCGAGGACTTGAGCGCGCGCGGATCGTAGTAGTCGTACTCGATCGCATAGCCGGGGCGCAGGATGTGCGCGCGCTCGAGCCCCGGCATCGAACGCACCAGTTCGATCTGTACGTCAAAGGGCAGCGAAGTCGAGATGCCGTTCGGGTAGATCTCGTGCGTGCTCAGCCCCTCGGGCTCGAGGAAGATCTGGTGGCTCGACTTGTCGGCGAAGCGGTGGATCTTGTCCTCGATCGACGGACAGTAGCGCGGCCCGACGCCCTCGATCACGCCCGAATACATCGGCGAGCGGTCCAGGTTGGCGCGGATCAGTTCGTGCGTGCGCGCGTTCGTGTGCGTGATCCAGCACGGCACCTGGCGCGGATGCTGGTCGGCACGGCCGAGGAAGGAAAACACCGGCACCGGATCGGAATCGCCCGGTTGCTCGGTGCAGCGCGCGTAGTCGATCGTGCGGCCGTCGATCCGCGGCGGCGTACCCGTCTTCAGCCGCCCCTGCGGCAGCCGCAACTCCTTGAGCCGCGCCGCCAGAGCGACCGACGGCGGGTCGCCGGCGCGGCCGGCCTGGTGGCGGGCCAGCCCAATGTGAACCAAGCCGTTCAGAAACGTCCCGGCGGTCACGACCACCGCGCGCGCGCGAAAGCGGATGCCCGACTGGGTGATGACGCCGGCCACGCGGTCGGTCTGCCCGTCCGAGTCGAACAGCAGGTCGTCGACCGCCTGCTGGAACAGCGCCAGGCCGGGCTGGCTTTCGAGCCGCGACCGGATCGCCTGCTTGTACAACAGCCGGTCGGCTTGGGCGCGCGTCGCCCGCACCGCCGGGCCCTTGGAGCCGTTGAGCACCCGAAACTGGATGCCGGCCTCGTCGGTCGCCGCGGCCATTACGCCGCCAAGCGCATCGACTTCCTTGACCAGGTGGCCCTTGCCGATGCCGCCGATCGACGGGTTGCACGACATCTGCCCCAGGGTCTCGATGTTGTGCGTCAGCAGCAGCGTGCGCACGCCCATCCGGGCAGCGGCGAGCGCCGCCTCGGTGCCGGCGTGGCCGCCGCCGACGACGATGACATCGAAGGAGTCCGGATGGTCCACTGGGGAGCGCGATGCGCGAACCCGCCGACAACAACGTCGGCGAGGCCCTTCGAGTATAGGTTCAGGGCCTTGTTCCACGTGAAACGGGCGCCCGCCGTTTCACGTGGAACAGGACAAGATCAGGGGCGAGCGAAACGCGGTGCGACCGCGGTTCCGGACACCCTTAGCGTCGTCGGCGCCTGAACCCGCTCGGCGCCCAGATCGACGCGCACCAGCCCGCTCAGGGTCTGGTCAGGCTCGACGACCACCTGGCCGTGGGTCGCCATCGCCCCTGCACGGCCGCGGATGTCGCGCAATGCAACTCCCGCGTCACCCACCTCGACCCGAGCGCTCAGCTCGGTAAAGCGCGTCGTGCCGCCGCCGGTCTGCGCCGCGCCACCCTGGGTCGCGGCCAGACCGAGATTGATCCCGTTCAGGCTGCCGAATCGCACCGTCACCGGCCCGCCCAAGCGCGCGCCGAAGAGCGCATCGCTCAAGGTCGGCCCGTGCCCACCTCCGATCAACTCTATCGACGCCATGCCCACCAGCGGCGATCGCAATGGACTCGCGTCGTCGCGCTGACCACCGGCGACAAACCTCATGAGCGCTTCGAGATCCAGGCCGGCCGATCGCACCGTGCCTGCCGCCGACCACGCAGCGTCGGACGCGGCCACGAGCGCGCCCTGAAACACACCGAAAGGCGCCTGCGCTGTGTATGACTCGACGATCACTGCGTTGCGCACCACCTGGCCGCGGGCGGCAACGCTATCCCAGACATGGCCCGGCCCAACCGGTGCGCGCCAGCGCTGCGCATCGAGCTCGAATCGGACGGCGTCCTCGCTTTCACCCACCAGGCTCAGGGTCATGCTGCCTTCGCCGCCCACCTGCACCAGGACGAACGCGCCCGCAGACACCCCGCCTGTCCGTTTCACCGTCGCCTGGTACTGGTGCGGCAGCAGGGGAAAGCCGGGAAACTCGACCGCCGAGAAGCGCAAGGCGCCGACGCTGAATCCGGCAGCGTGCGCAAGACGCGGTGCAATCGCCGCCAGCAACCATGCCTGCTCTGCGTCGAGTCGCACCGGTGAGACCACCGCCTCGCCGAAAGCGAAGCGACCGACCCTGGCCGCCCGCACCACTTCGTTCCAACTCGCCTGCAGCGACACCTCGTCGGCCGTCAGTCGACCGCCGACATCGACCTTTGCCAGCACTAGGCGCGGACTCGGCCAGACCTCGAAGCGCCTGTGCGCAATCCGCACCGGTTGCCCGACCGCGGCGCTCAGGCGCGCGGCGATTGAGTCGGCGCGCAGCGCGTCGACCAAAGGCGCCGCGGTCTGCATCGCCAGCCAGGCCAGACCGACCACCACCGCAAGAGCGACAAGGCGCTTGGTCCAGACGACGATCGTGTAGCGATCGATGGAGAACGCGCGGCCTCGGGCGTGCTCGCGCTCGGCCTCGCGCGCTCGAACCTCCTGCACGTCGAGCCGGTCTGGAACGTTGATCGTCGTGATGGCGAAGTCGGTCGCGGGCGCGCCGATGGTCGGCGGACGGCGATCGTCGCGTCTGGAATGTGAGCGCTCGCCCGCACGTGCCACTGCGCCAGCCTCCTAGTCACCGCCTCTGACTCTCCGGCCGCGAAGGTCCGAGGCTCAGGTCCCGCCGCCGTCGGGCCTCCGACCCACTCTCGCCGCAGCCGGCACTTCGATCGCTTGCGATCGTTGCCAGCGCCCGCCGGAATTCTCGTCCACACGGCCGACGCTGACCAGTATCCGTCCGGGCGAGCGCGAGCAAGCTGCGGAAATCGGCGCCGATTGAGCCCGAATTCCGCCCACACGACAGGCATCGAGCACGCGTGCAGCGATCGGTCGCGCGCCGCCGTTCGAAGGAGCTCGCTTGTCGCACTTCGCCCACGCCTGTATGGTGCGCGCCCCTGCGCAACCAGCGCGTCCCCACCCGTGAGCCTCGCCTTGCCCTCGACGCTGGCCCGCCTGCTGAACCTTCCCGCCATGCTGCGCTACCTGCGCCAGCACCGCGCCGACAAGTCGGTCTGGGATCCGGCCGACGACCTCGAACTGGCGCTGTACGCAACGATCTTCGGCAACAACTTCCTGCACTACGGCTACTTCGACGACCCGGCGATCGACCCGGAGTCGCTGAGCTTCGCCCGCCTGAAGCAGGCGATGGACGACTACGCGACCCTGGTCGTCGAGCGCGTGCGCACTGGCGAGCGCGTGCTCGACGTCGGTTGCGGCATGGGCGGGCTGCTGGCGCGACTCGAAGGCCACGGCGCGCAGCCGACCGGACTCACGCCCAACCGCGCGCAGGCGGCGCACATACGCAGCACCTGGCCGCATCTGCCGCTGATCGAGAGCACGCTCGAAACGGTCGATGCCGGCGCCGGCGGGCGCCAGTTCGACGTCGTCGTCAACGCCGAATCGTTCCAGTACATCGCCCTGGACGCCGGCATGCGCAAGGTGCGCGAGCTGCTGGCGCGCGCGCGCCAAGGCGGGCGCTGGATCAACGTCGACTACTTTCGCCTGACCTCGACCGCGAAGAACCGCTCCGGCCATCTGCTGGCCGACTTCGAGGCGGCCTGCGAGCGGCACGGCTTTGCGCTGCGCGAGCGTGTCGACATCACCGACCACGTGCTGCCTTCGCTCGCCTACGCGCGCCTGCTGGCGACGCGCTTTGCGCTGCCGCTGGCGCGCTTTGGAGCCGACAAGCTCTTCCTCAAGCGGCCCTTCTGGGCCTACCTGTTCGCCGACCGGGTGCGCGCTCGCCTGGACGGCGTCCGGCTCGACACGCTCGACCCCGAGGTGTTCCGGCGCGAGAAGCGCTATCTGCTGTTCGTGCTCGAGCCGCGCTGAACGCGCCCGTGTTCAGCCGAGCCTGTGCTCGAGCGCAGCGCGAGTCGCCTCGAGCTGCGGCGGCAACCGGTGCGCGAGCTGGCGGAACAGCTCCTGGTGCGATTGCAGTTCGCGCCGCCACTCGTTGGCGTCGACCGCGGTGACGCGATCGAACTGCTCGCGGCTGAAATCGAGCCCGTTCCAGATCAGATCCTCGTAGCGCGGACTGACGCCGACTGCGTGCTCGCGCCCGCCCGCTTTGCCCTCGATGCGCTCGACGATCCAGGCGAGCACGCGCATGTTCTCGGCGAAGCCCGGCCAGACGAAGCGCCCGTCGCCGTCGCTGCGGAACCAATTGACGCTGAAGACCTTCGGCAGCCGGGCACCGCTTCGCGCCAAGCGTTCGCCGAGCGCGAGCCAGTGCGCAAAGTGTTCGGCCATGTTGTAGCCGCAAAACGGCAGCATCGCGAACGGGTCGCGCCGCAGTACCCCCTGCGCCCCGGCCTGCGCCGCGGTGGTCTCGCTGCCCATCGTCGCCGCCAGGTAGACGCCCTCGGCCCAGTCGCGCGCCTCGGTGGCCAGCGGCACCGTGGTCGAGCGGCGGCCGCCGAAGACAAAGGCGTCGATCGGCACTCCCTGCGGGTTCTCCCAGTTGGGGTCGATCGACGGGCACTGGCCCGCGGCCACCGTGAAGCGCGCGTTCGGATGCGCGGCCTTGCGGCCGGCCTTGCCGTCCTCAGGCGTCCAGTCCTTGCCCTGCCAGTCGATCAGATGCGCGGGCGCCGGCCCCATGCCCTCCCACCAGACGTCGCCGTCGTCGGTCAGGGCGACGTTGGTGAAGATCACGTTCGCGTGCAGCATCGCCATCGCGTTGCGATTGGTCTTGTCCGAAGTGCCGGGCGCCACGCCGAAGCAGCCCGCCTCCGGGTTGATCGCGTACAGCCGGCCGTCGCCGCCGGGCTTGATCCAGGCGATGTCCTCGCCGACCGTGCTTACCTTCCAGCCGTCCATGCCGGGCGGCGGAATCAGCATGGCGAAATTGGTCTTGCCGCAGGCCGACGGAAACGCTGCGGCGACGTGATACTTGCGGCCCGCCGGAGTGGTCACCCCCAGGATCAGCATGTGCTCGGCGAGCCAGCCCTGGTCACGCCCCATGCAACTGGCGATGCGCAGAGCGAAGCACTTCTTGCCCAGCAGGGCGTTGCCGCCGTAGCCGGAGCCGAAGCTCCAGATCTCGCGCGTGGCGGGAAAGTGCACGATGTACTTGGTTGGATTGCACGGCCAAGCGACGTCGCCGCTGCCGGCAGCGAGCGGCCGGCCGACCGAGTGCACGCACGGCACGAACTCGCCGTCGCTGCCGAGCACGTCGTAGACCGCGCGCCCCATGCGCGTCATCAGCCGCATGTTGACCACGACATAGGGGCTGTCGGTCAGTTCGACGCCGATGTGCGCGATCGGCGAGCCCAGCGGCCCCATGGAAAACGGCACCACGTACATCGTCCGCCCGCGCATGCAGCCGGCAAACAGTCCGTCGAGCGTGCGCCGCATCTCGGCCGGATCCATCCAATTGTTGGTCGGACCGGCCTCTTCGCGCGTGTCGCTGCAGATGAAGGTGCGGTCCTCGACGCGCGCGACATCGCTCGGATCGGAACGCGCCAGGTAGGAGTTCGGTCGCAGCGCCGCGTTGAGCCGCAGCAGGGTGCCGGCGCGCACCATGTCGTCGCACAGGCGGTCGCTTTCGGCCTGAGAGCCGTCGCACCAGACCACGCGCTCGGGGCAGGTCAGTCGCGCCACCTCGGTCACCCAAGCGATCAGCTTCGCGTGCCTGACCCAGGCGGGGGCTCCCACGCCAAGGCCAAGGCCGCGGATGTCATTGGCAACCGCGCTCATCGATGTCTCTCTCTGGCAATGCGTCGTCCGGCGCGCCCGCCCCGGGGGCCGTCGAGTCTACGCTTGACGATCGCAGCACAAATCGCAACAAAGTATTGACTCGCAGCGGCGAACAAAAAGGCCGCGCGGCGGCGGCCTCGACTCCGGTTGCGGAGGTCGGTCAACCGATCGGGTTGATCTCGACCGCCTGCGGGCCCTTCTGCCCCTGCTGCACCTGGTACTCGACGCGCTGGTTCTCCTTTAGCGTGCGGAAGCCCTTGGCCTTGATGCCGCTGTAATGAGCAAACAGGTCAGCGCCGCCATCGTCGGGCTTGATGAAGCCGAAACCCTTGGTCTCATTGAACCACTTCACGGTGCCAGTCGGCATAGAAAACACTCACGAAAGTAGAACGCGGAAGGCGCCCGCGCGCGCGCAAGCGATTGGTGCGGATGACTGGGGAGCACTGCGACGGGAACTGCGTAGCGGTTAGCTGGCCGAGCGTGCACGGGTACCAGGGGCGGCGCAAGAATCGACTGCATTTTTACCCTACTCGAATCGCGACGCCGGCGCCAGAAGATTCTCGTCCGGGATTGCCCCCGGGCGAACACGATCGCCGCCATGCGTGACGATGCCGCGGCGCCGCAACCACCGGCCTCGACCGGTTGCCGCAACGTCACCGAGCGGCACGAACCACCGGTGCACGATGCCGCTGGTCCTGCGCCACCGATGGGTCGTCGGGCTCGGTGCCGCAGACGCATTCGTCGCCATCGGCAGGCACGTCCCAGGCGGCGCGCGCGTCGATGCTGCGCGTCGGCACACGGCTGGCCATGCCTCTGCGATCATCGCCACCGGCCGGAGTGCGACCGAGCCGCCGGCCGGCGAAACCGTCACCGTGAACGCCACCGAAGCCACCGACTGCTGCCAACCGCAGGCGCTCGCCACCGCGCGCGCACTGCCGGCGCGCTGCTACGTCGACCCGGCGATGCACGCGCGCGATCGCCATGCCGTCCTCGCACGCGGCTGGCAGTTGGTCGCCCGCGCCGAGCTCGTGCGCGCCACCGGCGACCACGCGCTCGCTGAAGCGGCCGGCGTGCCGCTCATCATCGTGCGCGGCGACGACGGCGTGCTGCGCGCCCTGCACAACGTCTGCCGCCACCGCGCCGGCCCGCTGGCGCTATGCGACGGGCGCGCCGCGCGCGCGCTCACCTGCCGCTATCACGGCTGGACCTACACGCTCGACGGCCGGCTGCGCGGCGCACCGGAGATGGACGACGCCGCAGGCTTCGACCCGCACACGATCCGCCTGCCGCAGGCGCGCATCGCGCAGTGGCAGGGGCTGGTGTTCGCCGCGCTCGACCCGCAGGCGCCCGAGTTTGCCGAGGTGGTCGACGGCATCGACGCGCAACTTGCCGCCGCCGGCCACCGCCTGGCCGACTACCGCTTCCAGCGCCGCGTCGACTACGAAATCTCCTGCGACTGGAAGGTCTACGTCGACAACTACCTCGAGGGCTACCACCTGCCGCTCGTGCATCCGGGATTGAACCGGCTGCTCGACGCGCGCCGCTACACGACCCGCAACGCGCGCTGGCACTCGCTGCAGTCGAGCCCGCTTGCCGGCGGCGAGGCGCCGTACGGCAGCGGCGAGGCGCTCTACTACTTCCTCTATCCGAACACGATGCTCAACTGCCTGCCCGGCAGATTGCAGACCAACCGCGTGCTGCCGCTGGCCGCCGGCCGCTGCCGCGTCGAGTTCGACTTCTATTACGCCGACGAGCGCCTCGCCGAGGCCGACGCCGATGCGCAGTTCAGCGACCAGGTGCAGCGCGAGGACGTCGCCGTGTGCGAAGCGGTGCAGCGCGGCCTGGCAAGCGGCTCGTACGATGCCGGCCGGCTCAACCCGCTGCGCGAATCCGGCGTCTGGCACTTCCACGAGCTGCTGCGCGCCGCCTACCGGTCGGCGGCCTAGGCAAACTTCAATGTCGGCGCTCGCGATCGGCTTCGACGACGTGCTCGCCGCCGCCGCACGCCTGCGCGGTGTCGCCCAGCGCACGCCGGTGCTGACCTCGGGCAGCGCCGACCGACACTGCGGCGCGCGGCTGTACTTCAAGTGCGAGAACCTGCAGCGCATCGGCGCCTTCAAGTTCCGCGGCGCTTACAACGCGCTGGCGAAGTTCACGCCGGCGCAGCGCAGCGCCGGCGTGATCGCGTTTTCCAGCGGCAACCATGCGCAGGCGATCGCCCGGTCGGCGCAACTGCTCGGCGTGCCGGCGGCGATCGT
The DNA here is from genome assembly GCA_037441125.1 of Burkholderiales bacterium. Classification (GTDB taxonomy): domain Bacteria; phylum Pseudomonadota; class Gammaproteobacteria; order Burkholderiales; family Burkholderiaceae_F; genus JALHMQ01. Next base: position 15,699 of record JBBIST010000032.1, read on the forward strand.
CATGCCGCACGACGCGCCGGCGGTGAAGATCGCCGCCACGCGTGGCTACGGTGCCGAGGTGATCCTGTACGACCGCCGGCGCGAGGACCGCGAGGCGCTCGGCGCGCGCCTCGCCGCCGAACGCGGCAAGACCCTCGTGCCGCCCTACGACCACGCCGACGTCATCGCCGGCCAGGGCAGCGCCGCGCTGGAACTGATCGAGCAGGTGCGCGAACTCGACGGCGGCGGCCTCGACCTGCTGCTCGTGTGCGTCGGCGGCGGTGGGCTCATTGCCGGTTGCGCCACGGCGGCCCGGCACCTGCTGCCCGATTGCCGCGTGATCGGCGTCGAACCCGAAGCCGGCAACGACGTGCAGCAAAGCCTGCGCGCCGGCCGCATCGTCGAGATCGACGTCCCGGAGACGATCGCCGACGGCGCCCAGACGCGCTGCGCCGGGCGGCTCACCTTCCCGCTGATCCAGGCGCTGGTCGACGACATCGTCACCGTCAGCGACGCGCAACTGGTGGCGGCGATGAAGTTCTTCGCCGAGCGGATGAAGCTCGTGGTCGAACCGACGGGGGCGCTCGCCGCCGCGGCGGCCTTCGAAGCCAAGGTCGCGGTCGCGGACAAGCGCGTCGGCGTCATCGTCAGCGGCGGCAACATCGACCTGGCGCGCTTCGCGCAGCTCGTCGGACGTTGAGTCGGTCGCGACCGACGAGCCCGCAGGCGCGGCGCGGGCATACCTTCATCACGACTTTGTCGATCGCGGCGCGCGCGGCTGCGGCACCATTGCCGGTCTGTGCACCCGGCGCGCACGCTTCGCCTGCGCGCCGCCGTTTCACCGTCGATCGGAGGCTTCGATGTCCTTGCGCGACTTCCTCACCGGCGTGCTTGCGCTGTGGCTGCCGCTTGCCGCCAGCGCCGCACCTCTCCTGTCGCCGGCGCAGCTCTCGGCGCGCCTGACCGAACCGAATCTGCGCCTGCTCGACATTCGCGCCGGCCAGGACGAGGCCGGCCGCACGCCGTACGAACTCGGCCACATTGCCGGCAGTCTGCCGGCGCCGTATCCGCGCTGGCGCGGTCCGGCCGACAATCCGGGCCAACTGCCGGCGCCGCAGGCGTTGGCCGCGCTCGTGCAGTCGCTCGGCATCAGCGCCGACACGCCGGTGGTGGTCGTGTACGAAGGCAAGGACGCCACCGACTTCGGCGCCGCCGCGCGCGTCTACTGGACGCTGAAGGCCGCCGGCGTGCGCGAACTGGCGATCCTCAACGGCGGCCTGCGCGCCTGGCGCGCGGCCGGTCTGCCGCTGGCCACCGGCGCCGCGCCGGCGGTGGCGCGCTCGAGCTTCGTGCCCGAGCTCGATGCGCAACAGGTCGCCACGCGCAGCGAGATCCGGCAGGCGCTGCAAAGCGGCTCGGCGCTGCTGCTCGATGCGCGGCCGCAGCGCTTCTTCCTCGGCCACACGCGCCACGCCGCCGCCACCACGCCGGGCACGATCGCCGGCGCCCGCAACCTCGAGCACGCCCAGTGGTTCGCCAAGGACAGCGGCATCCTGCTCGATGCGGCAACGGTGCGGCAGATCGCCGCTGCGCAGGGCATCGACGGCGCGCAGCCGGCCGTGTCTTTCTGCAACACCGGCCACTGGGCGGCGACCAACTGGTTCGTGCTCAGCGAGGTGCTCGGCCACAGCGACGTGTCGCTGTATCCGGAGTCGATCGTCGACTGGTCGCGCGCCGGCGAGCCGATGGGCAACGTGCCCGGCCGGCTGTATCAGTTCTGGCTGCAGTTGAAGCAGGCGACGGGAAACCTGTGACCGTCAGGCCGAACCAGCGCGCATGGCCAGCTTGACCCGGACCGAGTACGGCGCCGAGGCGCCGAGCGTCGCCGCGGCGGCGGTGCGCCCGCGGCGCGCACCGTGGATTGCGCTCGGCTTCGCCCTGTGGCTGATCGTGACCTGGCTCGTCGGCCTGCGCCAGGGGCTGCTGTTTGCGGTCGGCATCGGCTTCGGCGCGGCGCTGGCGGCCGTAAGTTTCGGCTTCACCACCGGCTGGCGTGCCTGGATCCGCGACCGAGATCCGACCGGCCTGCTGGCGCAGTTCCTGGCGATCGCGCTGGCGATGGTGGTCGGCATCCCGCTGATTGCCGGCGACGCCGCGCTCAGCGGCGCGATCGCGCCGCTGAGCGTGAGCCTCGTGCTCGGCGCCTTCGTCTTCGGTGCGGCGATGCAGATCGCCGACGGCTGCGGCTCGGGCACGCTGTACAAGGCCGGGCTGGGCAACGTCTTCAGCCTCGCGGTCCTGCCCGGCTTCATTGCCGGCAGCTTCCTCGGCGCCGCGCATCTGCATGCCTGGCTCGCGCTGGGCAGCCTGGATCCGGTGTCGCTGCCGCAGTCGCTCGGCGTCGGCGCCGCACTGGCGCTGCAGCTTGCCGTCCTCGCCGCGCTTGCCGCCTGGCTGTGGCGGCGCCGGCGCGCCACCGACACGCGCTGGAAGGGGCGCGGCGTCTACCTGGCGGCGATCTGGCTGGCGGTGTTCGCGCTGCTCAACCTGGTGATCGCCGGCCAGCCCTGGGGCATCGTCTACGGGCTGGGCCTTTGGGGGGCGAAGATCGCCACCTGGCTCGGCGCCGATCTCGCCGCCAACGCCTTCTGGGGCCGGCCGTTGCAGCAGGAGCAAATTGCCGCCTCGCTGCTCACCGATGTCACCTCGGTCACCAATCTCGGGCTGCTGTTCGGCGCCTTCGTCGCCGCGCGCTGGCGCGGCTCCGACTGCCCGCCGGTGCAGGCGAGCGGCCGACAGTGGCTCGCCGGCATCATCTGCGGCCTGCTGCTCGGCTACAGCGCGCGGCTGGCGTTCGGCTGCAACGTCGGCGCCTACTTCGCCGGCATCTCGACCGGCAGCCTGCACGGCTGGGTCTGGTTCGCGGCGGCCTTCGCCGGCTCGCTGGCCGGCGTGCGCCTGCGCGCCGCACTCGGCTTCAAGTCATGAAGCGCATCCGCTTTGCGCTCGCCCTCTGGTTCGCGCTCACGGCGCTGGTCGCGATCGACTGGCAACTGGCGCGCCCGCACAACCGCTTCGACGAGCCGCCGCCGTGGGCGCTGCGCCAGCCTGCGCTGGCGAGCGGCGCCCACTGCGCAGCGCCGCTCAGGTAGGCGCGCGCGTCACAGCGCATCGGCAAGCGAGACGCCGACGCCGATCGTGCTCTGGCGCACGTTGTAGTCGATCAGGCTTTCGCCGTAGCCGCTGAACGCCTGCACCAGGCCGCGCACGCGGCGCGCCAGCGGAAAACTCCACTGCCCCTGCAGCGCGCCCTTGCCGCTGCCCGGATGCAAGCGTGCGCCGAGCGCGAACCGATGCGCGCCCGCGGCCCAGACCACGGTCAGATCGCCGTGGCCGAGGTAGCGCGTGATGTCCGGGTTGTCGTCGGTGCCCGCGTCTTCGCCGACGCGCAGCCACGGCCGCACAATGATGCCGACCGCGCCGCGCTCGAAGCCGAGCTGCACGAGCACGCGGTTCCAACTGCGCGACAGCGGTTCGGCGCGGCCATTGGACTGGTGATTGACGCCGACCGCGGCCAGCCGCCAGCGCCAGCCGAGAACCTCGCGATCGGGATGGGTCGCGACGAACACTTCGGGTTCGTAGTTGGTCTCGCGGAAGGGGCGCGACTCGCCGACGTCGTAGACCTGCCAGTGGCTCTGCTGCGTGTAGGCGGCCCAGATCGCCAGCGGCATGCCGGCGCGACGCTCGAAATCGGCGAGCTTCACCTTGAAGCTCAACTGGAACTTCGCCTCGGTGTCCTGAATCGCCAGCGGCGCCGGCAGCGGCGGCTTCGCCGGCGAGGCCGGCAGCCGATTCTCGCCATCGCTGTGGCGCGCGAGCAGCAGGTAGGTCGGCTGATGCGGCCGCAGGTCGAAGCGGCGATCCTCGGGCGCGATGCCCAGTCCCCAACGCTCGGCAAACATCCCGAGCCTCGGATCGGAACCCGCTCCTTCGACGGTCGAGGCGCGCTCGGCTGCCGGCGTCGCCGCGGGCAGAGCCAGCCACGCAAGAGCCACCACGATCGAAGCGCACGTGATCTTCATCACCGACAAAAACGCATGTGGCAACGCAGCGCCTGCAACAACTCCAAGCGGCGACCTCACCGCACGCTCGCCCCGGGCGGCGAGACGCGGCAGGGCTAGAACAACGCGCCGCCGCTCGTGCTGCGGCGCAAAGGCGCGACCCGGCGCCGCAATCCACCGTTGCTTCGAGCACACCATGCCGCAGCAGCGCTGTCACATCATGCACCGTCGCGCACCGCGTTCATGCAGCGGCAAGCTCAGGAGGGGGATCAACGATGCATTCGCGTACTTGCAGGATCGCCATTGCCGCCGCGGTCGCCGCGGCGTTCGCGCCGGCCGCGCTCGCCACCAACGGCTACTTCTCGCACGGCTACGGCATCAAGGCCAAAGGCATGGCGGGGGCGGCGATCGCGATGCCGCAGGACTCGATCGCCGCCGCCTCCAATCCGGCCGGGATGCTGCGCGTCGGCAATCGCGCCGACGTCGGCGTCGACTGGTTCAACCCGACTCGCGGCGCCGAAGTCGTCGGCAGCGCGGCGCCGATCAATCGCAGCTACGACGGCAACGCCACCAGCGACTTCCTGATTCCCGAGTTCGGCTACAACCGCCTGCTCAGTCCGACCCTGTCGCTGGGCGTCTCGGTCTATGGCAACGGCGGCATGAACACCGACTACACGACCGCCTTCCCGCTGTTCGGCACAAGCCGCGCCGGCGTCAACCTCGAGCAGGCGTTCATCGCCCCGACCGTGGCCTGGCAGCCGGCGCCCGGCCACGTGGTCGGCGCCTCGCTCAACCTCGCCTACCAGCGCTTCAAGGCGACCGGTCTGGAGAACTTCACGGCGCCGGTGGGATCGCCGCAGCAGTTCTCCGCCTTCCCCGGCCACGTCACGAACAAGGGCCACGACTCGTCCTACGGCTGGAGCGTTCGCGTCGGCTGGATCGGCCAGTTGCTGCCGGCCTGCGATGTCGGCGCCACCTACCAGACCAAGAGCTCGATGAGCGAGTTCGACAAGTACAAGGGGCTGTTCGCCGAACAGGGCGGGTTCGACATCCCGGCCAACTACGGCGCCGGCATCGCCTGCCGGATGCAGCCGGTGACGGTCGCCTTCGATGTCGTTCGCATTGAATACTCGGGCGTGCGCTCGGTCGCCAATCCCTTGCTGCCGAACCTGTTCCAGGCGAGGCTCGGCGACGACGGCGGCGCCGGCTTTGGCTGGCGCGACGTCACCGCCTACAAGCTCGGTGTTCAGTGGCAGGTCACGCCCGACGTTGCGCTGCGCGCCGGCTTCAACTACGGCGAGCAGCCGATACCGGCCAGCGAAACGCTGTTCAACGTGCTCGCGCCGGGCGTGGTCGAGGAGCACTACACGGTCGGCGGCACCTTTCACGTCGGCGGCAACGTCGAGCTGAGCTTCGCCTACATGTACGCGCCGACGGTCACCGTGGCCGGCGTCAATTCGATTCCGGCCATGTTCGGCGGCGGCAACGCCAACTTGCATCTGAAGATGCAGTCGCTTGGAGTCGCGGTCGGCTGGCGCTTCTGAGTCCCACCCCGGCCGTCGACCGGCTCACAACGCGACACAAGCAAAACGGGCCTGGATCCCCTCGGCGGGGATCCAGGCCCGGCCATTGGCGAGGCGCTTAGCAGCCGCCCTTGGCTTTCTTCTTCTCGTCCTTCTTGACCTCGGCCTTCGCCTCCTCCTTCTTCTCTTCCTTCTTCGCGTAGGAAGCGAGGGCGGGGCCGGAAACGGCCAAAAGCACGCCAAGAGCGGCGGCGATAGCGGCGGCGGCAAGCTTGATCATGGAGTCACTCCGAAGTAGTTGAGGGCATCGCGCTGGCTGCTCCGGCAACCGGTCGCAGACAGGGGCGCGCAGCGTACAACGATTCGCGCGCCCCGGGTCATGGCGACTCTAACGGCCTTGCGCGTCGGCCGGTGCACGTCGCGCTCCGACCCCGCCGGTCAGTTCGGCGTCAGCTTGAAGCTGCCGTCCCGGCCGATCTCGATGACTGCGTTGAGCCAGCTCACATTGGTGAAGCCGGCGGCGAGCAACCGGTGGTAGGCCATTTCGCAACGCACGCCGCTCACGCAGTGGGTGACGATGCGCTTGTTCCTCGGCAGCTCGTTCATGCGCGTGGCCAGCTCATCCTCGGGGATCAGCACCGCGCCCTTGATCATGCCGGCGTTGGCCTCGTCGCGATCGCGCACGTCGAGGATCAGGACATCGGCCGGGGTGTTCAGCGCCAGCCTGCTGAACTCCTCGGCCGGAATCGACCCCGGACGCGGCTTCGGCACGAACGTGATCTGGGTCGCCGCCGAGGCACCGGGCTCGAGCGCCAGACCGGCCGCCTGCCAGCCGGCCAGACCTTGATCGAGGACCAGCACGTTCCTCTGGCCGGCCGCCACCAGCGCGCGTGCCACCGTGACCGCCTCCTCGCCGCCGCGACCGTCATAGACGACGATCGGCGCGCGCAGCCGCGGCGCCGGCAGCGCCTCGGGCCGCACCGCGGTGCGCACCGCATCGGCCGGCAGCGACACCGCGCCCCTGATGTGGCCGGTGCGCGCCTCGGCGGCCGAGCGGGCGTCGATCATGACGTGCGGGATGTCGCGGTCGACGTAGGCTTCCTTGAGGAACTGCGGCGTGGTGACCGCGAAGCTGCGCGTCTGCCATTCAGGCAGACCTTCGCGATAGACGCGCAGGTTGGTGTAGCCGAGCGCCTGCGCCCGGCGCAGCGAGTTCGGGCTAAGCGTGCAGGTGACGCCGCCGCAATAGAAGATCACCAGTTGCGACTTGTCCTTCGGCAGGCGATCGATGAACTTGTCGAAGCCGATGAACGGCAGGTGAATCGCGGTCGGGATGTGCCCTTCCTGGAAGCGCGTCAGCGGCCGCGAGTCGATCAGCGTGTAGCGCCCCTTCTCCGGCCCCTGCGCCACGAGCTGGGCGACCAGCTCGTAATTGGCGACATGCTCGGGGGCCAGCTTGACCGGCCCCTTGACCGTCACCTCGGTGGCGAATTTGACGCCGTCGCGCTCGACGAACGCGACCATCACCTCGTGCCGGCGCTTGATCTGGCGCAGCGCCTCGGCCGGCTTGGTCTCGCCCGCTTCGACCACCTTGACCGTCTTCGGATCAAAACGCAGGAGCTCGGGGCCGGCGCCGATGTCGATCTGCATCGACGTCGACCGGAAGGCGACGCTGTCAAAGAAGCCGCCGATGCGACCGGCAGCCGGTTTGTGGCAGTTGGCGCAGAACGCCGGCTGCGACGGACGCGCCGCCGGTTGCGCCGCGGTCGCCGCAGGCGCCTGCGCGCCGGCGGCAGCAGCGGCACCAAACGCCAGCAGTCCGCCGACCCAGCCAATCCATCTCTTAGTCATGGTGCTCTCTTGCCTCGAGGTTGATGGGCGCGAACGTCGCGCCCGCCGTTACTAGGTCAGGTAGAAGATGCGCGGCTTGGTGCCGAAGCCGGCGCCCAGCGGTGCCGCCTTGCGCCCCTTCAGCATCGTGCTGGCCGGGCTCGCCGGGTCATCCAGGTCGCCGAAGGCGATCGCCTTGGTCGGGCAGACCGAGGCGCAGGCCGGCGTCAGGCCCTGCGCCAGCCGGTGGGCGCAGAAGTCGCACTTGTCGGCCACACCGCGCCGGCGCGGATTCATGAAGCGCGCGTCGTAGGGGCAGGCCTCGACGCACAGCTTGCAGCGGATGCAGCGGGCGGCGTTGATCTGCACCGTCTTGCCCAGGTGCGGCAACTGGCTGACGTGGCTGGCGCCGGTCGGGCACACCGGCACGCAGGGCGGCTCGTCGCAGTGATTGCAGCGCTGCGAGTAGAACGTGAGCGCCAGGCGCGGGAAGCGGCCGCTGGTCTCGGTCGTCACGCGGCAGCGGCGCTCGCCGGGCGGCACGTCGTTTTCGATGTTGCAGGCGACGACGCAGCCCTCGCAGCCGATGCACTGGCGGGTGTCGATCACCATCCCAAGACGGCTCATCGACGCCCCCTAGATCCAGTTGCGGACGACCCGGTGGATCGTCACGAAGTTGGTGTGGATGCTGGTGCCGCCCATCAGCGGGTCGATCTTCACGCGCGTGCTCAGTTGCGCCGTGCTCGCTCCCTTGCGGTACGCGGACCGCCAGGCCTTCGAGGTCGAACCGAAGCCGTGCACCATGTAGACGCACTCGGGCCGGATGCGCTCGGTGGCGAACACCGCCACCGGGTCGCTGACCACGCCGTCCTGATTGCGCAGCCGCACCTTCTGGCCGCTGATCAGACCGAGCTTGCCCGCCTCGTCGGCGTTGATCCACACCGTGTTGACCGGCATCAGCTCGGCCAGGTGCGGGCTGCCGACGGTCTGGCTGAAGGTGTGCTGGGCGGCGCGGCCGGTGATCAGCCGGTAGGCGCCCGGCGGCGCCTCCTCCGGCCGCGTGTAGCGCGGCACCGGATCGAAGCCGGCGTCAGCCAGTTGCTGCGACCAGAACTCGACCTTGCCGCTCGGCGTCCAGAACTCGAGCTTCGCGCCTTCCTCGACCGTCATCTTCGGCCGGTCGATCGTGACCACGCCGTCGCGCCGCAACTGCTGCCACGACAGACCGCGTGCTTCGACGATCTTGCGCAGGTAGTCTTCGATCGAGGTCCACGGGTAGTAGGCCGCCAGCCCGAGGCGCCGCGCCAGTTCGCGCCCGATCCACCAGCCTTCCTTCTGATCGTGCGGCGGCGCCACCACCGGCTGCCGCAGCGAGATGAAGGGCACGCGCTGATAGCTGTCGTTGATGCTGTCCCAGCGCTCCAGGTAGGTCGCCGCCGGCAGCACGACGTCGGCGTAGCAGGCGATCTCGCTCGGCACCGTGTCCACCACCACCAGCAAGTCGAGCGCGTCGATCGCGGCGAGCGTGCGCGCGCGGTCCGGCATCGCCTGCAGCAAGTTGGCCCCGTGCACCACCCAGGCCTTGACCGGATAGGGATGGCCTGTGATCGTCGCCTCGCGCAGGCCGGTGGTCACCGTCAGATGCGCGAACGGCCAGCGCTTGCGGCCGTCGACCGCCGGGTTGTCGGCCTTGCCGCGCGCCGACTTCGGGTAGTCGGGCATGCCCGGGTACTTGTCGAGCCAGACGAAATCCGGCAGCACGAAGCCGCCCTTGCGGCCCCAGTTGCCCATCAGCGCGTTCAGCAGCGCCACCGCGCGGCCGCGCTGGGCGTCGTCGCCGTACCAGTTGGTGCGCCGTCCCGGGTGGATGATGGTCGCCGGGCGCGCGCGCGCCATCTCGCGCGCCGTGATGCGGATCAGCTCGGCCGGCACGCCGCATTCGGCCGCCGCCCACTCCGGCGTGTTGGCGGCGATCGCCTGCGCAAAGCGGTCAAAGCCCGTGCCGTGCTCGGCGACGAAGGCGCGGTCGTGCAGCCCCTCGCGCACGATCACGTTCATCCAGGCGAGCAGCAGCGCCATGTCGGTGCCCGGCTTGACCGGCACCCAGTACTTGGCCTTGCTCGCCGCCGGCGAGAAGCGCGGATCGACGGCGATGATCGTCGCGCCGTTGCGGATCGCGATGCCGAAGTCCTGGACCTGGGTGTTGTGCAGGTTCTCGCCCAGGTGGGTGCCGATCAGCACCAGGCAGCGGGTATTGGCGATGTCGACGTTTTCCGGCGTGCCGGGGTTGGTGCCGTAGGTCAGGTTGAAGCCGACGTCGCGCGGGCCGCGGCACTGGGCGAAGCTCGGCGCGGCGATGTTCGGCGTGCCGAAGGCGCGCAGCGTGTGATCGACGAAGTCGGCGCCGATGCCGTGCTTGAACATCGCCACCGTCTCGGGGCCGTGGCGCGTCGCCGCCTGCTTCAGACGCTCCGCGACGAAGTCGAGCGCTTCGTCCCAGCTCGCGACCTTCCACTTCTCTTCGCCGCGCTTGCCGGTGCGGATCAGCGGCCGCTGCAGGCGATCATCGGCGTAGTGCGCGCCCACGCCGGCGGTGCCACGCGTGCACAGCAGGCCGCGCGCCGCCGGGTCGAGCGGATTGCCCTCGATCTTCCACAGCTTGCCGTCGCGCACCGTGGCGATCGCCCCGCAGCGCCAGAAGCACATGCCGCAGAAGGTCGGCACACGGCGAATGCCGGTCTCGGCCACCGGCGCCCGGGCGAGCGCAGCGGCCTCACGAGGCAGGGCAGCGGCGGCGGCGAAGGTCGCAGCCGAAATTTTCAGGAAACGCCGGCGCATCGACGACAGCGCGGCGGGTGGGCGGGCGAGGACCATGGGCGCGGCAATCAGAACGGATGCCGCAGCCTGCCTCGAACGAGGTAGGCAATCCTTGCCCGCCGTCAACCGCCGTCTGATTCCCGTCTGGCCACGAACGGAGTCAATGACGCCGAACAACACGCGCCGCAGCGCTCGGTCGCTGTGTGATCTAGGTCCGTTGGGCCTCAGTAGCGGACTACGGGTTTCACCCGATCGGCGCCGCGCCAGGCCTCGGCGAAGGCTTCCTGCATCCGCGCCGCCTCGGCGGCGCGACCCTGCCGGCGCAGGCTCTCGGCCAGCGCGTGCAGTGCCCAGCCGTTGGCCGGGAGCCGCTTCAGGTCGGCGCGTGCCGCAGCTTCCGCCTCAGCGGCGCGCCCTGCCAGCAGCAGCGCGCCGGCCAGCTCGACCCGGGTCGACATCGCCCACGGCGGCGGCTCTTCGCCTTCGAGCGCCTGCTCGAGCTCGACCGCGCGCGCGAGCGCGGCGATCGCCTGCGGCCACTGCCGGCGCGCCAGGTGCATCTCGCCTTCGAGCGCGGCGGCGGCGATCGCGAGCAGCGAACGCAGTTCGTCGATGCCCTTGAGGCTGCGGCCTTCGAGGCTCGGGTCGGCGATCAGCGCCGCGAGCGAGGCCAGTTCGCGTTCGGCGGCGTCGGCCGCGCCCGCGCGCGCCTGCGCCATGCCGCGTGCCCAGTGCCAGACCGCGCGCGGATAGACGCTCGCCCCGGCCGGAGCCGGCGCCGCCGCGATCTCGTCCCAGCGCGCAAAGCGCACGCGCGCAAACAGCGGCAGCGCCGCGAAGTAGTCGTCGCCGCCGCCGTAGGTGAGCGTGCCGCGCGCCACGAGTTGACCGAGCCGGTCGGCGGCGTCGATCGCCACCTCGCCCTGGCCGGCGAGCACCGCCGCCCACCACAGGTAGTGCAGGTGGTGCGACGGCAGCGTCACCGGCTCGAAGCCCTGCGCGCGCACCTGCGCTTCGAGCGCGGCGTCGGCGGCCACCGCCGCCTGATTGACGGCGACCGCGTCGCGGTAGCGGCCCAGCCGCACCCAGATGTGCGACGGCATGTGCACCATGTGCCCGGCTGCCGGCGCCAGCGCCGGCAGCCGCTCGGCCGCGGCCGCCGCGCGCTCGGGGGTCGGCGACTGCTCGTAGGCGTGGATCAGGTAGTGCAATGCGCCGGCATGGTCGGGCGCAAGCGCCAGCACGCGATTCAGTTCAGCGATCGCCTCGCGCGTGCCGGGGCTCGGCTCACCCGCTCGCGTCCACCAGTTCCACGACGACAGCATCATCAGCGCCTCGGCGTGCAGCACGCCGAGGTCGGCGTCGTCGGGGAAGTCGAACGCCAGTCGCGCCATCGCCCGCGCGTAGGCGAGGTCGGCCGGATCGGCGTCGCGCGGCGCCGGGCTCACGCACAGCGCCGAAGGCGGCAGCGGCACTTCGTCGCGGCGAGGCGCCTGCGCCGCAGCGACGCGATCCGGATCGACGCCGACGCGCACCGCCTGCGCGCGGATCAGCGCCCGCTCGCGTTCGCTCGCGCCGCCGGCCAGTTGCAGCGCGCGCTCGATGTGCGCGCGCGTGGCCACGAGGTCGTCGCGTTCCGGCCGGTTCACGTAGGGACCGGTCACGTACGACAGGCCCCAGGCGCACAGGGCGCAGCGCGGATCGAGCCGCAGCGCCTCGGCGAAGGCACGCCGCGCTTCGCCGTGATCGAAAGCGAACGCCAGCGACAGGCCTTGGTGGAAAAAGGCGCGCGCTTCCTGCGATCCGGTGGTCACGGCGAAGTCGCTGCGGCCGACGCCTGTCAGTCGCGGCGCCACCGGCTCGGCCGTCGCCTTCGCCGGCGTCGCGCTCGGCGGCGCGGCGCGCTCGCACGCGGCCAACAGCAGCAGCGCTGCGCCGAGCGCAGCGGCCAGCCGCAGCGGCGCCCGGCCGGCGCGCGTGACGATCGAAGCAACAGCAGACGCAGACTGCATGTCAATCCCTAGTGGCGCAGCCGCGTGGTACAGCAGCGCTGCGGCCGATTCTAGGAGCGTCGGGGCAACGCACCGGGGTCGCGCCTCGCTGCTGCGCGCATGTCACAAAGGCCATTCCCGTTGCAGAGGTCGCCTGCGGCGACCGACGATCACTTTTGCTGATATCGGTTCGCGGCTTGACGCAGGGCAAGCGGCGGGCTGCGGCAGCGCCTTAGGTTCCCGCATGGTCGATGAGTTCGCCGCGGGTCTTTCACGCGGTCTGCTCGCAACACCCTCCGGACCCGTCTTGCGAGCGTGTGCTGCGGCAGCTACCTCGTCACCTGAGTTTTCAACGCCGTTGCCTTGAAAGGAACCCGCCATGTTGAAGAAGTCCGTTCTCACCCTTGCCGCGGTCGGCTTGCTGGCCGCGGCCGTCGCGCTGCCTCCGGCGGTACAAGCGCAAAACTTCCCGGACAGCGTCAGAAAGCTCGTCGCCGACGCCAAGAAGCAGGTACCGCTGATCAAGATGGATGCGTTCCGGGCCGGGCTCGACAAGAAGGCCCTCGGCCTGATCGTCGACGTGCGCGACCCCGACGAGTTCGCGGCCGGCCACATTCCGGGTGCCATCAACGTCTCGCGCGGCCTGATCGAGTTCAGGATCTGGACGCATGTCGGTTTTCCCGACAAGACCGACATGAACAAGCAGATGACCCTGTACTGCCTGCGCGGCAGCCGCTGCGCTTTGGCCGCCAAGTCGCTGCGCGAACTGGGCTTCACCAACGTGACCGCCGCCGACATGAACTTTGACGACTGGGTCAAGGCCGGCCATCCGGTGACCAAGCCCGCCAACTGATCGAACCGCGCCCGCGCTGCGGGCGCGCTCGCCACCGACCCGCGCCTGTCGCTGTCGGCACCGGGTCGAACTAGGCGCGATCGGCGCCGGTCCTTGGGCCGATCCGGCCCTGTCGTCGATCTCCTAAGGCCATAGTTGCGCGCTCCGCCCTGAGCGCAGCGCGCGCCTGCCGCCGGCGGTCGCGCCGTCGCCCTTCGCGTATCTTCGAGCGGATGACCGTGCTCGCGCTGCTCGAGGCCGAACTCGCCTACGGCGATCTGCCGCTGCTCGACCGCGCTTCGCTCAGCGTGCTCGCAGGCGAGCGCATCGGCCTGATCGGCCGCAACGGCAGCGGCAAGAGCTCGCTGCTGGCGGTGATCGCCGGCCGTGCGCACCTGGACGGCGGCGAGTGCCGCCGGCGCGACGGCCTGCGCATCGCGCTCGTCGAGCAGGAGCCGCAGTTGCCGGCGGCCGCGCACTTGCACGAGAGCCTGCTGCGGCGCGGCCACATCCCGGCGATCGCCGACGAGCGCGAGCGCTGGCGCGTCGAGGCGCGCCTGGCCGAGTACCTGCAGCGCCTCGGTGTCGACGGCGGCGACGATCCGGCCACCGCCTCGGGCGGCGAGCGCAAGCGCGCCGCGCTCGCACTCGCGCTCGCACTCGACGCCGAGCTGCTGCTGCTCGACGAGCCGACCAACCACCTCGACGTGCAGGCGATCGAGCAGCTCGAGGACCTGGTGCGACGCGTGCCGACGGCGATCGTCGTCACCCACGACCGCGCCTTCCTCGACCGCGTGGTCACGCGCATCGTCGAACTGGACCGCGGCGAGCTGCGCAGCTACCCGGGCAACTTCGCCGCCTACGCGGCGCGGCGCGACGAGCAACTCGCCGCCGAGGCGCTGGCGCGGCGCAAGTTCGATCGCTTCTGGGCGCAGGAGGAGGTCTGGATCCGCAAGGGCATCGAAGCGCGGCGCACGCGCAACGAAGGCCGCGTGCGGCGGCTTCAGGCACTGCGCGCCGAGCGGGCGGCGCGGCGCGAGCGGCTCGGGCAGGTGCGGCTGCGCATCGACGCCGGCGAGCGTAGCGGGCGACTGGTGGCCGAACTGACCGGCGTCAGCAAGAGCTTCGGCGGGCGCGCGCTCGTGCGCGATCTCGACCTGCGCCTGATGCGCGGCGACCGTCTGGCGCTGATCGGAGCGAACGGCGCCGGCAAGAGCACGCTGCTCAAGCTCATCGTCGGCACGCTGGCGCCCGATCGCGGCACGGTGCGGCTCGGCAGCCACCTCGAGCTCGCCTACTTCGACCAGATGCGCGAGCAACTCGACCCGGAGCGCACCGTGGCCGAGACGATCGCGCCCGGGTCGGATTGGATCGAGATCGCCGGCACGCGCAAGCACGTCGTGAGCTACCTCGGCGACTTCCTGTTCCCGCCGCGTCGCGCCGGCGCGCCGGTGCGCACGCTGTCGGGCGGCGAGCGCAACCGCCTGCTGCTGGCGCGCCTGTTCGCGCGGCCGGCCAATGTGCTCGTGCTCGACGAACCGACCAACGATCTCGACCTCGAGTCGCTCGAACTGCTGGAGAGCACGCTGCAGGAGTACGCGGGCACGCTGCTCGTGGTCAGCCATGATCGCGCCTTCCTCGATGCGATCGCCACCCAGTCGCTGGTGGCCGAAGGCGACGGGCGCTGGCGCGAGTACGCGGGCGGCTACAGCGACTGGCTGGCGCAGCGGCCGCCGCCGGCCGCCGCGCCGGCGCCGGCAACGCCG
>JBBIST010000033.1:0-30467 GCA_037441125.1 Burkholderiales bacterium
CGACGGCAGCACCGTCGGCTCCCGCTCCTTGCCGTCGTAGTTGGGCTGGAAGTCGACCGTCTCGCGCTCAATGTCGGCCAGCAGTTCGGCGGCGATGCGGTCGAGCCGGCATTCGGTGTAGCGCATCGCCGCCGGGTTGTCGCCGTCGATCGAGCCGAAGTTGCCCTGGCCGTCGACCAGCGTGTAGCGCAGCGAGAAGTCCTGCGCCATGCGCACCAGCGTGTCGTAGATGCTGGCGTCGCCGTGCGGATGGAACTTGCCCATCACCTCGCCGACGATGCGCGCGCATTTCACATACGGCCGCGTGTGCACGTTGTTGGCCTCGTGCATCGCGTACAGCACGCGCCGGTGCACCGGCTTGAGGCCGTCGCGCGCGTCAGGCAGCGCGCGGCCGACGATCACGCTCATCGCGTAATCGAGATAGGAGCGCCGCATCTCCTCTTCGAGCGAGACGGGAACGGTTTCCTTGGCGAATTGATCCATGCGCAGCGGGCGCGCGCAACTTCGATCGCGCGACAAGTTCGGTTCGAGGCGGGCGCTACGGCAGCGCCAGCGGGCGCGGCAGCGCCGAGGCGGCGGCCTGCGGGATTGGACGGCGGGTCCGGAGGACCGGCTCGGAAACCGGCGCAGTCTAGCAGCGCGCTCGTCGTCGCTCGCCCTTGCCGCCGCCCGGCCGCAGGGCGGCGCCTCGTGGCAGTATTGCCGGCGCGCAGCGTTGCCCGCCGCCGGTCCGACCGCACCGTGCTCACCGTCGATTCACTGATCGAATGCCGCTGGCTGGCGCCAGTGCGGCCGGCGGCCCTTCTCGCCGACCATGCGCTGGCGATCGACGGCGAGCGCATCGTCGCCGTGCTGCCGGTGGCGCAGGCGCGCCGGCGCTTCGAGGCGCGCGAGCGCACCGTGCTCGACCGCCACCTGGTGACGCCGGGCCTGGTCAACGCCCACACCCACGCCTCGATGACGCTGCTGCGCGGCATCGGCGACGACCTGCCGCTGCAGCGCTGGCTGCGCGAGCGCATCTGGCCGCTGGAGCAGGCACTGGTCGACGAGGACTTCGTCTACGACGGCGCCCGGCTGGCGGCGCTCGAGATGCTGCGTGCCGGCGTCACCACCTGTTCCGACATGTACTTCTACCCGAACGCCTGCGCGCGCGGCCTGCGCAGCGTCGGCATGCGCGCCGTGCTCGGCATCATCGCCATCGAGATGGCGACCCGCTATGCCGCCGACGCCGACGACTATCTGCGCCAGGGACTGGCCGCGCGCGACGCGCTGCGCGACGATCCGCTGGTCAGCTTCACCGTCGCGCCGCACGCGCCCTACAGCGTGAGCGACGCCACCCTGCGCCGCTGCGCCCTGCTCGCCGAGGAACTCGACCTGCCGCTGCACATCCACGTGCACGAGACCGAAGGCGAGATCGCCGAGTCGCTGCGCGCGCACGGCCTGCGGCCGCTGGCGCGGCTCGACCGCCTCGGGCTGGCGACCGAGCGCCTGATCGCCGTGCACGCCGTGCATCTGAGCGCGGCCGAGATCTATCTGCTGGCAGCACGCGGCGCCAGTGTCGTGCACTGCCCGGTGTCGAACCTGAAGCTGGCCAGCGGCATCGCGCCGGCGGCGGCGCTGGCGGCCGCCGGTGTCAACCTCGCCCTCGGCACCGACGGCGCCGCCAGCAACAACCGGCTCGACATCCTCGACGAGATGCGTCTGGCGGCGCTGCTCGCCAAGGGCGGCGGCGACGCCGCGGTGCTGCCGGCGGCGCAGGTGCTGGAGTACGCGACGCTCAACGGCGCGCGAGCTCTAGGACTGGAACGGCGCATCGGCTCGATCGAGGTCGGCAAGGATGCCGACCTGGTGGCCTTCGACCTCGGCGCGGCCGAGACCATGCCCGTGTACGACCCGGTCTCGCACCTCGTCTACGCCTGCGGTCGCGAGAACGTCAGCGATGTCTGGGTCGCCGGCGTCCCTGTTGTCCGCAGGCGACAGGCGGTGTGCGGCATCGACCCCGACTCGGAGCGCGAGCTCTCGATGAAAATCGCTGCGTGGCAGAATCGGACGCAGGCCTGTCTTGGTGCCGAGCGTTGAGGCGGGCTCGGTGCGACGTTGCCCCGGTCGGCGCACGCGGCAACCAGAACTCGATTCGGGTTCGACCCAGGAACCGCAGTTTCCGCAGGGAGGAGAGAGATGACGAGTGTGAGAAAGTTGAGTTGGCTGTTCGCGGTCGCCGCGACCGCCGCCACCGGCGCCGCCTTCGCGCAGCCGAGGGACATTGCCGGCGCGAAGAACGCGCCCGCCTACGTGATTGACAGTCGCGGCAACGTCGTGACCACGCCGTTCGGTCTGTGCTGGCGCACGCCGGCCTGGACCGCGCAACTGGCCGCCATCGACGGGCCGAAAGGGGCGGGCTGCGCCTGCGATCGGGCGGCTCTGCCCAAGGAAGTGTGCGATCCGCCGCCTCCACCGCCGCCCCCGCCGCCGCCACCTCCACCGCCTCCTCCGGCGCCGCCTGCTCCACCGCCGCCTCCGCCGCCGCCACCTCCGCCGCCGCCTCCGCCGGCGCCGGTCAGCGAGAAGGTGACCTTCGCCACGACGGTGCGCTTTGCCACCGCCAAGAGCCTGACGCCGCGCGACGCAGCCGTGCTCGACGATCTGAGGGACAAGATCAAGGGCATCACGCTCGAAGTCGTGATCGTCACCGGCCATACCGACAACGTCGGCAGCGCTGCCGCCAATCTGCGCCTGTCGCAGCGCCGGGCGAGCGACGTGAAGGCTTATCTGGTCAAGCAGATCGGCATTGATGCCAACCGCATCCACGTCGAAGGCAAGGGTGCGGCGCAGCCGATCGCCGACAACCGCACGCCCGAGGGACGGGCACTGAACCGGCGGGTCGAAGTCGAAGTCATCGGCACGCGTCCAGTGCGCCGCTAGCAGAGCGCCGCCGGGTCGGCCAGTGTCAGGTGCCCCGCGAATGCGGGGCACTTTTTTTGGGTCCGGAGAACACAGCGAGCGCGCGAGCCTCGCCGCCGGCCGGCCTCGAGGCGCTGGTGCGCCGTCGGCCACTGCTCGCGGCCTCGCGCCGCCCGCCACCGTCGCGGTCACCGCGCCCGCAGCCGATACCATTGCCGTTGTCGCCGCACTGCTGCTGCCCGTGATGACCCCCAACGCCGACCCCGCCGAACTGCAGCGTTTCAGCGATATCGCCCACCGCTGGTGGGATCCGACGGGCGCGATGCGACCGCTACACGAACTCAATCCGTTGCGGCTCGACTGGATCGACCGCCACGCGGGCCTGACCGGCAAGCGCGTGCTCGACGTCGGCTGCGGCGGCGGCGTGCTCGCCGAGTCGATGGCAACGCGCGGTGCGCAAGTCACCGGCATCGACCTTGCCTCCAAGCTGCTGACGGTGGCCGAGTTGCATGCGCTCGAGTCGGGCGTCAAGGTCGACTACCGGCTCGGCTCGGCCGAAGAGCTTGCCCAGAAGGAAGCGGCGAGCTACGACGTCGTCACCTGCATGGAACTGCTCGAGCACGTGCCCGATCCGGCCTCGACCGTGCGCGCCTGCGCGGCACTCGTCCGGCCGCAGGGCTGGGTGTTCTTCTCGACCATCAACCGCAATCCGAAGGCCTTTGCATTCGCGATCCTCGGCGCCGAGTACGTGCTCGGTCTGCTGCCGCGCGGCACGCACGAGTACGCCAAGTTCGTCCGGCCGAGCGAACTCGTTGGCCACGCGCGCGCCGCCGGCCTGGCGGCGGTCGAGCTCACCGGCATGAGCTACGACCCGCTGCGGCGGCGCTTTTCGATCGGCGCGGACACCGACGTCAACTACCTGCTCGCGTGCCGTCGGACCTCGGTCTGATCGAGGGCCGCCGTCGTCGCGCGCAACCGCACAGGCCCGGACCTTATCGATGGCCCCGCTGCAGCAAGCCAGCCTGGTGCTGTTCGATCTCGACGGCACGCTCGCCGACACCGCGCCCGATCTCGCCGCCACCGCCAACGCGATGCGCGCCGCGCGCGGGCTGCCGGCGCTGCCCTTGCCGACCCTGCGGCCGCTCGCCAGCCACGGCGCGCGCGGGCTGCTCGGACGGGCGCTCGATGCCGGCGTCGAGCACCCCGACTACGAAGCGCTGCGGCAGGAGTTCTTCGCGCGTTACGAAGCGGCGCTGTGCGTGCACACGCGCCTGTTCGACGGAATCGACGCGCTGCTCGACGCTCTGGACGCCGGCGGCCGGCGCTGGGGCATCGTCACCAACAAGGCCGCGCGCTTCACCGATCCGCTGCTGCGCGCGCTCGACCTCGACCGGCGCGCCGCCTGCATCGTCAGCGGCGACACCACCGCGCATGCCAAGCCTCACCCGGCGCCGCTGCTGCACGCAGCGGCAGCCGCCGAACGCGCGCCCGCAGGCACGGTCTACGTCGGCGACGATCTGCGCGATGTGCAGGCCGGCCGCGCCGCCGGCATGATCACGGTCGCGGTTCGCTACGGCTACCTGGGCGAGTCGACGCCGATCGACGACTGGGGCGCCGACCACATCGTCGATTCCCCGGCTGCACTGCTCGAGTTGCTCGTACCCGCCGGTGGCCGCTGAGCCATCGGCGCGGAAGCTGCCGCGGCCGCGGAACGCCTTGCGCCTTGAATCGAGTCGGCGCCACCCCATATCAGGACTACACTTGCAGTTGCTTGGGGGCGACCCGGTTTCGACGTGGGTCGTGAAACAGCGCAGTGCATGCCGAGGCCCAGTCACCTCGTAAATCCGCTGGAAATCCACAAACGCCAACGACGAGCGTTTCGCTCTCGCCGCTTAAACCCGGCGGGACGCTGCACTAGTTTGTCTCTGGACTAGGCCGGGCAACCGGCAGCAGCGCCATTCACAGAGGCTGATCGCCGGCGGCGTTGCGACGCCGGCGCCGAGAATCAGCAACTGGCCGTGCGTCGGCCTGCCGATCGGCTAAGCGCACGGCGAGACTCAAATTGACCGGCTACGCATGTAGATCTGCCTGCGGATCATCCGCGGACGGGGGTTCGATTCCCCCCGCCTCCACCACCTACAACGGCTCGGACAATCTCTGAGCCGCTTCCTTTGGTTGCGTGTGTCGACTTCCTCCGTCGTCGGCGCCGAGCTGTTCGATGCCGCCGCCACGCTGGCCAAGATGCTGCCGAAGCTCATCGACAGCTACGCCTTCGACGCTTTCGAGAGCCGGCGCGAGCGCGAGGCCACGGATGCGGCAACACCGCCAATGCTGGACGAGGTAAAGGCGTTGCTGGCGCGCATCGCGCAGGCGCCGCAGTCCACCTACGCGGCGGTGGCCAAGGGCACCGACGTGCGCATCGACGAACCGGAGCTGCATGCGGCGGCACTGGTCGAGGGCGAACGGGTGGTGCACCTGAGCGCCTTCGTCGGCGAGGACGAGCAGGCAGCGGGATAGGCGCGCTGATCGCTGAGCAGCAGGCATCGCGCCGACTCGCGCTTCGCTGGCGCCCGGTGCGCGATCGGCGAGAATCATTGCCCGCCGGATCAGACTCGATGCCGGCCTACCATGCGATCGAGCGACCAGGACAGCGCAGATTTGCAGCGCGCCGCCGAGTGGATCCACGAGGCCGATGGCCTGCTGATCACGGCCGGCGCCGGCATGGGCGTGGACTCCGGCCTACCGGACTTTCGCGGCGCCGAAGGCTTTTGGCGCGCCTACCCGGCGCTCGCTCGAGCACGCCTGCGATTCGAGTCAATTGCATCGCCCCACACGTTCGAGTCGGATCCGGCGCTGGCCTGGGGCTTCTACGGCCATCGGCTCAAGCTGTATCGCCGGACGGTGCCGCACGAGGGCTTCGGCATCCTCGACCGCTGGGCCGCCGACAAACCGCTCGGCGCGTTCGTCTTCACCAGCAACGTCGATGGCCAGTTCCAGAAAGCCGGCTTCGCGCACGACCAGGTGGTCGAGGTCCACGGCTCGATCCACGTCCTGCAGTGCCTGCAGCCGTGCAGCGACTCGCTCTGGCCGGCAGCGGGGTTCGAGCCGCAGATCGACGAGGAGCACTGTCGACTCGTGTCTGCGCCGCCGACCTGTCCGCGATGCGCAGCCGTCGCGCGGCCGAACATCCTGATGTTCGGCGATGCCGGATGGATCCCGACCCGCAGCGATGCGCAGTTGGCGAGGTTGAAGGAGTGGATGGCCTGCGGCGCCAACATCGTCGCGATCGAACTGGGCGCCGGCACGGCGATTCCGACGGTGCGCAGGTTCACCGAGCGCTGCGGCTTGCGCTACGTACGGATCAATCCGACCGAGCCGCAGACGCGCGGCATGTTCGGGGTCGGGCTGCAAGGAGGCGCCGTCGACGTGCTGCGGCGTCTCGCATCCATCCTAGGTTGAGCGAAGCGCCCACCCGCGTCCGAAGCGCGGCCGGGCCCGTCGCTTCAGTCAAGGCGATGCGCGAGCTGCGTCTGCCGATCGATGAGGAACGACACCGCTTGCGGACAGCAGCCGCGCAACGGGTCGTGAATGGCAAAGCCGTGGATTGCAGCGCAATCCAGCCAACTCGCGCGCTTCGGGCAAGAAAGAAAGCCAGGCCGTCATCGACACGCGGGCCTGGCTTCTGGAGTGGTGGTGGAGACGAGGAGGATCGAACTCCCGACCTTCGCATTGCGAACGCGACGCTCTCCCAGCTGAGCTACGTCCCCGGAACGAGGGCGCGATTGTAGCCGGCCCGCGCAGGCGCCTTCAAGTTCGAGAGCCAACGCGGACGCAGATCCGGCGCCGAGCCGGTGCGCGCTCACGGCCGAAGCTCCGGTACCCTCCTCGCATGCGCAAGCATGACAGCGACTTCTACGAGCGCGAATACAACGCCCGCGCCGCGATCCCCGAGCATCCGCTCGTCTTCGCCCGTTGGGCGCAGCAGGCGGCGCTGGCGCGACGCGCGCAGGCGGCGCTGATCGACCTCGCCTACGGCGACGGCGGCGGCGAGCGGCTCGATCTGTTTCCGGCGCGCGGCGAGTCGGCGCCGCTGCTGGTGTTCATCCACGGCGGCTACTGGCGCTCGCTCGACAAGCGCGACTTCTCCTGGCTGGCGCCGCCGTTCGTGGCGCGCGGTCTGGCGCTGGCGCTGCTCAACTACGGGCTGGCGCCGGCGACACCGGTCGAGGAGATCGTGCGCCAGGTGCTGCGCGCGCTTGCCTGGCTGCATCAGCGCGGCGATCGCTACGGCTTCGATCCGCAGCGCATTTTCGTCTGCGGCCACTCGGCCGGCGCCCACCTGACGGCGATGGCGATGGCGGCCGTCTGGCCGGCGCTCGATGCGCGACTGCCGGCCGATCTGGTCAAGGGCGGGCTGGCGATCAGCGGTCTGTACGACCTCGAGCCGCTGCTGCATGCGCCCTTCGTCAACGTCGACCTGCAACTGACGCCGGCGCGCGCCGCGCGCCTGTCGCCGCTGCGACTGCCGCCGGCCACCGATGCGCCGCTGTGCCTGGCGGTCGGTGCGCTGGAGTCGAGCGAGTTCCGGCGCCAGACCCATGCGATGGCGCAGCACTGGCCGCGTCAGGTGGCGCGAGAGATGGTGCTCGCCGGCTCCAATCACCTGACCGTGTGCGACGAACTGGGTCGCGCCGGAAGCGACTTGTTCGCGGCGGCGATCGATCTCGTGCGCGGCCGCCTGCGTCGCACCTGAAGCGCCGTCGGCACGGGCGCGCATCGGCCGCGGCCGATCAGCAGACCAGACGGCCGGTCTCGCCCGATCGCGCGATCGCCACACGGCGCTCGCACGCGGCAGCGTCGGACAATCGGCCGCCGCGGACCACCGCTTCGACCCCGCGTTCGCCCATCGGAGATCGCTGCATGAAGATTCCTGCCCTCGCCCTGCCCGTCGCCGCCGCCGCCGCGCTGCTGCTGTCGGCGCCGGCCGCGCCGGCCGCCGACCTCGACACCATCGGCAACCTGAGCCAGCGCCAGTTCCGGCTGCTGTCCGAGGATCTCGGTGCGGCGCTGTCGTACAAGCCGCTGATCCCGGCGGAGGCGCTCGGCGTGACCGGGTTCGACCTTGGGCTGGCAGTCACCGGAACCGACCTGAAGAACCCGACGCTGCTGTCGCGCGCCTCGGGCGGACGCGCGGTCGACACGGTGCTGCCGGTGCCGACGCTGCGCGCGCACCTGGGACTGCCGTTCGGCATCGACGTTGGCGGCGTCTACTCGAAGGTGCCGGACAGCAACATCGAGTACCTGGGCGGCGAGCTGCGCTGGGCGATCGTCGAGGGCGGCGTGGCGCTGCCGGCGGTGGCGCTGCGCGGCAGCTACACGACCACGCGCGGCATCGACCAGTTGAAGCTCACCACCAGCGGCGTCGACGTCTCGGTGTCCAAGGGCCTGGCGATGTTCACGCCCTACGCCGGCGTCGGCCAGGTGTGGGTGCGCAGCACGCCGCAGCGGGTGCCGGGCCTGGGCGAAGAGAGCTTCACGCAGACCAAGGTCTACGCGGGAGTCAACGTCTTCCTCGGCCTCAACCTCGCGTTCGAGGTCGACAGCACCGGCGGCATCGTCAGCTACGGCGCCAAGGCCGGGCTGCGCTTCTGATCGGCGCTCTAGGCAAACGGGCCGCGGCGCGGCCCGTTTGTCCTTCACTGCGACGCCTTGCGCCGCCGATCAGTCGCGCCGGAACTGATCGTGGCAGGCTTTGCAGCTCTTGCCCGTTTCACCGAACTGGGTGCGGATCGCGGCCAGATCGCCGCCACGGGCAGCGGCGTTCAGCTTGACCACTTCTTCGCGCATGCGGGCGCCGAGTTCTTTCACCTTCGGGTCGCGGAAGATCTCGGGCCGGGCGCGCGTGGGCGGCGTACCGCCGGTCTCGGATTTGGGGATGAAAGCCTCTCCCGGCAACTGCGAGGCGAAGTCGATGATCGCGGCGCTGCGCTGGATCGCCGCCAGATCCGGCTTGTCGGCGCGCAACTGGGTGTTGATCCGGGCCATGTGGTTGCCCATCAGCACGTAGGCCGACTGGCGATAGCGGATCGCATCCTCGGGCTTGGCGAACTGGGCCTGCGCCGGCACCGCCACGAGGCAACAGGCGGCGGTGCACAGCGACAGCACGATCTTCTTCATCGATGGATCTCCTCGAGTGTGGGTCAAGAATGATGCGCGACCCCGGCGTCACACTCGTGACCGCCGGGGCTCACCGGCGGCGATTATTGCCGATCGCCGCGACTCGTCGTGACGCCGTCATGACGAGCGGCCGCGACCGTCAGCAGCGCCGCGCCAGTTCGGCGGCGGCACCGACGTAGGTGGCGGGAGTCAGTGCCAGCAGCGCCTCGCGCGCCTCGGCCGGAAGCGGCAGCGCGCGCACGAACTCGTGCAGCGCTTCACGCGTGATGCCCTTGCCGCGCGTGAGCGCCTTGAGCTTCTCGTACGGTTCGGGCACGCCGTAGCGGCGCATCACGGTCTGCACCGGCTCGGCCAGCACTTCCCAGGCGCGGTCGAGATCGGCCGCCAGCGCCTCCGCATCGACCTCGATCTTGCCCAGACCGCGCAGGCAAGAGTCGTAGGCGATCAGGCAGTGGCCGAAGGCCACGCCCAGGTTGCGCAGCACGGTCGAGTCGCTCAGGTCGCGCTGCCAGCGCGACACCGGCAACTTGTCCGACAGATGTCGCAGCAGCGCGTTGGCCAGGCCGAGGTTGCCCTCGGAGTTCTCGAAGTCGATCGGGTTGACCTTGTGCGGCATGGTCGACGAGCCGACCTCGCCTTCCTTGAGCTTCTGCCGGAAGTAACCGAGCGCGATATAGCCCCACAGATCGCGGTCGAGGTCGAGCAACACCGTGTTGGCGCGTGCCAGCGCGTCGAACAGCGCGGCCATGCCGTCGTGCGGCTCGATCTGCGTCGTGTGCGTGCTGAAGCTCAGGCCGAAGCCCTCGACCACGCGCCGCGCGACTTCCTGCCAGTCGATCTGCGGACAGGCGGCCAGGTGCGCGTTGTAGTTGCCGACCGCGCCGTTCATCTTCGCCGGCAGCGGCGCGCGCTCGATCGCGTCGATCGCGGCCGCAAGCCGCAGCGCCACGTTGGCGAACTCCTTGCCGACCGTGGTCGGACTGGCCGCCTGGCCGTGCGTGCGCGCCAGCATCGGCTGTGCCGCGTGCGCGTGCGCCAGTGCGCGCAGTCGCGCGTGCACCGCGCGCAGCCGTTCAAGCAGCACGCCGCGCCCTTGCGCCAGCATCAGCGCGTGGGCGACGTTGTTGATGTCCTCCGAGGTGCAGGCGAAGTGGACGAACTCGGAGGCCGCCTGCAACGCCGGATCGTCGCCGATGCGTTGCTTGATGAAGTACTCGACCGCCTTCACGTCGTGGTTGGTGCGCGCCTCGATCGCCTTGATTTCTTCGCAGTCGGCAAGCGAGAACTCGGCCGCGAGCGCGCGCAGCCGCGTCACGCTCGCCGCCGGCAGCGGCGCCAGTTCCGGCAGACCGAGGCCGGCGAGAGCGAGCAGCCACTCGACCTCGACCCGCAGCCGCGCGCGCATGAAGGCGAACTCGGAGAACACCTGGCGCAGACAGGCCGCCTGCGATCCGTAGCGGCCGTCGAGCGGCGACAGCGCGGTGAGCGCGGAAAGCGGCAAGGCGCTGGCGGACAGATGGGAACTCATCGGGCAACGGCGCGGGCGCGGGGTTGTGCCGGCGCGACAGATTTCTCGCGACAGTCGCCGGCAGCGTCGAGCCGCGACCGCCGTGCCTCGGCAGCAGCGAGAAGCCGAGCCAGTCTAGCATCGGCGACCGCGCCAGCGCCTCGGGCGAAGGGCCGCGGCAACGCAAGGCGGCGCCGGCACGAGCCGCGACGCGCCCGCGCGGGCATCATTGGGAGCGACCGGCAGGTGTGCGCACGCGCTTGACAGCGCGCCGGTTCGAACGCAACGTTTATCGACCGTTCAGTTCGCCAACCCCCGGGATCGCCGCGTGTCCAAGAACCTGCGCCTGATTGCATCGCTGACCAGCCCCTACGTGCGCAAGGTGCGCATCGTGATGGCCGAGAAGCGCATCGACTGCCAGCTTGAACTCGAAGACGTCTGGTCGCCCGAGACGCGGATCCAGGCGTCCAATCCGCTCGGCCAGGTGCCGTGCCTGATCATGGAGGACGGCGGCGCCGTGTTCGACTCGCGCGTGATCGTCGAGTACCTGGACACGTTGACGCCGCTCGCCAAGCTGATCCCGGGCAACGGCCGCGAGCGGGTCGAGGTGCGCACCTGGGAGGCGCTCGCCGACGGAGTGCTCGACGCCGCGATCCTGGTGCGGCTCGAGCAGACGCAGCGGCCGCGCGAGCAGCAGTCGCAGAAGTGGATCGATCGCCAGATGGCCAAGGTGCACGCGGGCCTGGCCGCAATGAGCCGCGGCCTGGGTGAAAAGCCCTGGTGCGCCGGTCAGGGCTACACGCTGGCCGACATCGCGGTCGGCTGCGCCCTCGCCTACCTGGACTTCCGCTTCGCCCAGATCGACTGGCGCGGCCAGTACCAGAACCTGGCACGCCTGTACGACAAGTTGGCAGCGCGGCCGAGCTTCATCGACACCGCGCCGCCGCAGGCATGATCGGGCGATCGTCGCCCGTCGACCGTTGACGGTGGTCGGCGCAAGCACCGACGGGAAACGGGTCACGAAGAGACGACGAGTTGCGCCGCGGCCAGATCCTCCAGCGCCGTGCCGACCGACTTGAACAGCGTGATCTCGTCGTCGCCGCGGCGGCCGGGCTTCTCGCCGCGAACGAGTTGCGCCAGCTCCGCTTCGATCTGCGCCCGCGCAATCATGCCCCGCTCGAGTGGAACCGCCAGATCGCCGGCCTCGGCGAGCGCGCCGGCATAGGTGTCGACGAAGATCCGCGCGCCGGCGACCGCGGCGTCGTCGGCCTCGCGCATCGCGCGCGTAAAGCCGCCCACCAGATCGAGGTGCGTGCCGGGCGCGAGCCAGGCGCCGTGCACGATCGGCGCGGTCGCGGTGGTCGCGCAACTGACGATGTGCGCCTCGCGCACGGCCACCTGCAGATCGACCGCCGCTTCGGCCGGCAGGCCTTCGTCGCGCAGCCGCTGCGCGAGCGTTTGCGCGGCTTGCGCGCGCCTGCCCCAGATGCGCACGCGTGCCAGCCGCGGCCGCAGCGCGCAGTGCGCGCGCGCCAGAAACGGCGCGAGTTTGCCGGTGCCGATCACGAGCAGGTTCGCGGCTGCGGCGCGCGCCAGGTGGCGCGCGGCGAGTGCTGAGGCCGCCGCGGTCCGCCGCAGGGTCAGCGCCTCGCCGTCGAGCAGCGCGCGCGGCTCGCCGCTGGCGCGATCGAGCAGCAGGTAGAGCGCATTGACCGTGGCGGCGCCGCGCGCCGCGTTGCCGGGCACCACCGTGACGATCTTCACGCCCAGCTCGCCGCCGCCGTCGTCGCGCCAGGCCGGCATCAGCAGCAGCGTGTCGGCGTCGCCCAAGCGATGCGCGTGCCGCAGCGGCACCTGCGCGCCGGCGGCGAAGCCCGCGGCGAGCGCCTCGGCCAGGCGCTCCCATTCGAGCGCCGCGTGCACCTGTGCCGCCGAATAGAATCGCAACGTCATCGAAGCCATTGTATGAGGCGCGCGTGCCGCAGCACGTGGTCGTGATCGGCGGCGGCGCAGTCGGTTCGAGCGTCGCTTGCTTTCTGGCACGCGACTTCGGCCTGCGCGTCACCGTCTGCGAGCGCGATCCGAGCTACCGCTGCGCGTCGAGCGCGCTGTCGGCAAGTTCGATCCGGCAGCAGTTTTCCACCGCGATCAACATCCGCCTCTCGCAGGCGAGCCTCGCGTTCTATCGGCGCATCGGCGAGGAGCTGGCGGTCGGCAACGAGCGGCCCGAGATCGGGCTCGCCGAGCCCGGCTATCTGTTCCTCGCCAGCGAAGCGGGCGCAGCGATCCTGCGCGCAAACCACGAAGTGCAGCGCGCCTGCGGCGCCGACGTGGTGCTGCTCTCGCCGGCCGAGCTGCAGCGGCGCTTCCCGTGGCTCGCGGTCGAAGGCGTGGCGCTCGCCAGCCTGGGGCTGAGCACGGCGACGAGCGGCGAAGGCTGGTTCGACGGCTACAGCGTGCTGCAGGCGTTCCGGCGCAAGGCGATCGCGCTCGGCGTCAACTACTTCGCCGCTGCGGTCGAGCGCTTGATCACCGCCGGCGGCCGCGTCGTGCACGCGCAGGCGGCCGACGGTTCGGCGCTCGCAGCCGACGCCTTCGTGCTCGCCGCGGGCGCATGGTCGGCGCCGCTGGCGCGCACGCTCGGCTTCGACCTGCCGGTGCGGGCGCGCAAGCGCGACGTGTTCGTCTTCCACTCGCCGGCGCGGCTTGCGGGCTGCCCGCTGGTGATCGATCCCTGTGGGCTGTGGTTCCGGCCCGAGGGCCAGGGCTTCATCTGCGGCGCGCCGCCGCGCGGCGAAGACCGCGACGATGCGCCGCTCGAGGCGATCGACCACGGCCTGTTCGACGACTGGATCTGGCCGCATCTGGCCGCGCGCGTTCCGGCGTTCGAGGCGCTGCGCCGCACGCACGCGTGGGCCGGCTATTACGAGTTCAACACCTTCGATCAGAACGGGCTGGTGGGCCGTGTGCCGGGCCTCGACAACGCCTTCGTCGCCTGCGGCTTCTCCGGCCACGGCATCCAGCAGGCGCCCGCCGTCGGCCGCGGGATCGCCGAACTCGTCGCCACCGGCGAGTACCGAACGCTCGATCTGGCGCCGCTCGCGCCCTCGCGCATCGCGCGCGGCGAGCCGTTGGTCGAAGCGAACGTCATTTGAACGGCTGAACGTCCGCGGCGAGCGCCCGGCGGCTTACGCGCAACTCTTCGACCTCTCGATCGCGCGCAGGAATGCTTGCTGATCGGCTGGCGATATGAGGATCGACTTTCCAGTCCCATAATCGATGCGCAGCCGCGTCAACGAAAGGGCGGGCGCAGACTCGAACGAGTTGCTGGGCTCGATGCGCGTGATGGATGAGACGGGAACGTGCCAGCGAAACGGACCGCTGCGCACGTGCAGTGTTCCGCCGTCGACCCTGTAGTTCGTCGATACGAGGATCCACAATGGAAGCACGGCGCCCAAGGCGATGATGAGCACCGTCACCAGCACAGCCACTTCGGAAGTCTGCCACAAGGCCGTGCCCGCTGCGACAAGAGTAAGGATCGCAGCGCCGACGACGACGATGACCAGCCAAGCGTCGATCTTCGAGCGGAACAGCATGCGTGATCCCTCCCGGCGGCGTAGCGAGTAGTGCTTGTCGACCACCGCCACAACATTCGACAGGAGTGACGACCGAAGTGCCAAGCCATGTTGACGTTCGCTCGTTGCCGCGGTTTGGCGTCACCTGTTCACGGAATGCGGACTTCCGTGTAGGTTCCCGGGCCCGCTGCGCCGACCGCCGCGACCACCAGATCTACGGCTGCCTTGATCCGCGGCCAACTCGTCGTACTGAGAACCACGACGGCGACGTTTCGCGACGCGAGGTTCTGCTGGTACTTCATCTTAGTGTCCGTGGTGACCACAACCTCGAACCGTTCGCCTTCAGCGGCGGTGAGCAGTTCACCGTTTTTCAGCGTTGACCAACCGCGCTCATACGCGGTCGATACCTCGTGCGCTTCCAGCAGCTGCCGAAGCGGCGCGGGCGTGCCTTGATCGAAGAGAACGCGCACCTACGCCGCAGTAAGAGCACTTCGGGCTGCGTGTTCCAGGACGGCGCGCGCTTGGTCGAGCGTAACGCCCGGGAAAAGCTCGACGAACTGGCCGACAGCAACACCGTCCTCCAGGTTCTCGAAGAGCGCGGCCACCGGTACACGCGTACCGCGAAACACCCAAGCGCCGCTCACGCGCTCCGGGTCACTTTCGACAGCAGGGCAAGTCGACCAGTCGATCATCGCTGCATCGTAGCACTCGTGTCCAGTCTTCGGCGGCGGTTCCCATCTCTCAACATGAACGGCGTGCGCAAGGCCGCGAAGAAACCTCTTGAACGTCCACTCGATGGCGGTGTTAGACGGCAGTTTGAACGCGATCACCACGCACGACATCCCCATCGGTGAGTACGTCAACTCGCAGCCCACCGCGACCAACCCAGTGCCTGATTACGGCTGCTGAATCGATTGCCGCGCTGCGCATGGCGTCGCCAAGTATCGTGCACGGTTCGCAAAGCTCCACGCCGCGTACTCGGACAGCGCCGATGGTGAACTCGACGTTCAGGAGGCCATTCAGTCTGACGCCCCTAGTCACAACGTTCCGGCGAGTGAGCGAGAGGTCAGTCGTTCGTCCATGCAAGTTGCAGAAACGTTCGATTTCCTCTGCCTCGACAAAAGTCAGGTTCTGACCCGGGTGAAAGCCGACCCCGAAGTTCCTATCGCCGACCACTCCCTTCCCGCCTTGTAATGTGATGCGTTCGCACGCGATTTGCGGGGCACCTCGAGCGGGGCTGACAAAGAGTCGTTCAACGAGCACGACGTCTCCTCTACCGTCTACTTGTACTTCACCTCTACCTCTGACACCGAGAAGCCTACCCCGGTAGCGGCCAATTCGGTTCGCGCGACTCGCGGGAAACCGCGTCACGCGTCGCGTTCGCTCCGGGCATCGAGGTCCTCCGGGATGCCTAGCAAAGGCCGTGAAGCTCGGCGGCCGCCCCTCTCGCTGTCTTGTCAGCGAGAAGGTCGTCCCTACAACCGGGCACGTTGCACCCCTCGCCAAAGCAGCGTACGACCGCACCCCGGCCGCGTCCAGTGCGTCCAACTGTGGTGGCTCGCCATCGCTGACTGCGAGTCGGATCGCCGAACGCTGCAAGCTCTCAATCCGGATCGTCGGCGCTGGTCCGTATGCCTGTGGCCTTGCGCCAGCCCAACTCGTCGACCAACTCGCCCGCTGCCGGTCCGGCGATGCGGGCGGCCGAGCCGATGCCAAGCTAGCTCGAAAAGCTCGCCCGCCGTCTCGAAGCGCGTGGAAGCGTTGGCCGATCCGCGATCCGCAACCCTAAGCAGCGACGTAGTCGCCGCTCTTGCCGCCGCGCTTCTCCAGTAGCCGCACGGACTCGATCACCATGCCGCGATCGACCGCCTTGCACATGTCGTAGATCGTCAGCAGGCCGATCTGCACCGCGGTCAGCGCTTCCATCTCGACTCCGGTCGGGCCGCGCGTCTCGACGGTGGCGCGGCACTCGATCGCGGTCGCGGCGTCGTCGATCGCGAACTCGACCGCGACGCGCGTGATCGCCAGCGGATGACACAGCGGGATCAGCTCGCTCGTCTTCTTGGCGCCCTGGATCGCGGCGATGCGCGCCACGCCGAGCACGTCGCCCTTGCGCGTGGTGCCGCTGCGGATCAGATCGAGCGTGGCCGGCAGCATACGGATGCGCCCGGCGGCGACCGCGATCCGATGCGAGACGTCCTTGTCGCCGACGTCGACCATGTGCGCATGGCCGCCGGCGTCGAAGTGGGTCAGTGAACTCATGGCCGCCCCGCGAATCCGTTCGTTACAGATGAGGCCCGCGTGCGCGAGGGAACGAACGCGTCGGCCGTCTATCATAAAGACGAGCTGCGGCCGCGCGCCCTCGCAGGCTCAACCAACGTGTCGCCAGCGCCGCGCCCGCACCGGCCGCCGCCCCTGCCATGAGCCACCTGTCGAGTCCGCCGTGTTCGCCCCACTGCGCCGCAGCCTGACCTGCGCCGTGGCAATCGCGCTGGCGGCGCTGCCGCCGGCGCCGCTGGCGCAGTCCACCGAGTTGCCGACCCTGGGCGAGGCGGCCGCCGACGAACTGTCGCCGGCCGACGAGCGCCGTCTCGGCGAGGCGATCATGCGCCAGGTCGTGCGCGATCCGAGCTATCTGCCCGATCCGGACACGAGCGAATACCTGAACGCGATCGGCCTGCGCCTGGTGTCGAACAGCGCCGCACGCCACATGGACTTCGCCTTCTTCGCGATCCGCGATCCGATGATCAATGCCTTCGCGCTGCCCGGCGGCTTCATCGGCATCCACAGCGGACTGGTGCTGGCGGCGCAGAGCGAGTCGGAGCTGGCAGCGGTGATCGCGCACGAGATCGCGCACGTCGAGCAGCGCCACATCGCGCGCATGCTGGCGCGGCAGCGCGAATCCACGGCGATCGCCATCGGCGCCCTGCTGCTGGCGCTGCTGGCCGCGCGCAGCAACTCGGCCTCGAGCGGCGACCTGACGCAAGCGGCGATCGTCGGCGGCCAGGCGGCGGCACTGCAGCGGCAGTTGAACTTCTCGCGCGAGGCCGAGCGCGAGGCCGACCGGATCGGCTTCCAGATCCTGGCTGACGCCGGCTTCGACGCACGCGCCAAGGCGACCTTCTTCGGTCGCATGCAGCAGGCGGCGCGCCTCTACGAGGCCGGCACCGCGTCCGCCTACCTGCGCACCCACCCGTTGACGATCGAACGCATCAGCGACATGCAGGCACGCGCGCGCCAGGCGCGCGTGCGCCAGCACGTCGACAGCCTCGACTTCGCGCTCGTGCGCGCGCGCCTGCGCGTGCTGCAGGACCCGAGCGCTCAAGGCGCGCGCGACGCGCAGCAGCACTTCGCCGCCCAGTTGCGCGACCGCACCGCCGCCTCGCAGACGGCGGCGCAGTACGGTCTGGCGCTGGCGCTGCTGCGGCTCGATCAGGCGCCGGCAGCGTACGAGGCGTCGCGCGCTGCGCGCCGCCTGGCGGGCGAGCGGCCGTCGCCGATGCTCGACAAGCTGGTCGCCGAGACGCGCTTCGCCGCCGCCGCGACCGCGGACGAACGCGAGGCGGCGATCGCGCTCGCGCGCGAAGCGACGCTGCGCTATCCGCTGTCGCGCCTGACGGCGATGAACTACGTCGACCTTCTGCAGCGCGACGCCCGCCACGCGCACGCGGTGGCCTACCTGCGCGAGCAAATGGCGCTGACCAAGAGCGACTCGTACTACTACTCGCTGCTCGCCCGCAGCCACGCCGCGCTCGGCCAGCAGACGCTGCAGCACCAGGCGGTGGCCGAGGCCTACGCGCTGCTCGGCGCGACCGCGGCCGCGGTCGAGCAGTTGCAGCTCGCGCGCCGCGCGGCCGATGCCGACTTCTTCGTCATGTCCGAGGTCGACGCGCGCCTGCGCCAGCTCACGCGCGAACTGCAGGAACAGCAGGCCGAGCTGCTGCGCCAGGCGCGCCGGCCCGAGGAATCACGCCGCCAGTAAGGGGCTGCGCGCCGTTCGGCCGTCATCGCCGTCCGGATCGGCGAGAATCGCGGCCACGCCGCGGGCATGCGGCGAGTTCGGAGATGTCTGCAAGGATGGATACCACCGTGAACCAATCCGCCGTCGACGTGCCCGGCCACGTCGAGGTCAAGCCGCCGATCGAGACCGACGCCGTGATCGTCGGCGCCGGCCCGGTCGGCCTGTTCCAGGTGTTCGAACTGGGACTGCTCGAGATCAAGGCGCACGTGATCGATTCGCTCGCTGCGGTCGGCGGCCAGTGCGTCGAGCTGTACCCGGACAAGCCGATTTACGACATCCCGGCGGTGCCGGTGTGCACCGGCCAGGAGCTGACAGACAACCTGATGCGGCAGATCGCGCCCTTCGGCGCCACCTTCCACATGGGGCAGGAAGTCAGCGTCCTGCAGAAGCGCGACGACGGCCGCTTCTACGTCCAGACCTCGCTCGGCACGAGCTTCATCACCAAGACGGTGTTCATCGCCGCCGGCGTCGGCAGCTTCCAGGCGCGCACGCTGAAGGTCGAGGGCATCGACAAGTTCGAGGGCACGCAGCTCTACTACAAGGTCAAGGACCCGAGCCGCTTCCGCGGCCGCAACCTGGTCGTCTGCGGCGGCGGCGACTCGGCACTCGACTGGGCGCTGGCGCTGGTCGACCAGGCCGAGAGCGTGATCCTGCTGCACCGGCGCGACGGCTTTCGCGCCGCGCCGGCGAGCGTGGCGCGGATGCGCGAGCTGTGCGAGCGCATGCAGATGCAGCAGATGGTCGGCCAGATCACCGGCTTCGAGGAGGCCGGCGGCCGCCTCACCGAGATCCGCGTCACCTCGCTCGACGGCGTCACGCGGCGCGTGCCGCTCGACGATCTGCTGGTCTTCTACGGCCTGTCGCCGAAGCTCGGGCCGATCGCCGACTGGGGCCTGGCGATCGACCGCAAGCAGATCGCGGTCGACACGGAGAAGTTCGAAACCAGCGTGCCGGGCGTGTTCGCGGTCGGCGACATCAACACCTACCCGGGCAAGAAGAAGCTGATCCTGTCCGGCTTCCACGAGGCGGCGCTGGCCGCCTTCGGCGCCGCCCGCTACGTCTTTCCCGACAAGCGCATCCACCTGCAGTACACGACCACCAGCCCGAAGCTGCACAAGGTGCTCGGCGTCGAGTCGCCGGTGTTCGACTGACGCGGCGGCACGCACCGCGGCACCTCAGGCGCCGTGGGCGAAGAAGCGCAGCAGCCGCTGCGGCAGGTAGTCGATCCGGCCCGGCCACGGGCCCCGGGGAAAGCCGATGTGCCCGCCGGCCGGCGGCTGCTCGAGCCGCACCGCCGCCGACACCTCGCCGGCGCGCGGCAGGCTTGCTGCCGGCACGAAGGGATCGTTGCCCGCGTTGAGCACCAGGTGCGGCACGCGCACGGCGCGCAGCCACGGCTTGGCCGAGGCGCGCGCCCAGTAGTCGTCGGCGCTGCGAAAGCCGTGCACCGGCGCGGTGAAGGCATCGTCGAAGTCGTACAGGCTGCGGGCGGCGCGGATCGCCTCGGCGTCGGCCAGGCGCGCAAAGCGTTCGACCTTGGCCAGCGCCTTCGGCCGCAGCGTGCGCAGGAACATCGCGCCGTAGACGCGCGCCAAGCCGCGGCCCAGCGCGGCACCGCCGGCGGCAAGATCGAGCGGCGCGCCAACCGAGGCGGCGGCGGTCACGAACGCGGCCGCCTCGCCGCGCTCGCCGAGCCACTTGGCGAGCATGTTGCCGCCGAGCGAGACGCCGACCGCGTACAGCGGCGCCCGCGGCCAGCGGCCGTGCACGCGGCGCAGGATCCAGTCGCCCTCGTCGGAGTCGCCGCTGTGATAGGCGCGCGGCAGCAGGTTCGGCTCGCCTGAGCAGCCGCGAAAGTGCGCGACCAGAGCGCGCCAGCCGCGATCGGCCGCCGAGCGCATCAGCGCCCGCGCGTAGTGCGAGCGCGAGCTGCCTTCGAGTCCGTGGAACAGCACCAGCACCGGCGCCGCCGCCAAGTCAGGCTCGGGCAACGCGAAGTCGGCGTCGATGAAGTCCGCATCCGGCGTGCGCCAGCGCTCGCGCCGGTAGGCGACTGCGGGTGCTGCGATCAGCCGCGCGGCGGCGATCGTCTGCACGTGGCCGCCGGGCAGCCACGGCGGCGCGCGGTAAGAGGCGTCAGGCTGCGGCATGGCGGGAGATCACGGCCGGTTGCCGCCCGGGGCTCGCGCGGCCGCGACCGGGCGGCTAGTGCAGCGGTCCGGCCGGCGTTTCGACCGCCTCCGGCGCGCCATCGGCGGTATGCGAGGCGTGATGCAGGACCATCTTCCAGCCGGCCGGCGTCTTGACGTAGGCATTGGTGGCGATCACGTGCACGACCTGTTGCCGCCCGCCTTCGCCGACCACCACTTCCTCGATCACGTTGTGCACGGCCAGGGTCGGCGTCTCGACGCTGCGGCGCGTGGTGGCGCGGATGTTGAGCGCGCCGTTGGCGATGATCGCGGCCCAGGAGTGGCGCACCGCCTGCGCGCCGAGCAAACGCGGGCCGCCCGGATGGACGCAGCAGACTTCGTCGTCGTCGAGCCAGAGATCGGCCAGCGCCTGCGCGTCGCCGCTTTCGAGCGCGTCGTAGAACGCCTGCTCGCACTCGGTGGAGGAGGCGAACAGCAGCGGCCGGCTCAGGCGCGGCATCGCCGTCGACTTCCCGGCACCGGTACGACGCGCGCGGCGCTAGCCATGACGCTTGACCACGGCGCCGGCCTGCAGCCGGTAGCGGGTGCCGCAGTACGGGCACATCGCCTCGCGCTCGCGCGACAGGTCGAGGAACACGCGCGGGTGGTGGCACCAGACCGGCATCTGCGGATTGGGACAGAACGCGGGCAGCTCGTCGGCCCGCAGCTCGACCACCGGCGCTTCGCCCGTCATCATCGCCACGGCCCGATCAGACCGCGGTCAGCCAATGCCGGTACTTGGCATGGCGGCCGTTGACGACGTCGAAGAACAGCGACTGCAGGCGCTCGGTGACCGGTCCGCGCCGGCCCTGGCCGATCGGACGGCCGTCGAGCTCGCGGATCGGCGTCACCTCGGCGGCGGTGCCGGTGAAGAAGGCCTCGTCGGCGAGATAGACGTCGTCGCGCGTCATCGGCATCTGGGTCACGGTGTAGCCGAGGTCGGCGGCCAGTTCGATCACCGTGCGGCGCGTGATTCCGATCAGTCCCGAGACCATGTTCGGCTCGAAGATCCTGCCGTCGCGGACGATGAACAGGTTCTCGCCCGCGCCCTCGGCGACGAAGCCCTGGGTGTCGAGCAGCAGCGCCTCGTCGTAGCCGTGATTGAGCGCCTCCATGTTGGCGAGGATCGAGTTCACGTAGTGGCCGGCGGTCTTCGAGCGCACCATCGAGACGTTGATGTGATGGCGCTGGTACGACGAGGTCTTGACGCGGATGCCGCGCGCCAGGCCCTCTTCGCCGAGATAGGCGCCCCAGGGCCAGGCGGCGATGCTCACGTGCACCTTGGCGCCGCGCGGGCTGACACCCATCTTCTCCGAGCCGTAGAAGGCGAGCGGCCGCAGGTAGCCGCTCGCCAGGCCGTTGGCGCGTATCACCTCGCGCTGCGCCTCGTTCAACTGCTCGCGC
Organism: Burkholderiales bacterium; assembly: GCA_037441125.1. Lineage (GTDB taxonomy): Bacteria > Pseudomonadota > Gammaproteobacteria > Burkholderiales > Burkholderiaceae_F > JALHMQ01. The sequence goes on from JBBIST010000033.1 coordinate 21,775, forward strand.
GTGTACGGCATCTCCATCATGAAGATGCGCGCCGAGTTGAACAGGCGCTCGGTGTGGTCGTGCAGGCGGAAGATCGCCGGGCCGTCGGCGGTCTGGTAGGCGCGCACACCCTCGAACACCGCCAGGCCGTAGTGCAGCGAGTGCGTGAGCACGTGCGTCGTGGCCTCGCGCCAGGGCACGAGCTTGCCGTCGTACCAGATCCAGCCGTCGCGATCCGCCATGGACATGTGCGCCTCCCCGCTCGGTCTTCGATGGTCGTGTCGTCGATTCTAGCCAAGCGTCGCCGTCTGGCCGCGCGGGCTCGATGCCGGCACTGCCTATACTGCGCGCCGTGCTGTTCAACGTCCCGCGCGCTTGGCCGCGCGCCTATCGCGCCAAGGCAAGGCACCGCAGCCGCCGGCTGCGGGATCGCCGCCCGCCGCGCCGCCATCACCGCTTCGCGCCGATCGCCGCCTCCGGTCGGGCGGCGCGCACGCGCGCGCACGCGCACGCGCGGGCAGCAACGCGGATCGGGGCTGGGCCATGATTGAACGCGTGCTGTTCGGTACGCGGCCGCAACTGGCCGCAGTGCGCCGAGCCGCGTTCGGCGCCGGGCTGCGCGCGGTGGCGCCGGCGCTCGTGGCCACCGGCACCTGGGGTCTGGTCACCGGCGTGGCGATGGTCAAGGTCGGACTGACCCAGTTCGAGGCGCTCGGCATGACGCTGCTGGTATACGCGGGCAGCGCGCAACTGGCGGCGCTGCCGCTGATCGCCGCCGATGCGCCGGTGTGGGTCGTGCTCGCGGCGGCCGCCGTGGTCAACCTGCGCTTCGTGATCTTCTCCGCCGGCCTGTATCCGTACTTCGCGCACTACACGCTCGGCCGGCGCCTGCTGCTCGGCTATGCGACCACCGACGTCGGCTTTGCGATCTCGGTGCAGCGCTGGACGGCGGCACGCGAGCAGGCCGACCCCGGCGACGACACGCTGGCGCCGACGCGGCGCGTGTGGTTTTTCCTCGGCATCGCCGCCGGCAACTGGTGCGCGTGGCAGTCGATGTCGATCGCCGGCATCTTCCTCGCCGGCTACGTGCCGGGCACCTGGGGGCTGGAGTTCGCGGCGATCCTGGCGCTGGTCGCGCTCACGGTGCCGATGCTCAACAGCAGTCCGACCGTGGCCGGGGCGCTGGTGGCGGCGGCACTGGCGGTGCTTCTCGTGGCCCTGCCGCTCAAGCTCGGGCTGGTGCTGGCGGTGATCGCCGGCATCGCCGCGGCGATGGCGGTCGATCTCGCGCTCGAACGCGCGGCGCGCAGGACGGTCGCGTGAGCGAGTTCGAAGTCTGGGCCGTGATCGTCGGCCTGACCGCGGTCACCGTGGCCACGCGCTCGTTTTTCCTCGCGCTCGGCGATCGCATCGCCCTGCCCGAGCGCCTGCAGCACGGCCTGCGCTTTGCGCCCGCCTGCGCGCTGGCGGCGCTGGTTGCGCCGGAAGTGCTGACCGCGGGCGGCGCACCGGCGCTGTCGTTCGACAACTTCCGGCTGCTGGCGGCGGCCGCCGCGGTGCTGACGATGCTCGCCACGCGCAGCATGGTGGCGACGATCGTCGTCGGCATGGGCGCGTTCACCGCCCTGCGCCTGCTCGCCTGAGCCGCGCCGCGCTTCAGGGCTCGCGCACGACTTCGCCGGCGGCGTCCACCGCGAGGTAGGCCACGCCCTGGGCGCGCAGGAACTCGAGCGCCTGCGCGCGTGGCAGCAGCATCGCCAGGGTCGAGCAGGCGCCGGCGGCGACACAGGCCGGCGCCGACACCGAGACGCTTTGCCAGTGCTGCACCGGCCAGCCGCTGCGCGCGTCCAGCAGATGGCAGTAGCGCTGGCCCTCGAGTTCGAAGTAGCGCTCGTAGTCGCCCGAGGTGGCGAGCCCGCCGGCCTCGAGTTCGATCGCGCCCAGGGTGACGCCGGCGGCCGCGCGCGGGTGCTGGATGCCGATGCGCCAGGCGGCACCGTCGGGCGCGGCGCCGAAGGCGCGCACGTCGCCGCCGAGATTGACGAAGCCGTGGCGCGCGCCGCGCGCCGCCAGCGCCGCGGCGGCGCGGTCGGCCGCGTACTCCTTGCCGACACCGCCGAAGTCGAGTTCCATGCCTTCGCGCGGCAACCGCAGGCGGCGCTGCGTGCGCTCCCATTCGACTGCGGACCAGCCGACCCGCGCCAGAACGGCTTCGACTTCCTCGGCTCGCGGCAGTCGCGGCACGTCGAAGCGCCAGACCCGGCGCAGCACGCCGCTGGTGAGGTCGAATCGGCCGTCGCTCGCGCGCCACAGCGCCTCGCCGAAGTCGATCAGCGCCGCGGTCTCCTCATCGACCGTGACCGGCGGGCCGCCGGCGGCGCGGTTGATCCGCGTGGTGACGCTGTCGTCGCGGTAGCGCGAGAACTTGGCCTCGATCCGTCGCACTTCGGCGATCGCCGCCTGCGCCCAGCTTCGCGCCTCGGTCTCGTCGTTCGCCCACAGCCGCACTTCGCAGCCGCAGGCCATGGCGCGAAAACCGTAGCCGAGTTCGTGCATCGCGCGCTGCCGCCGCAGTCAGTCGGCCGGCGCGGCGCGCTTGCGCCGCGCGGCGAAGGCGCTCCTGAAGTGCCCGACCTTGGGCGCGATCACGACCGCGCAGTAGCCCTGGTGCGGGTGGTGGCGGAAGTACTGCTGGTGCTCGACCTCGGCGCGCCAGTAGGCGGGCGCCGGCCGCACCTCGGTGACCACCGGCGCCGCGAGCCGTTGCTGCACCTCGTGCAGCACCTCGCGCGCGGCGGCCTGTTGCGCCGGCGAGTGGGTGTAGATCACCGAGCGGTACTGGCTGCCGACGTCGTTGCCCTGGCGGTCGGGCGTGGTCGGGTCGTGGATCGCGAAGAACACCTCGAGCAGGTCGCGATAGGCGAGCCGTGCCGGATCGAACTCGATCCGCACCACTTCCGCGTGGCCGGTATCGCCGTCGCACACGCGGCGATAGCCGGGGTCGGCGACGTGGCCGCCGCTGTAGCCGCACTCGAGATCGCGCACGCCTTCGAGTTCCTCGAACACCGCCTCCAGGCACCAGAAGCAGCCGCCGCCGAGGGTGGCGAATTCATGGCCGGGCCGAGGTTCGGGCGCGAGCGGATCGGCAATCGACATCGTCGTCTCCCTGCGCGGCGCGCGGCCGCGACCGTGCTCCGGGATCCCGTGCGCCGTGGCCGGCCCTCCGTAGAATGGCCGCGTGCCTTCCACGCCCGTTCCCGCCGGCAGCGACGACGAACTGCGTCGCGCCTTCGCGCAGTTTGCCACCGGCGTGGCCGTGGTGAGCGCGCGCGCGCCCGGCGGCGCGCCGGTGGCGATCACGGTCAACTCCTTCGCCTCGGTGTCGCTCGATCCGCCCTTGCTGCTGTGGAGCCTGGGGCGAACGGCGTCGGACTTCGCCGCCTTGCACGCGGCGCGCAGCTTCCGCGTGCACGTGCTCGCCGCCGACCAGTTGGATGTCGCGCAGCGCTGCGCGCAGCGCGGCGAAGGCAAGTTCGCCGTCGGCCGCTGGACACTGGCGGCGGATGCACCGCCGCAGCTCGACGGCTGTGTCGCCTGGTTCGACTGCACGCTGCGCAGCCGCCACAACGAAGGCGACCACGTGGTGCTGGTCGGCCGCATCGAAGCGCACGGCGCGCGCGGCGGCACACCGCTGATCTTCCACGGCCGCCGCTACGTGACCGATCTCGCCGAGGCGCCGCTGCCGCGGTCGATGCGGTCGGCGCCCTGGCGCTGAGAGGCAGCGCGCGCTCAGCGGCTATTGGCCACGCGGATGCCGGCGACGATCGCCGCCAGTCCGACCAGATGGAAGAACTGCGGCGGCTCGCCCAGCAGCAGGGTCGACAGCAGCGCGGCGAAGATCGGCGTCAGGTTGGCAAAGTGCACCGGCAGCACCGCGCCCACGCGCGCCACGCCGCGGTCCCAGCAGGCATAGGCGAGCAGCGACGGGAACAGCGCCACGTACAGCACCACCGCCAGCGACGTGGCCGACCAGACGACCGTGGCGCCGGTGAGCACTGCCTCGCCGGCCGCCAGCGGCACGATCATCAGCGATCCGACCAGCATCTGCACCGCCATGAACGGCGCAAACGGGATCTGCGGCCGCCGCTTGCGCAGCAACCACGTGTAAAGCGCCCAGGTAACGTTGGCGACGACCATCACCAGGTCGCCGGCGACGAAGTCCAATTGCGCGACATTGGCCGGATCGCCGCGCAGCATCACCCACAGCACGCCGGCGATCGACAGCGCCGCACCCGCCCACTGCGCAGCGCGCGCGCGCTCGCCGAAGAACAGCACGCCGAAGGCGAGCGCGAACACCGGTGTCGCGGCGGCGATCAGCGTGACGTTGACCGCGGTCGAGGTCTGCACCGCGACGTACTGCAGCGAGTTGTAGGCGGCCACGCCGGTGAGAGAGATCCACAGGACGTCGCGCCAGGCGGCGCGCACCTGCGGCCAGGCGGCGATCACGCCGCGCCAGACGAAGGGCAGCAGCAGCGCCAGCGCCAGCAGCCAGCGCGCCAGCGACAGCGCCAGCGGCGGAAACTCGCCCACCAGCATCCGCGCCAGCACCGCGTTGCCGGCCCAGAACAGCGGCGGCAGCGTCAGCAGGAGCGCGGTGTTGGCATCGAGGCGGCTCATCGGGCGCGGGGTCGGGTTGCGCGCGGCGGCCGCGCCTGGGCAGGGCGGCAGGATAGCGGGCAAGCCCGCGCTCAAGCCAACGACGCAAGCTGCCGATATCCGAACACCGGCTGCCAGCGGCCGTGTCCGGCCGCAGTCCGACCGCGGCGGCGCCGCCCGCGACCGATCACGGCCACGAACAGCGATGACCTTCATCAAGCCCTATCTGATCCGCCTGTCGCACTGCGACCCGACCGGGCAGGTCTTCTATCCGAACTACTTCCACATCTTCAACGCCCTGGTCGAAGACTGGTTCTACGAGGGGCTGGACTTCGCCTACCACGCGTTCCTGATGGAGCGCGGCCTGTCGCTGCCGACGGTGAAGCTGGAGACGACTTTCCTCGCGCCGACGCGCATGGGCGAGCGGGTCGACTTCTGGCTCACCGCCACCCACCTCGGCCACACCTCGCTGCGCCTGACGATGGGTGTCGACGGCGCCGGCCAGCAGCGCGTGCGCCTGAACCGCGTCACCGTGTGCGTCAGTCAGAAGACCGGCAAGCCGGTGGCGATTCCGGCCGACCTGCGCGAGAAGATCGGCGAGTTCATGCGCGGCTGAGCGGCAGGCGCATCGCGGCGCGACCGTGCGGCAAGAGCCGGAGAGCGTAGCCGCGGGTCGAACGCAGCGATGATCGCCGTGCGCAGCGACGACTCGATCCGATGCGGCGGCATGTGGGAGACGCGCTCGATTCAGTCAGGCCGGCTCAGATCGGGTGCAACGACGGGTCGGGCGACACATTGTCTACAGCATGGCTACAGCGACGGCTGGTTCTCTCGGCTGGCGTGCCAGAGCGCGAGTACTTCCAGCGACCCGTCGGCCTCACGGTAGTAGACGAAGTACCCGATTCGACTGAGGAAGAGTCGGCGCACGCCAGGCGAACGCGTCCCTTCGTACGTTGCACCGATGCCCGGTTGCTCGGCCAGCAATGCCAAGGACTCGCCGACGTCCTTCAATACCGCACCCGGTGCCGAGGGACGATTCTCAAGCCACCACTGGGCGGCTGTGCGGATCTGTCTGGCGGCGCGGGCCGAAACCTTGACCCGAAGGGGCATGGTCAGGCGAACTTGCGCAAGCTCTCGATCAGTTGCTCGAGAGTGACGAACTCACCCCTCTGGATTTCGGCCATCGCTTCGAGGAGTTCGGATTCCTGCTCCTCGGTCAGTCGGAACGGTTCGTCTGCGCCGCGAGCAACCACGGTCACGACCGCGCCTTCCCGCAAGGCGACGCCCTCGACAACGACCTTGCCGTCAACGACCGTGCCTGTGGCGACATGCATGCGCAAATGGTACTCGTCCGCGCAGTAGCCCGCCAAAGGCGCGAGGTCTGCGTGTCGTCCGTCAAGCCGACGACGAGACCGCGGCGGGCGTCAGCGCGGTGTTGCGCACTGCCCTTGCGCACCTAGTCTGGTTCAAGCGGGCGGCCGTCGCGGCCGCAAGCGAGATGGCGTTCACCAACTCGCCGATCGACGCGCTCCAGACGACGCAGGCCGGCACCGGCGCGAGTCAGTCAGCGGTGGAAGTCCATCGCCACCGTCTGCGGCCGCGTATGGGCGATCGTCTTCAGGCGGCCGCTCTCGCGCTCGTAGGCTTCGGCGAAGGCCTGCGCGAACGCGGCCTGGAAGCCCTCGACCGCGTCGCTGCGGATCGCGCGCTGCTGCTCGAGGTACAGATCCCAGAGCGCCGCCTTGCGCCCGCCCGGCAGCAGACGCCTGAGCACGCTGCCGCCGGCGAGCCGCTGTTCGAGCGCCTGCGGTTCGAAGCGCGCCAGCACGCGCTCGATGGCGATGCCGATGGCGGCGCGCGTGGCGAGCGTGTGCACCTGCAGGTCGGCCATCACCTCGTCGACCGCCGGCGGGCCGGCGCTGAATCCGGGCAGCGGCGGCCGCAGCAGCGCGGCGATCGCGCGCGCGTCGTCGGGCGCGAACTTGATCGGGTTGTTGTGGCGCGCGCGCAGCAGCGTCTGGTCGGAGTCCAGTTCCTGCTTGACCAGCATGCGCAACTGCAGCAGCCGGCGCACGCCGCTCACCAGGCTCTTCATCATCGCGCCCAGCATGCGCATCGACTCGGGACGCAGGCCGTCGGGCAGCTCGACCGCCGCCTCGGCGCCTTCCTGAAACGCGCGCCACAGCTCGTCGCCGGTGGCCGGGCGCGCGGCTCGCGCCGCCGGCGCCTGCGTGGCCTCGCGCGCGGCTATGCGCGTGTGCGCGTAGATCTCCTCGGCGGCGCCGGGCGCGACCGCATCGGCCGGCGCGATCTCGCCGCTTTCGAGTTCGGCGCTGAGCGTGTAGCTGCCGATGCGGATCCGGTCGCCCGAGGCGAGCGCCACGCGCTGGCCCGAGGCCAGCGGCTGGCCGTTGACCGCCGCCGGGTTGGTGCTGCCCATGTCCTCGATCAGGTAGCGGCCGTTCTCGAAGCTCACGTGCGCGTGGAAGCGCGACACCGTGCGCTTCGGGTCGGGCAGCACCAGGCGCGCGGTGTCGGCACGCCCGATCAGCCCGCCGCGCGGGTCGAAGTGCGCGATCTGCGGTCCGCCGGTGTCCTCCTCCGGCCGGCCGATGACTCGCAAGGCAAGCAGCATGTGCGACCCGATCAGTTCGACGTTAGGCCGCGCGCGGCGCCGGCAAGGTGGGCAAGCGCGCTGGCTTCGCTGCGCGCGACCTGGATCTTGACCGCCGAGTTCTGCGCCGGACGTCCGTTCACGAACAGGCGCGACTGCACCTGGTAGGCGCCGGGCGGCACGCCCTGCGGGAAGGTGAACTGCAGCGTCGAGACGAAGGCACCGCCGCGGCTGCCGGCCGGCGCCGGCGTCTTCGACAGGCGGCTGCGCTCGACGCCGCGCGGATCGACGATCACGAAGTCCTCGCGCAGCTCCTTGAGGGCCTCGCTGCGGCCGGGGACGACCTCGATCGTCGAGGTCACCGTGACTTCTTCCCCGGGACGCGCGCTGGCGCGCGCCGCCTGGACGTTGTAGGCCGTCACCAGCGGTGCCGGCGGCTCGGTGCCGGTGCGCAGGCGAAAGTCTTCGCCCACCTGCTCGGCGCTGCGCGTCTGCCGGCTCTGGTAATTGACCGCGACGCAGGCGAGCGCGCCGAGCCCGGCGCCGATGGCCGCGCCGCGTGCGCGATGCCGATCGCCGCCGACCACGGCGCCGATCGCGCCGCCGACGACGGCGCCCACGACCGGATTGCAGGGGTCCTCGCCGCCGCCCTTGGGAGTGGCGCAGGCGGCGAGCAGGACGGCGAACGCAGCCGCGAGCGCGGCTCGTGCCGGCGCGCGGCGCAGAACGGACAGCGGTCGACCTGCGGGACTCGTCATCAACGCATCTTCCAGTCGCCGCCGAGCGCCGCTTCCTGCCCGGCACGCGCCGCCTTCAGCAGGGCCTGCGCAGCGATGCTATCCGGATCGGCCTTGAGCACCGCCTCGGCGCGGGCGATTGTGCACGCGTACTGCCGTGCGGCCAAGCAGTCGCGTGCCTCGCGCAACGCCGCCTCGAAGGCCGCCGTTGCCGGCGGGACAACGGTCGGCGCAGCCGCACTCGCCGCCGGCAACACGGGTGCGCGCTGAACCGCTTGCGCCTGCGGCGAAGCGGGTTCGCGCGGCGCCGACGTCTCCTGCCGCGCCTGAATCGGGCCGGAGCCGATCGCGGGGCGCCCTGGCGTTCGCGGCGCGGCCTCGGGCGCAGCGGTGTCGACCGACAAAGCATCGCGTGTCGGCGCGGCTGCGGCCGGCAAGCTCGGCGGGTCGGCACCATCGTTCGGCGCAGCGCGCGCCTGCGCAGGCGCGCCAGGCTCATGGGCCGCCGCCAAAGGCTCGGCCGACGGCGCCGGTGCTTGCGGTTCGCGACCTCGCCCGCCGAGCGTGATCGCCAGCGCGAGCACGAGGGCCGTGGCGGCCAGCGCGCCGGCGCCGATCGCCAGCGCAAGGCGCCGCGGACCGCGAGCGGCGCTCTTCGCACCAGCGGGCGCGGCCAACGCTGTAGGTGGCACAGGCGCGGCCGACGG
>JBBIST010000034.1:0-29781 GCA_037441125.1 Burkholderiales bacterium
TCACTCTCGCCCGCTGCCCGCGCCAGCAGCGCGCGCGCAAGCGGCGCCAGCGGACCGGCGAGCATCTGGGCGCGCCGCGCCGCCGTGTCGCCGCCCGCCGGCGCATAGCGCGCGAGCACCGGGTCGTCTCGCATCCACGGCAGCGGCGGCCGCGCCCACAGATGGGCGAAGGCGCCGGCGTCGATCAGATGCGCGCACCACTGGATCGAGGCGCGCCATCGCGCCGGCGCCCAGCCGGCCAGCTCGGCCACGCGCGTGCGCCACTGGGCGCGGAAGGCGACGTCGATGTCGCCGCAGCACGCCTGCGCCGGCACGCCGCTGAGGTAATTGCCCGCCGGCTCGGCGCGCGCCGCGTCGAGCAGGGCGCGCAGTCCGCGCGCGCCGTGCAGTCGCTGCCAGAGGCGATCGCTCGGACGCCAGGCAAGACGGGCGGCAGCGCGCGCGCCGGCGTAGTCGATCGCGAGGCCGTCGATCATCGGCGGTCGCGATCGGCGCCGGCGGCCGGCAACTCGCCGCGGGTCAGTTCGTCGGCGAGGCGCTCGGCGGCGCGCGCCAATCGTCGCTCGTCGTCTGCGGCGCTCGCGCCGGCGGTGGCCAACAGCGCTCTTTGCGCTTCGTGGTCACGCCGCAGCCGCGCCAGCGCGCGCTCGACCTCCGATTGCACGGCGGCGGTGCGGGCAGCACCGCGGGCAGCGATCGCGCGCGAGCGTTCGCGCGCGGCTTGCACCTCGGCCTCGGCCTGCTCGGCACAAGCGGCCAGCGCGGCACGCGCTTCGCCCTCGGCGGCGAGCACGCGCGCGATCGCTTCCTCGACCGATAGCGCCGCGACCGGTGTCGCGACCGCCGGCCGCAGCCCAGCGTCGTCGAGCGAACGTGTCGTCATCGCGCTGCGAGCCGATGCGCGAGCCCGGGCGAGGACCGGCGCGCATCGGTTGCAATCTCCGTCTGCATGTTTGACCCGGCCCGCCTGCGTCGCCTTGACCGGGGTCAAGCGCCGCCGACCCGGTCAACCGCCGGTTGGCGCAGCCGTTTCAGGCGTGCGAGGATCGCGCCGCCTGACCGCAGTGGGCGCGGAGCGGTCCGCGCCAGCGGCAGTGTCGATCAATCAACCGGGATGGCGGGAGGAAGAATGCGCAATGTTCTGATGACGGGCGTGCTGGTGGGCGCCTTGGCGATGACCGGGACGGCTCTGGCGCAGGACGGCGCCAAGCTGGCCGAGGCGGCGGGCTGCGGCACGTGCCACGCCCTGGACCGCAAGAAAATGGGGCCGACCTACCGGGCGATCGCGGCCGCCCACAAGAAGGGCAAAGTCACCCTCGACCAGGCGATCGCCAAGCTGAAAAAGACGCACGATCCCGCAGATCTCAAGGACGTCAAGAGCGACGCCGACCTGCGCACGATCATGACCTGGATCATGGCGCAGTAGCGTTGCCGGCACCGGTGCGGGCCGCACCGGCGCGGATACGCGCGCGATCAGCGCAGACGAAAGCCGGGGCAACCCGGCTTTCGTCGTTTGTGTGCGCGCACATTGAGCGGCGACTCTGTCCGCCGCCGTTGCCGCGCTCCGTCGTGTAACGGCGTCCGTAACGAAAATCGACCGACTTGCGATGCGTTGACGCAACTTCCCTCGAAGTTCTTGAGACCCGTCGGGGGTTTGTCTATCGTCAAAACGACTACCCAAAACGGGGAGCAGTGTTTGTCCCTAGATTCGACGGCGGCGAATTGCAGAGGCTGCCGGGCAGTCAACGGTACCCACGCGTTGGGAGACGCTGCGGTGCCGGCAGAGGGGTCGGGAGAGCTGGAGGGGGCCGACGCTGGGGCGAGGGTTGCCCGGTGTCTGGCGCAGCGAAGCGCCAGACACCCGCCGAGGCCGGCGAATGCAATTCGGGGGGAGACGCGCATGAAACGCTCATGGGTGAGGTTGGGGGCATGCATCGCGCTGGCGTTGTCGCTGGCTGCGTGTTCCGGTGACGACGGTGCGGCCGGTCCGGCCGGACCGCCGGGACCGCAAGGTCCGGGCGCGCCCGGGCCCGCCGGCTCGGCCACAGGTGATCTGACCGGCCGCATCACGGCCATTTCGATCGACGGCGCTGCCGGCCAGAGGCTGACGGTCACGTTCTCGCTGCAGGACGCCGCCAACTTGGCGGTGGCAGATGCCGAGACGAAGAACTTCGAGTTCCAGCTCGCCAAGCAAGTCGCGGCGAACAATAACCGTCCGGCCTATTGGCAGAGCTACATCAACCGCTCCGATCAGGAGGGCAGCGGGCCCGCGGTGTTCGCCGGTGCGCCGGAACGCGGCAGGCCGACCCCGGTCGCCGGTCAGCCCGGCGTCTACACCTACACCTTCTGCACGCCGCTGGCGGCGGTGGCCACCTTCCAGTACTACGGCAGCGGCGCCGGCGAGCCGGCCGGCTGCGCGGCGCGCGTCGCCAACGCCGGCGCGATCAGCGGCGCCGCCTGGGATGCGTTCCGGCCGACGCTGAACCTCGCCTACGACGCCGCTGCGACCACGCGCCTGACGATCGTCGGCCGCGATGGTGCGCTGGTGAATCTGGTGCAGGACTTCGTTCCGGCGCAACTGCCGGCGCTGCCATCGGCGCTGTCGGCGCAGGTGGTCACCACCGCCTCGTGCGGCGCCTGCCACGCGGAGAGCGTCGCCAAGCGCGACAAGCTGCTGATCGCCGGCACCAAGGGCAGCGGTCACCTCGGCCGGCGCTTCCAGGTCGAGACCTGCGTGATGTGCCACAACGCCGCCGGCTTCGACTCGGCCAACTCGACCGCGACAGCGTGGCGGACGATCGACCTGAAGGTCATGGTGCACGACCTGCACGCGGCGCGCTTCCCGCAGAGCGGCAGCTTCGGGGGCGTCAGCAACATCCGCAACCCGGCGGCCGACATTCCGGGCGTGGACACCGGACTGACGGCGGGGCAGCGGCCGCGCTTCAATGGTGCGCCGGGCGTGATCAACTGCCGCACCTGCCACGACAACCAGAACGAACGCGTGCTGCCGTTCCAGCCGACCAACCGGGCGGCGGCGGACAAGACCGCCTGGCAAACCCAGATCAGCCAGCAGGCCTGCCTTAGCTGCCACGACGGCACGATCGGCGGCACGGCGATCAACTTCGCCAACCACTTCGGCGCCCACAGCGACAATTCGCAGTGCGCGGCATGTCACGCGCCGGGCCGCTCGATGGCCATCAACTATGCGCACACGACGCCGTACTCGACGCCGAACAATCCCGACCTTTACTCGGGTGCCAAAGTCGTCAAGTACGAGATCCGCTCGGTCACCGTGCCCGATCCGACGAACGGCCGTCCGGTGGTGGTGTTCCGCGTGCTGGTCGGCGACACCGAGGCGACGCTGGCGCCGATCAATCTGAAGGCGTTGCCGCCCGGCGTCTGCATCGCCGCCGGCTGCCAGAACGGCAACAGCGCGGCCGGCATCAACTTCCGGCTCGCCTGGGCACGGCCGATGGTGCAGCCGACCGCGCTCAACAGCGGGCCGGCGATCGACCGGCCGGTCGACTGGAACAACTTCGGCGGCGGTCCGCGCCAGTACTGGAACCTCGAAACCAACCTCGGTCCGACCCAGCGCGCGTTCGATCAGCCGATCGCGGTCAGTCTCTCGGCTGCCGGGGTCATCGCCTCGCTGTCCGATCCGGACGCGCAAGGCTTCCACACGACGCTTCCGGGCATCCATCCCACGGCGCCGATCGGCTTCCCGTCGTACGCGACGCTGACGCTGCGCGCGGTGGCGCTGGAAAGCTTCCTCGTGATCAACAACTACAACATCAGCGGAGACGCGGTGATGAAGGGGATCGACGGCGACGCCACCTCGGTGCGGCGCCAGATCGTCGACATGGAAAGCTGCGTCGCCTGCCACGAGCGCGTCGGCTTCCACGGTGCCGCGGGGCGCGCCAACAACCCGGACTACTGCGCCGTCTGCCACAACCCGGAGATCACGAACAGCAACCTGTTCCGCGGAACGGCCACTTATCCGGCGGTCGGCGGCACGCCGGCCTTCTACTCGCAGCGCTCGAACAACTACAAGGACATGCTGCACGCGATCCACGCAACGCAGTTCCGCAAGGCCAACGACCCGACCGATCCGTTCAACTTCATGCGCGGCAATCCGGCCGGAGGCGGGGGCGGAATGGGCGCCTACGTGTTCGATCTGGTGGTCTATCCGGCGCAGGTCAGCGACTGCCGTAGCTGCCATCTGCCGGGCACCTACGGCGTGCCGGCGATCCGCGGCATGTCGTGGTCGACGATCAACATCGACGCGTCGCTGGGCGATGCCAACCCGGCAGCCGGAACCGCGCCGGCGGCCTCCGGCCTGTACGACCCGCTGAAGTCGGTGCGCATCGGACCGGCCACCGCCGCCTGCGGCTCGTGCCACAACAGCAGCGACGCCAAGATCCACTACACGCTCAACGCCACGGGCCTGGGCGAAAGCTGCGCCGTCTGCCACGGTCCGGGCGCGGCGTTCGAGGCGCACAAGCGCTGAACGGCGCCGATCGAGGCGGCGGCGGGGTTGCACGCGCCGCCGCTTCCTTCGGCCACAGGCGGGCCGTGCCGCCGCAAGCGCGCCGATGAGAGCCGGCGGCGCGCTTGTGGCGGGTCGGTGGCGATCAACAACCCCTGGAGTCGCGCATGAGAAGCCTGCTGTTTCGACTCGGCGCCGGCGTCTCGCTGTTGCTCGCACTCGCCGCCTGTGGCGCCGGCGGCGACGACCCCGTCGTCCTGCCGCCACCGCCGCCGCCGACCGCACTCGGCCAGGCGATCTCGGCCGCAGCGCTCGCTCCCGGCAACGACTCGTCGCTCAATCCGACCTCGGCCTTCAAGGTGCTGCAGGACAACGGCGTGCCTGCGGTCACGGTGACCGGCGCTCCGGTGGTGCGCTTCACGGTGTTCTCGGACCGCGCCGTGCGCCAGGGGCTGACACTCGCCAACGTCAGCGTGGCGATCGCCAAGCTGGTGCCGGGCACCGGCGGCGAGATCGACCGTTGGGTCAACTACGTCTACCGGACCGAGACTGCCACCGCCGGGGTCGGACCCGGCGGCACGCCGGTACTGGCGTCGGCGGCGCAGGCGATCAACGACCCGAAGCCGGCCGGCATGGCCAACCAGCTCGTCTATCACGGCGACGGCTACTACATCTACACCTTCAGCACCGACATCACCGATCCGGCGCGCACGCGCGGCGTCGTCTTCGAGCCCGACCGCACGCACCGCGTGGCGCTGCAACTGAGCTACACCAACGCCGCCGGCGAGACGATCCGCGTCAATCCCTACTTCGACGTCACCTTCGACGCCGCCGGACGTTCGCTGCCGGTGACCGACCCCGCGCGCACGCGGATCATGTCCGACGTGGCCTCGTGCAACGGCTGCCACGAGAAGCTGTCGCTGCACGGCGGCGGCCGGGTCGATGTCCAGTACTGCGTCCTGTGCCACAACCCGGGGACGACCGACGCCAACAGCGGCCACGTGCTGACGATGGCGACGATGACGCACAAGATCCACGCCGGCCGCCTGCTCAAGGCCAAGCTCGACGCCGGCCAGGGCGGCGAGGAATACACGCTCTGGGGCTTCCGCGACAGCCGGCACGAGTACGCGCGCGTCGGCTTCCCGCAGGATCTGCGCAACTGCACCGTCTGCCACAGCGGCGCCAATCCGGCCACGCCGCAGGGCGACCTGTGGAAGAGCCGCACCAGCAAGGAAGCCTGCCTGACCTGCCACGCGAGCGGCACCGGCTCGAGCTTCGATCTGCATCACCGGCCGCTGGCGGCGGTGTTGGTCGCGCCGGGCGCGGCGCCGGCGCAGATCGCCAACGCCGATTGCGCGTTTTGCCACCGGCCCGGCACCGCGCTGTCGCCGCAGCGCGTGCACTGGAACCAGAACGAGGAGCACGCCGCCCGCTACCGGCTGGTGATCGAGGACGCGACCTTCGACGCCGCCGCGCGCCGGGTCCGGGTTCGCTATCACCTCGAGGATCCGACCCGAGGCAACGCGCGCTACGACCTGGTCACGCCTGATTGCACCGGCGCCGGCGCCACGCTCGCCTGCTCGAACCAGACGAGGTTCGGCAATCTGCGCTTCTTCCTCGCCTACGCCAACGTCGTCGGTCAGCCGGCGCAGGTGACCGAGTTCACCGCGTTCAACAACGCCGGCAGCTCGGCGCAGGCGTTCCTGTTCCGCGGCTTCAACGACGGCAGCAACCGCTACACGATCGAGATCCCGCTGCCGGCCGACAGCGTCACCGCGGTGGCGCAGGGCACGGCGCGCGTGATCAGCATCGGCCAGATCAAGGAGCCGCGACTGGCGCTGCAGTCGGCGGCCGATCCGCGGCCGGAAGTGGCGCCGCGCGAGCTGATCAACGTCGTCGTCCAGCACAGCTACCGCGACGTCGTGCTCTCGGGCGCCTTCAATCCGCGCCGCCAGGTGGTGTCGAACGCCAAGTGCAACGTCTGCCACGGCGCGCTCGGCACGACCACCGGCTCGAACACGATGGCCGAGGCCTTCCACGGCGGTGCGCGCAACACCGTGGAGTCGTGCGCGCTGTGTCACGACCCGAACCGCTTCTCGAGCACGGTGATGACCAACGGTCTGGCGCTGAGCGAGAACTACTCGTTCAAGCGCATGATCCACGGCATCCACGGCAACTCGCGCCGCACGCACCCGTTCACCCACGGCAACACGGTGATCGGCGCCTTCGGCATCGACGGGCTGCTGCTCGCCACCGGCTTCGCCAGCGGCACGGTGGCGGCGGCGCCGCTCGGCACCGCGTGGATTCCGTATCCGACCGCGATCTCGTTTGCCGCCGGTACGCCGCTCGCCGCGACGGTCGAGAACTACGCCGCCGAAGTCGCCTACCCGTCGCTCGGGCTGAGCTGCAACGCCTGCCACGTCAACGACTCCTGGCGCCGCGACTTGGGCACGGTCGGCTCGGTCGTGGCGCGGCCGCTCACCGGCACGGCCACACCGCTGACGGTCGACATGAATCCGCTCGCCTGGCGCGTGATCTCGCCGCGCGCGGCCACCTGTTCGTCGTGCCACGACTCGGCGGCGGCGATCGATCACATGGTCAGCGCCGGCGGCTCCACCTTCGGCGGTCGCACCCAGGGCCAGTGGCTGCTCGATCCGAGAGAGACCTGCGACGACTGCCACGCCAGCGGCCAGCGCCTGGGTGTGGACGTGGTGCACGGGATGCGTTAGGGGCGGGCGCGGCGCACAGCGGCACGGGAAGACCAGCGGCGCGCGGCACGACGGGAGGAGCGGCAATGCGTATCGGCACGGCGGTGGCGGCGATCGGCATCGGACTGGCGGCGCTGTTCGCGGCCGCAAACGACGCCGCAGCGGCGCGCGACGAAGCGGCTTCCAAGGCCTGCCTGCGCTGCCACGCGGAAGACTTCGAGCGCTACGCCAGAACTCCGCACGCGATGGCGGCCGACGCGCGCACGCCGACCTGCGTCACCTGCCACGGCGCCAGCGCCGAGCACGTGGCGCGCCGCGGCCGCGCGCCGGCCGAGCGTTCGTTCGTCGGCGCGGCGGCGCTGCCGGCGGCCGATGCAAGCCAGGTCTGCCTCGCCTGCCATCAGAAGGACGTGCGCCAGGCGCTGTGGACCGGCAGCGCCCACCCGCAGGCCGAGGTCGCGTGCAGCAACTGCCACAAGGTGCACGTCAACCAGGACAAGGTGCTGGCGAAGGCCACTCAGGCCGAGGTCTGCTACACCTGCCACAAAGCGCAGCGCACGCGCGCCCATCTGCCGTCGCGCCACCCGGTGGCCGAAGGCAAGATGACCTGCAGCGACTGCCACAACCCGCACGGTTCGGCCGGCCCGAGCCTGGTGCGGCGCGACTCGGTCAACGACACCTGCTTCACCTGCCACGCCGACAAGCGTGGCCCCTTTGTGCACCAGCACCAGCCGGCGGTCGAGGACTGCGCGATCTGCCACGCGCCGCACGGCAGCGCCATTGCCGGCATGCTCAAGGCGCGAGCGCCGATCCTGTGCTCGCAGTGCCATACGCCGCACGTCGCCGGCGGCGTCGGCGCCCTGGCCGGGCAGCGCGGCGTCTTTCCGCCGGCCGCGCCCGGGCAGTCGAGCCCGGCCGTGACCGGCACCTCGTCGGGGATCAACGTCGTCAACATCTGGCAGGGCCGCAGTTGCCTGAACTGCCACACGCAGGTGCACGGTTCGAACAACCCGTCGGTGCTCAGCCCGGCACCGAGCCAGTTGTTCCGCTGAATGCAGGAGAGACGATGAAACCGCTCGCCCCGTGCCTGCACCGCTGCCTGATCGCGCTCGCCGTCCTCGGCGCCTTCGCCAGTGCCGCCGCTGCCGAGGAAGAGACCTCGACTGTCGACGCCCATCTGAGCGTCGGCGCCGCCGCGGTCTCCGGCGATCCCGCCGACCGTGCGCTGTTCGGCCTGTACAACGGCCTGCGCGACGATCGTACCCATGGCCTGCTCGACTTCGGCTACCTGCGGCGCGACGCGCTCGCCGGTACCTGGGCCGAAGTGGTCGGCCGCAACCTGCTGCTCGACACGCGCGAACTCGGCCTGTCGTGGCAGCGCCAGGGCCGCTGGCGCATCGGCGCCGACTACGCCGAACAGGTGCGGCGCGAACCGCTGACGGTCAACACCGGACTGATCGGCGCCGGCAGAGTCACACCGCAGGTGGTTCACCTGGGCGGCGGCCCTGGCAGCGGTGCCGGCCTCGACCTGCAGACACGGCGCAAGGGCCTGGGCGCCGAGTTCGCGCGCTGGATCAGCCCGACGCTGTCGTTCGAGGCGCGCCTCGAGCGCGAGACGCGCGACGGCGCGCGCCTGTTCGGCGTCGGCTTCAGTTGCCCGACCTCGCTCGCGATCGGCTGCGGCCCGACCACCGCGACCCAGACCGGCTCGGCGGTGCTGCTCGTGCCCGAGCCGATCGGCGCCAGCCACAGCCAGGCGCAGGCGCGACTGACCTATGGCGGCGAGCGCCTGACGTTAAGCGCCGGCTACTACGGCTCGTTCTTCAGCAACGATCACGGCACGCTGCGCCCGGCGATCCCCGGCGTTCTCAACAATCCTCTCGGCGCGCCGCTGCCGCTGGCGGCCGGCCTGCAGGCGCAACTGGCGAGCCCGGTGGCGCTCGCACCCGACAACCACGCGCACCAGCTCGACCTGACCGGCACCTACGCGTTTGCCGCCGCAACGCGCGCCAGCTTCCGCTTCGCCTACACGATGGCGCGCCAGGAGCAGGACTTCGCCGGCGCCGGTCTCGCCTCGGCGCCGGCCGGCGTCTCGCACCTCGGCGCCCGCGTCGATACCTCGCTCGCGCACGTCGCCGTCACGACGCGGCCGCTGCCGCGTCTGTCGCTCGCGGCCGACTGGCGCTTCGAGGAGCGGGACGACGACACGCCGCTGGCGCGCTACGTGGTCGAAGGCGCGCTCGTGACCACCAACCGCAGAGAATCGCGCACGCGCAACCGCGGCAAGGTGCAGGCCACACTGCGCCTGCCGTACCGGCTGGCGGCCAGCGCCGGCCTCGACTACGAGTTCATCGATCGCGGCGCGCTCACGCCGACGCACGTCGTGCGCGGTGTCAGCGCGCTGCGGCGCGAGACCGAGGAGTTCGGCTATCGGCTCGAGCTGCGGCGGCAGATGACCGAGACCGTCAGCGGCTCGATCGTCTGGAGCAGCGCCCGCCGCGACGGCTCGGCCTGGTTGCGTCCGAACGCCACCGGCGGTGCCACTGAGGTCGACCCGGCCACCGGGCTGCCGGCCACGGCGATCTTCGCCCCCCATCTGGCCGACCGCGAGCGCGACAAACTGCGCCTGTTCGCGCTCTGGCAGGCGAGCGAGCGCCTGTCGCTGAACCTGGCGCTCGAGTCGGGCCAGGACCGCTTCGACACGCCGACCCGCTTCTCGCTGCGCGACAGCCGGGTCGAACTCGCGAGCGTCGATGCCTTCTACTCGCTGTCCGAGGTCTGGAGCGTCAACGGCCATGTCTCCTACGGCCGCCAGCAGCTCGACCAGGCGCGACCCGAGGGCTACCTGCTCGCCTTCGACAACCGCAACACCTCGGCCGGGCTGGGGCTGAACGGCAAGCTGGGCGAGCGCCTCGATCTGGGCGCGGTGTTGTCGTACCTGCAGGATCGCAGCGACTACGGGCAAAGCCTCGACGGCAGCGCCAGCGCGGCGCTGGTGGCGCTGCTCAACGCCACCGGCGGCCTGCCGCAGATCCTGTTCCGCCGCAGCGAGCTGCGCCTGTACGGGCAGTACGCGCTCGGCGAGCGCTCGTCGCTGCGCCTCGATGCGCTCTACCAGAAGGCGCGCTTCAACGACTGGGCCTACGGCCACGCCGGCGTGCCCTTCGTCTTCGGCGACAACACGATCGTGTCGATGCTCGAGCAGCAGGACATAGCCTTCGTCGGCCTGCGCTATACGTTGCGCTGGCGGTAGGTCGGCGAACGCGGCTGTCGTACGCGGCGGTGACAGTGCGTGGGAAGGCTGACCGTGCCGGTACAGCGAAGCGTTATCGACACCGCCAAGTTCAACCCAGCGGCTCGGCTGCCCTTCGAGTTGCGCCTCGAGGACTTTCGGCTGGCGATGCAGGATGTCTACGACTTCTTCTTCGACGTGAACACCGGCCTCGTCGCGAAAGGGCTCGATCGCCTCGACGACATGCTGCGGCCCGCGATCATGTCGGGCGTGCTTTCCGACATGTTGACGGCGAGCCTCGCAAAGCACTCCCGGGTACTGACCGTCAACAACTACTTCAACGGACATCCCGATCTGGTCGTGCGAGGCCGTTACCCGAACAATGCGGTTAAGGCCGGCGAGCACGGCATCGAGATCAAGACCACGCGCAAGGCGGGCGGCGCCGTCGATACGCACGGCGCCCGCAATCAATGGATGTGCGTTTTCGTGTATGGAGTCGACAACGAGGCCGAACCTGCGATCGACCGCGCGCCTTTGTCGTTCACCGAGGTCTATCTGGGCGAAGTGACGATCGACGACTTTCGCAGGAACCCGCGCGGCGAGCTCGGCACGCGTACGGCGACGCTGCACGCTCAAGGCATCGCGAAACTGCGGGGCAACTGGATCTATCGCACCTAATCGCCGTTGATCCGAAGCGCGACGAGCCTGGGAATGGCCTCGACCGCGGACTTGAAGTACGCGGCGTCCTTCTCGATCCCGATGCTCTCGTAGCCCACGTACTCCGCCGCGGCCAGCGTCGAACCCGATCCGGCAAAGGGATCCAGCACCACGCCGCGGCCAAGCGGCAGGACGCCGCGCACGAGCTTGCGCAGAAAGGCCTGCGGCTTGAGGCTCGGATGCGGGGCAACGGCGCGTTCCGCAGCGCGCGTCGGCGCTGACTCGATCACGTCGCCGAACGGTTTGTCGGCCGAAATCCGGCGAAACCCCCCCGTGCCCCACTTGCGCAAGTTGTCTTGCACCCGACCCTCGATCGGCTTGCGGAACATCAGCCAGGGCTCCCACATCGAGCGCGGCATCACACTTACGTCGGCAAACTCGACGTGCGCGTGCTTGGGCCGATCGCCGCCGCGCATCGTCATGACGAGACGCGCGATCTCGCCGCGCCGCTCCAATCCGGCGCGCGAGAGCGCGCCCGACACCAAGTACGAGAGCAGCGGGTTGCTGGCAACGACCACGTTGGCGCCCGGCACCAGCACGCGGGCCAGTCGCCGGGCCCAGGAGAGAAAGAACTGCTCGAGCGCGTCCAGATCGGTCGGCTTCAGAACCGTGAAACGCGGCAACGGCGCACGCTTTGCGCCATCGAACGACGGCGGAATCCGCCACACGCCGCCGCGGCCGGCGCGAAGCTTCTGCTGCTCGCCATCGGAGTACTCGACCAGACCGTACGGAGGATCGGTAACGACCGCATGGATCGAGTTCGCAGGCTGGCGCTCCAGCCAGGCGATGCAGTCATCGAGCACGAGTCGCGCATGGCCGAAGGCAAAGCTCTCCGCCGGCCGCGAGCGCGCAGCCGGCTTGACTTCGAACTCGATGCCGTTGAGCGTGTACTGCGCGCGATCCATGCGCGCGAACAACGCCGGCGTATTCAGCCGAAGGTAGGAGCGGATCGACGACGGTGGCACCTCGCCGATCAACGCCGCAACGTCTTCGGTGATCTCGGCCACGGTTGCACCCTGCGGCCGAGCCTCGAGCGCCCGAACGATGGCATCGCGAACTTCTCCTGGCCGCTTGCGCGAACTTTTCTCCATCAGTGCAGGATAGACGTCTAGACGTCCGAGGTAAAGCTCAAGTTGTGATCAACTCGCGCCTCGCTTACCCTTGCGCGCCGCTCGTCGGCCGTTGCGCCGCGCGCCTGCATCGGAACTCGCAGGAGGGCACGGGCGGTGCCCGAGCGCGGCCGGCGCGCGCTGCCGCGCCGGCGACGAATCGCGGCCCCGACCTGGCGCCGCCTCCTCCTTCTGCGCACAGATGCTTCAAGCGATCGACCTCGAATGCCAGCGCGGCGAGCGGCTGCTGTTCAGCGACCTCAACTTCTCGGTCGCCCGTGGCACCTGCCTGCACGTGGCCGGCCCGAACGGCGCCGGCAAGACGAGCCTGCAGCGCATCGTCTGCGGCCTGCTGCAGCCGACCGCGGGCGAGGTGCGGTTCGGCGGCGAGAACATCCGCTCGCTGCGCGAGGAGTACTGGCAGTCGCTCGCCTATGTCGGTCACCAAAACGGCGTGAAAGACGACCTGACGGTCGAGGAGAACGTCTACTTCGCCGCCGGGCTGGCCGGGCGCGCTGCCACGCACGGCGAAGTGCGCGCCGCGCTCGAGCAGGTGGGCTTGAGTGGCTTCGAGGCGCAACTGGCGCGCCACCTGTCGCAGGGGCAGAAGCGGCGCGTGGCACTGGCGCGCCTGTTCCTGGCGGCGGCGGCGACGGTCTGGGTGCTCGACGAGCCCTTCACCGCGCTCGACGTGCGCGGCGTAGCGGCGCTGTCGGCACTGGTCGCGCAGCACCTGCGCCGCGACGGCCTGGTCGTGCTGACCACGCACCAGGAGGTGCCGATCGACGGCCGCGTCGAGCGGCTCGTGCTTGAGTCGGCGCCGGCCGGCGGTGCGCCGGCGGCGGCGGCCGACAGCGAGGCGGGGCAGGCGGCATGACGCTCACCACCGTGATCCGGCGCGACCTGCTGCTGGCGCTGCGCCAGCGCGCCGACGTCGCCAATACGCTGCTCTTCTTCCTCGTCGTCGTCACCATGGTGCCGCTCGGCGTCGGCCCCGAGACCGAGACCCTGCGCCGGATCGCTCCGGGGATCATCTGGGTGGCGGCGCTGCTGGCGGCGCTGCTGTCCTTCGGGCGCCTGTTCGCCAACGACTACGCCGACGGCTCGCTCGAGCAGATGCTGCTCACGCGCGAGCCGCTGGCTCTGCTCGTGCTCGCCAAGTGCGCGGCGCACTGGCTGGTCACCGGGCTGCCGATCACCGTGATGTCGGTGCTGCTGGCGATCATGTTCGACCTGTACGCCGACAGCGCCGCGATCCTGGTCGTCTCGCTGGCGATCGGCACGCCGGCGCTGTCGCTGATCGGCGCCGTCGGCGCGGCGCTGACGCTCGGCCTGCGCGGCGGCGGCGTGCTGATCACGCTGCTCGTGCTGCCGCTGTACGTGCCGGTGTTGATCTTCGGCGCCGGCGCGGTCGAAGCGACTGCGGGCGGCGTCTCGCCGCAGGGGCATCTGCTTCTGCTGGGCGCGATCTCGCTCGCCGCCGCCGTGCTGGCGCCGTGGGCGGTGGCGGCGGCGCTGCGGATTTCGATGGAGTAGCGTCCAGATAGGCGCGCAACCCCGCTGGCGTTAGGGCCGCGATGCCACGGCCAGGAGGGCGGAATCTTTTTCCAGACCTCCGGTCAAAGGCGGGCCGTGGGCAGCGGCAAAGCCCGCCGTGGCCCGCGGCGGCCGACTGACCGAGGTCAATCATCCGGTAACCGCCGTCGTTACAGTGCGCCCCGCAGCCGTGGACAATCCGCGCTGCCCGGCGAACCGCAGACGCCGGCGCCCATCCACCCGCTCGAGACCCATGAACACAGTCGCTGCACCCGCCGGATTCAGCCTGTTTCGCTACAGCGCGCCGCATCTGGTGTATCCGCTCGCGGGCAGGCTGGCGCCGTGGTTCTACGCGCTCGCCGCGATCCTCGGCGTGGCCGGCCTGTACATCGGCTTTTTCATGGCGCCGACCGACTTCCAGCAGGGCGACTCCTACCGGATCATCTTTATCCACGTACCGTCGGCGTGGATGGCGATGTTCCTGTACCTGGTGATGGCGTTCTGGGCCGGCATCGGGCTGGCGTTCAACACGCGCCTGTCGTCGCTGATGGCTAGCGCGATCGCGCCCACCGGCGCGATCATGGCGTTCCTGGCGCTGTGGTCGGGGGCCCTGTGGGGCCGTCCGACCTGGGGCGCCTACTGGGTCTGGGACGCGCGCCTGACCTCGACCCTGATCCTGCTGTTCCTGTACCTGGGCTTCCTCGCGCTGCAGGCGGCGATCGACGATCCGCGCCGCGCCGACAAGGCCTCGGCGGTGCTGGCGCTGGTGGGCGTGGTCAACGTGCCGATCATCTACTTCTCGGTCCAGTGGTGGAACACGCTGCATCAGGGCGCGAGCATCCGGCCCGGCGGCACGACGATGGCGACGATCATGCTGGTCGGCGTGCTGGTCATGGTGTTCGCCTTCTGGTTCTACTCGATCGCGATGTCGCTCACCCGTCTGCGGGCGCTGATCCTTGAACGCGAGAAGCGCAGCCAGTGGGTGGCCGACCTGGCGAGCGGCGGCGCGCGCTGAGGCGCGCGCGACCGGGCAGCGGACCGTTTTAATCCTGCGGGGGAGTGGCCATGCAGTGGGGCAGTGTCGAGAACTTTCTCAACATGGGCGGCTACGCGCCTTTCGTCTGGGGCGCGTATGCGATGGTGGCGGCGGCGATCGTGGCCGAGATCTTGCTCGTGCGCGCGCGCCAGCGCGGCGCGCTGAAGGCGGCGCGCAGCCAGGCCGAACGCGACTCGATGCGCAAGGGGGCGTGAGATGACGCTCAAGCCGCGACACAAGCGACTGGTCCTGATCGTCGGCGCGGTGGCGGTGATCGGCATCGCCACCTCGTTCGTCCTGTCGGCGTTCCGCGACAACCTGGTGTTCTTCTTTTCGCCTTCGGACGTGGTCGCCGCCAAGGCGCCGAAGGAGCGCACGTTCCGCATCGGCGGCCTGGTCGAGGTCGGCAGCGTGCAGCGCAACGGCGTCGACGTGTACTTCAAGGTCACCGACACTGCGCACGCGATCCCGGTCAAGTACACCGGTATCCTGCCCGACCTGTTCCGCGAGGGACAGGGCGTGGTCGCCAATGGCAAACTCGGCACCGACGGCGTGTTCCGCGCCAGCCAGGTGCTGGCGCGCCACGACGAGACCTACATGCCGCCGGAGGCGGCGTTCGCGATCGAGCAGGCGCACAAGGCGCAGCGCAGCGTGAGCGGCGGCGACACTTACGGCGGCAAGCCCACGGCGGCCGGCTACGGCAAGTAGATGGGTCGCAGCCAACGCCCGCGGCGCGCGGGGCGGGATCGATCCGCCGCGCGTGCCGGCCTCCGACCCGGCGCGGCGGTTAGGCGCCGCCGGCCGCGCCCATGCCAGATCGCAGTCTGACCGTTCGATTCCGAACACCCTGAGCCGAAGAAGAGAGGTTCCCGATGGTTCCAGAACTTGGCCACTTCGCGATGGTGCTGGCGCTGCTGCTGGCGCTCGTGCTGGGCACGCTGCCGATCATCGGCGCCTACAAGGGTGTGCGCGAGTGGATGGCGGTGGCGCGGCCGGCCGCCTACGGCATGTTCGCGTTCGTGGCCGTCGCCTGGGGCTGCCTGATCTATGCCTTCGTCACCGACGACTTTTCGGTGATCAACGTGGCGCAGAACAGCAACACGCTGCTGCCGACCATCTACAAAGTCACCGCTTCGTGGGGCTCGCACGAAGGCTCGCTGGTGCTGTGGATCTTCATGCTGACCGGCTGGGCCGCTGCGGTCGCCTACTTCAGCCGCCACCTGCCGGAAGAGATGGTCGCGCGCGTGCTCGGCGTGATGGGCCTGGTCACGGTCGGCTTCATCTCGTTCACGCTCATGACCTCCGACCCCTTCGACCGCCTGTTCCCGGCGGCGCTCGAAGGTCGCGACCTCAATCCGCTGCTGCAGGACATCGGCATGGTCCTGCACCCGCCGCTGCTCTACATGGGCTACGTCGGCTTCTCGGTGGCGTTCGCCTTCGCGATCGCGGCGCTGTTGAGCGGCAAGCTCGACGCCGCCTGGGCGCGCTGGTCGCGGCCGTGGGCAATCGCCGCCTGGTGTTTCCTCACGCTCGGCAACGCGCTCGGTTCCTGGTGGGCGTACTACGAGCTGGGCTGGGGCGGCTGGTGGTTCTGGGATCCGGTCGAGAACGCCTCGTTCATGCCCTGGCTGGTGGGCACGGCGCTGATCCACTCGCTGGCGGTGACCGAGAAGCGCGGCACCTTCAAGGCCTGGACCGTGCTGCTGGCGATCTTCGCCTTCTCGCTGTCGCTGCTCGGCACCTTCCTCGTGCGCTCGGGCGTGCTGACCAGCGTGCACGCCTTCGCCACCGACCCCGAGCGCGGCGTGTTCATCCTGATGTTCCTGGTGCTGGTGATCGGCTCGTCGCTGGCGCTGTTCGCCTGGCGTGCGCCGCGCGTCGGCCTCGGCGGATCGTTCGCACCGGTGTCGCGCGAGTCGATGCTGCTCGGTAACAACGTGCTGTTCGCGGTCGCCACCGGCACCGTGCTGCTCGGCACGCTCTATCCGCTGTTCCTCGACGCGCTCGGCATGGGCAAGATTTCGGTCGGCCCGCCGTACTTCGAGGCGGTGTTCGTGCCCGTGATGGCGCCGCTGATCTTCCTCATGGGAGTGGGGCCGATCGCGCGCTGGAAGAAGGCCGAACTGCCCGACCTGTGGGTGCGGCTGCGCTGGGCGCTCGTGATCTCGCTCGTGATCGCGCTGCTGCTGCCGTTTGCCGGCGCGATCGACCGCCAGAAGACCTGGTCGCCGATGGCCGCCTTCGGCTACTGGCTGGCGGTGTGGATCGTGGTGACGACGATCCAGATGATCCGCCACCAGATCCGCCACGCACAGGGCGGCCTGCTGGCCCGGCTCGGCGCGCAGCCGCGCGGCTGGTGGGGCATGGTGGTCGCGCACCTCGGGGTGGCGGTGTTCATCGTCGGCGTGACCTCGGTGCGCAGCTTCGAGGTCGAACGCGACGTCAAGGTGGCGCCGGGCGAGTACGTGACCGTCGACGAGTTCAAGTTCCGCTTCAACGGCGTGCAGGAGGTGATCGGCCCCAACTTCCGCAGCACGAAGGGCGACTTCTCGCTGTACCGGAGCGGCGAGATCATCGACACGCTCAGGCCCGAGAAGCGGATCTACTTCGCGCGCGAATCGGAGATGCCGATGACCGAGGCGGCGATCCGCACCAGCATCATCGGCGACGTCTACGTGTCGCTCGGCGAGCCGATCGACGACAAGGGTACCTGGACCGCGCGCGTCTACTACAAGCCCTTCGTGACCTGGATCTGGGGCGGCTGCGCGCTGATGGCTTTGGGCGGCTTCCTGTCGATCTCGGACCGCCGCTATCGCGTCCTGGCGCGGCGCGAAGAAGTCGCGCCGGCGCGTGCCGCCGGCGCCACGGCCTGAGGCAGCGGCGATGCAGTCGCCCACCGCGCGCACGAACATGACCGGTGATGCGCCCCTGAAGCGGGTGGCGTTGTTCCTGATCCCGCTGGCACTGTTCTTCGTGCTGGCGGTGTTCCTGCTGCGCGGCCTGTGGCTGAACCCGCGCGAGGTGCCGTCGCCTCTGATCGGCAAGCCGGCGCCGCTGTTCACGCTGCCGGCGCTGCACGACAAGGCGCCGTTCACAAGCAAGGACCTGCTCGGTCAGGTGTGGATCATGAACGTGTGGGCGAGCTGGTGCGCGCCGTGCCGGCTCGAGCACCCGCTGTTCAACGACCTGGCGGCGCAAAAGCTGGTGCCGATCGTCGGCCTCAACTACAAGGACGCGCCCGAGGCGGCGCGCCGCTGGCTGGCCGAACTCGGCGATCCCTACCTGGTGTCGGTGATCGACAACGACGGTCGCACCGGGATCGACTTCGGCGTCTACGGCGTGCCCGAGACCTTCGTCATCGACCGCCACGGCGTGATCCGCCACAAGCACATCGGCCCGGTGACGCCGGAGGTGATGCGCGACCGGATCATCCCGCTGGTGCGCAAGCTGCAGGCCAAGCAATGAGATCGTTCTTCCTTCTTGCCGCTTTGCTGCTCGCGGCCACTCTCGCCGCCACGAGCGAGCCGGCGGGCGCGCAGCAGTCGGTGACCGAGGCCGGCTCGACCGCCCGTTTCACTCTCGACGACCCGATCGTCTCGCGCCGCGAGTACGAGCTGGCGCAGAACCTGCGTTGCCTCGTGTGCCAGAACGAGTCGATCGCCAAGTCCAACGCGCCGCTCGCGGTCGAACTGCGCGAGGTGCTGCGCGAGCAGGTCGCCGCCGGGCGCAGCGACGAGGAGATCACCGCCTTCATGACCGCGCGCTACGGCGACTTCGTGCTGTTCCGGCCGCCGCTGCGCGCCTCGACCGCGGTGCTGTGGTTCGGGCCCTTCGCGCTGCTCGCGCTCGGCGCCTTCATCGCTTTCCGCGTCCTGCGCACGCGCCGCGAGCTCGCGGCGCAGGAACCGCTGAGCGAGTCTGATCGTGCGCGCGCGGCCGAGCTGTTGCGCAGTGGGGAGAGTGCGAAGTGACCTGGTTTCTCTTGATCGCGACCATCCTGACCGCGCTGGCGATCGCCTTCGTCTTGCTGCCGCTGCTGCGCGTGCGCGCCGGACGCGACATCGACCGCGTGCGCGCCAACGTCGGCGTGCTCAACGACCAACTGGTCGAGCTCGACGCCGATCATGCGCGCGGCGCGATCGGCCCGGATCAGTACGCCGAGATCCGCGCCGAGGTCGAGCGGCGCGTGCTCGAGGACGTCGCTCTGGCCCAGGCGGAGCCGTCGGCACCGTCGCGGCGCCAGCGCGCACCGGCGATCGCCTTGGCGATCCTGCTGCCGCTGGCGGCGGCCGGCTTCTACAGCCAGTACGGCGACCCGGCGGCCTTCGATCCCGGACTGCAGGCCGCCAGCCGCGATCCGGGCGACGGCCACATGAGCGGCGAGCAGCTGCAGCAGATGGTGGTGGCGCTGCGCGATCGGCTCGAGCGCGAGCCCGACAACGTCAGCGGCTGGGCGACGCTGGCGCGCTCGTACTACCAGATGCGCCGCTTCACCGAGGCGGCCGCCGCGTTCGAGCGTCTGGCGAAGCTGATCCCGGACGATCCGGCATTGCTCGCCGACTATGCCGACGCGCTGGCGATGGCGAACGGCCGCAACTTCGAGGGCAAGCCGCGCGAGCTGATTGCGCGCGCGCTGCAGCTCGACCCGACGCAATGGAAGGCGCTGGCGATGGCCGGCACCGACGCCTTCGAGCAGAGCAACTACCGGCTCGCGGTCAGCCACTGGGAGGCGCTGTACCGGCAGTTGCCGGCCGAGTCGCCGCTGGCGCAGAACCTGGCCGGGTCGATCGCCGAGGCGCGCAGCCGCGGCGGGATGCCGGCGCAGGTGGCGCGCGCGCCGGCGGCCGGATCGGCGCAGATGCCGCAGGACGACGTGCACAAGGCGGCGCGCGCGGCGCGTGCTGACCGCGCGACCGCGGGCTCGGCAACGACGGTGGGCGGAACCGTGAACTTGGCGCCGGCGCTGCTGGCGCGCGCATCGCCCAGCGACCGCGTGTTCATCTATGCGCGCCCTGCCAGCGGGCCGCGCATGCCGCTGGCGATCACCTCAGTGCAGGTCAAGGATCTGCCGGCGCGTTTCACGCTCGACGACTCGATGGGCATGTCGCCGGACTTCAAGCTGTCCGGACAAAGCGAGGTGGTCATCGGCGCACGCGTATCGAAGAGCGGCCAGCCGATGCCCGCCAGCGGCGATCTCGAAGGCGCTTCGGCGCCGGTCAAGCTCGGCACGCGCGACGCCAGCATCACGATCGACCGCGTGCTGCCGTAGCCGTTGCGCGGCGGCTCGCATCGACCACGAAGGGGCCCGCGCGGCCCCTTCGTGCTTCTCCCGCGCCGATCGTGATGCCGATGCACAGTCGCGCGACGCGCGCGTGACAGGCGATGGTGTTGGCGCCGAGGCCACATGCGGGCGTCCGCTTGCCACCGGGTCCGTTACTTCACGGCTACCTCGTCAGTGGTAGGAACCTATCCACGTTGACTCGAATCAAGGGCAGTCCCTGAGCGACTGCGACATTGATCACCGTGCGCCGTGAGTGGAGCGGCGCCGTGGTTCAAGCGCAGTCCTAACTGAGGGGGTGAAAATGGAGTCCCGCGCAAGACGAATGTGGGATCTTGCTCGCAGGTTCGCGGTGATCGGGTCGGCGGTTGCGCTGCTCGACGCGGCGGCCAGCACGGCATTGGCGCAAAGCGCCGCGCCGACCAAGGCCGCGCCTGCGGCCACCAAGGCGGCACCGCCGGCTGCGACCCGAGCGGTGGCGCCAGCGCCGACCAAAGGGGCGCCGGCGGCGCGCAGGAAGGCCACGTTCGACGCGACGACGTGCCTGGATTGCCATCAGCCGATCAAGGCGTTCTACGAGACCGGCAAGCACAAGAACGTCGGCTGCAACGTCTGTCACGACAAGCTGACCGAGCACTCGGCCAACCGTCGCGTGCGGCCGACCACGAACATGGACTCGGCGGTCTGCGGCTCGTGCCACAAGCTGCAGTTCGAAAGCCAGTTCCGCATGAACTACAAGAGCACGGCGCGCAAGGAGAAGTCGCTGCAGACCGGGCTGTCGCCGAACCCCTCGTGGGAAAAGCTGATGACCCCGCACCCGTTCACGCGCGAGCACAACAAAGGGCGCGCGCACGCCTTCACCGTGCTCGATCAGTTCCTGGTTGACCGCGCCTTCGGCGGCCGCTTCCAGCCCAAGGAAGGCTGGCAGTACCTGACCAAGCAGGGCAACTTCAAGGTCTGGGACGTGATCGAGGATCGGTTCCCCGACAACACCGACCAGAAGGTGTTCGTGCCGGGCACGGCGGCTGCCGCCAATCCGATGTGCTGGACCTGCAAGTCGGCTGACCTGATCCTCGACTGGGCCTACATGGGCGATCCGGTGCCGGGAGCGACCTGGAGCCGCACCTCGCGCGTGGTCGAACTGGTCAAGCACGTCAACCACGCGAGAAACTGCATCTTCTGCCACGACCCGCACTCGGCCGGCCCGCGGATCATTCGCGACGCGCTGATCCAGGCGATCACGCGGCCGGAGAAGGACACGCTGTTCCACGCCGACAAGCGGGCGCCGAAGGTCGAGGTGCATGAACTCGGTGTGCGCGGCTTCACGCGCAAGATCGCCACCCTGTCGCGTCACGACACCAAGCTGCAGTGCGGCCAGTGCCACGTCGAGTACATCGGCAACCCGGGCCTGAACCTGGACGGCACGCCGTTCACGACTGCCGATCGTCGCAGCAACACGTTCCCGTACAAGGACGTGCAGGGCACGCTCGACTTCTACACGGCGCTGAACTTCCGCGACTTCCGGCACGGCATCACCGGCGCGCTGCTGATCAAGAACCAGCATCCCGACGTCGAGAACTACTACGGTTCCGCGCACCAGCGGGCCGGCGTCGAATGCCACCAGTGCCACATGCCGAAGATGAAGGATCCGAAGACCGGCCGGACCTACACCTCGCACTTCTCGGTCTCGCCACGGCAGTACCTGCGCGAAACCTGCCTGACCTGCCACTCGGGCTGGAGCGAGAAGCAGGCCGAGTACGTGATCGAGTCGTTGCACAACCGGGTCCAGGGCAAGACGCGCAAGGCCGAGTTCTGGCTGGTGCGGCTGATCGACAAGTTCGAGGAAGCGCGCAACCTCGGCGTCGCTGAGCCGGTGCTGAACCAGGTGCGCGAGCGCCACACGCTGGCGCACATGCACTGGGAGTGGTGGACCGCCTCCAACGGCCATGCCTTCCACAACCCGGACAAGGCGATCGGCTCGCTCAACCGGTCGATGATCGTGTCGCAGGAGGGCATCAAGATCCTCGACGACGCCATGGCCGAGCGGCGCAAGGTGCTGTTCGCTCCGGCTGCGGCGGCTGCGCCGGCCCCGGCCGCGCCAGCCAAGTAGGCTTCGCAGTGGCCGACCCGCCGGGGCTCTACGGCCCCGGCGGCCGGTTCTAGATCAGCAAGGGGGAGACCGGCGCGTCGTGCAAGCGGCGCGTCGGTCTTCGCGCTTTTCGCATCGCCAGAATTGACAACGTAGGTGCCATTGCCATGGATCCGCTGTTTCTCGTCGCTGCCGGCGCGATGGTTGTCGCCGCGATGGCCTTCGTCCTGCTCGCGCTGCGCCGGCGTTCCGGTGCTTCGACCTCGCGCGCGGCGCTGAACTCGGCGCTGCTCGCGCAGCGCCTGAGCGAGCTCGAGCGCGAGCGCGACTGCGGGCAGCTCGGCGCGCAGGAGTTCGAGGCCGCGCGCGAAGAGCTGCAACGGCGTGCCCTGCTGGAGGTGGTGGCCGACGACCCTGCCGGCGGCGTGCGCCGCAGCCGCACGCCGCTGCTGCTGGCTGCGATCGCGCTGCCGGTGGTGGCGGTGCCGCTGTATCTGGTGTTCGGCAGCCCGCACCTGAGCGGTACCGGTCGGGAAGAGCGCGGGGTGATGGCCGAGGTCGCAGGCGCCGGCGCCGGCACCGCATCGGCGGTTGCCGGCAGCGCGCCGCTGGCGATGCTGGCGCAGCTCGAAGCGCATGTGCTCGCCTCGCCCGACGATGGCCGCGCCTGGGTGATGCTGGCGCGCGCGCGCATGAACGCCAGCCAGTTCGAGCCGGCCGCGGTCGCCTACGAGCGCGCGCTGGCGGTCGCGCCCAAGGTGGCGCGCGACCCGATGATCTGGTGCGAACTGGCCGACGCGCTCGGCATGAGCCAAGGCGGCTCGCTCGCCGGCCGGCCGCGCGAACTGATCGGCAAGGCGCTCGAGCTGAGCCCCAACGCGCCCTGCGCGCTGGAGATGGCCGGCAGCTACGCGGTCGAGGTGCGCGACTTCCGCAGCGCGCAGGAATACTGGGGACGGCTGCTCAAGATGCTGCCGCCGGGCAGCACGCAGCACCAGCAACTGCAGGCCGCGCTCGAGCGCATCGAGCCCAAGGCGCGCTTTTCGCTTTCCCGGCCCTGAGGCGCAGGCCGCCCGGCGCTCGCGGCCGCATCCGCCGCCACCGGCGGTTGCGAGGCGCGCGCGGCGGCGCCCTGGACCGGCGCCGCGCGCCTCCGTCCTACGGCGATACGTTGACGACCAGCGGCGCAGCGCCGGTCTGCGGCGCGTGGCACGCCATGCAGGTGAACATGGCGCCCGACAGGCGCAGCGCGCCGGTGGCGGCATCCTTCACGTAGTGGCTGGCCGGAGCCGGCATCGCTCGCCCCTTGGCCACCGGCTTGCCGATCGCCGCCGGCCGGTCGTGGCAGTCGCGACAGGCGTTGCGCGCGACGGTCACCGGCAGGAACTCCTCGACCGTATGCGTGATCATCGGCGGCATGCCCGAGGACGGCAGCGGCGGTGTGACTTTCGGGTCCTCTTCGAACGCGAACGGCACCGGCGTGATCGTCGCGAACACGTCGCCCTCGCGCAGGCTGAACTCGTAGTCGGCGACCGACGCCACGGTCGCGCAGCCGGCCGCGAGCGCGGCCACGGCGAGCACGGTCAGGGTGCGGCGCGCAAGGCGCAGTCGGAGCAACGGGCGGTTCGTCATGGCTTCTCCCTGAAGGAGGTCGGTGGATCGGTCCAGGCAGGCGCAGCGGCCGGCCGGATGCGCAGGCGCAAGGCGAAGGCGAGGCTGGATTCGGGGCAGATCGCC
Source organism: Burkholderiales bacterium (assembly GCA_037441125.1). Taxonomy (GTDB): domain Bacteria; phylum Pseudomonadota; class Gammaproteobacteria; order Burkholderiales; family Burkholderiaceae_F; genus JALHMQ01. The sequence continues at coordinate 23,929 of JBBIST010000034.1, forward strand.
ACGCAGCGGCCGCAACTGGTGCACTCGCCGCCGCTCACCATGCCGGCGGCAGCGGCGTTCTGGAAATTGAGCACGCGCGGTTCGGGGCAGACCTTGACGCAGTCGCCGCAGCGCGTGCAACTGGCCTCGTCGAAGGCGACGCGCACCTGGCCGGCGCGACCGACCAGCGACCAGAACGCGCCCAGCGGGCACAGGTGGCCGCACCAGCCGTGCTTCACGACGAAGGCGTCGAACAGGAAGATGCCGAGCGCGGCGGTCAATCCGAGCCCGACGCCGAACAGCAACTCGCGCGGCAGCATCGACACCGGACTCAACCAGTCGAAGGCCGCCACGCCGGTGGCGGCACTCAGCGCCAGCGCCATGCCGAGCAGCACGTAGCGGCTGCGCGCATTGACGTGCACCAGATCGGCGCCCACGCCCAGGCGCGCGCGCAGCCAGGCGGCGGCGTCGGTGACCGCGTTCATCGGGCACACCCAGCCGCAGAACACGCGTCCGCCCAAAGCGACGTACAGCAGCAGCACCAGCGCGGCGCCGATCATCACCTCGGCGGCCAGCCAGTGACCGGCGACCAGCATCTGCACGACGGCGAAGGGGTCGGCCAGCGGCACCACGCCGACGAGCGTCGAGGCCGACAGATTGCCGGCGAGCAGCGGCTGGCCGAACACGGTCCAGCCCCAGTGCAGCGTGCCGAAGAACATCAGCAGCACGCCGAACTGCACCGCGCGGCGCGCGAGCGAGAAGCGCAGCACGCGCAGGCGGCCGCCGAAGGTGGTCGGCGCCGTGAAGTGGCGCACCGGGCGCGCGGCCGCGCCGTCCGGGTGGGCGCGCGCAGCGGGCGCAAGCTCGGCCGCGCGCTCCGGTTCGGAGCCGCGACCGCCGGTAGCACTGGCGAGTGGCGCGCGTGGGTCGCTCACTGTCCCACCTTCCGGTTCAGGTGATCGATCGCGGCCTCGGGCGCTGCGCTGCCGGCGGCGGCCGGAGCGGCCGGCGGCGCCGCTTCTCCGGCGGGGCCGATGCGCTCCGGCAGCCGATAGTGGGCGCCGACGCGTCCCTGCACCAGGTTCGGGTCGACGATGCGGATCGCCGCGACTTCGGTCGGACAGCGCTGCTCGCAGATGCCGCAGCCGGTGCAGGCGGCGGCATCGATCACCGGCACGAACAGCGCGTGCGGGCTCAGTTGCCGCGGCTGATGGACGATCGAGATCGCCTTGCCCTTGAGCGGGCAGACCCGGTAGCAGACTTCGCAGCGCAGTCCGAGCCAGGACAGGCAACTGCCCGGGTCGACCACCGCCAGACCCATCTTCGCCTGCTCGATCGACGGCAGCGCGCGGTCGAGTGCACCGGTCGGACAGGCGTGGGTGCAGGGGATGTCGGCGCACATGAAGCAGGGCACCTTGCGCGGCACGAAGGTCGGCGTGCCGGTGACCGCCGGCTCGCCCGGTCGCGCCAAGTGCAAGGTGCGGTACGGGCACGCGACCACACACTGGCCGCACTTGATGCAGGTGGCGGCGAAGTCGCGCTCCGGCAGTGCCCCCGGTGGTCGCAGCGGCGCTGCGGCTTCGGCCGCCTGCTGCGACAGCAGCGCGTTCCACAGCAGGCCGCCGCAGGCGGCGACCGCCACGGTCTGCGTGCCGCGTATCAGAAAGTCACGACGGTCGGTGGACATTCGGCCCCCTCACAGCCCTCCCCGCGTGGGGAGGGCATCAGGGCGTCATCCCGAGTCCCGCATCCGGAATCCCGAGTCCGTCCTCACGCGCGGTAGACCTTGCACGCGCACTTCTTGTAGTCGGGCTCGCGCGAGATCGGGTCGAGCGCATCGAGCACCAGCTTGTTGATCAGCACGTTCTCGTCGAAGAACGCTGCCGACACGGTGCCGCGCGGCACCCGGTTGCGGCCGGCGGTCTCGATCAGGATCTTGACCTTGCCGCGGCGCGACTCGATCCAGGCGACATCGTTGCGCCTGAGGTTGCGGCGCTTGGCGTCCTCGGGGTGCATGTACAGGACCACCGCCGGCTGCGCCCGGTGCAGCTCGGGCACGCGGCGCGTCATCGAACCGGTGTGCCAGTGCTCGAGGATGCGGCCGGTGGTCAGCCAGAGGTCGTAGTTGGCGTCCGGTTGCTCGACCGGCGCCGCGTACGGGCGGAAGAAGATCTTGGCCTTGCCCGGCAGCGGGACCGGCTTCGGGTCGGTGACTCCGTCGATGTTGCCGACCGGGATCGCCTTGAACGCCGGACCGTAGAAGTTGAAGCCCTCGCCGGCCTTGACGTAGGGGTCGTTGCCCTCGGAGAAGCGCCAGCGCGTCTCCTGCCAGCGACCGTCGCGCAGCATGACCGGCCAGCGCAGGCCGCGTACGCGTTCGCCGTAGTAGACGTCGTAGGGCGCCAGATCGTGCTGGAAGTTGACCATGAACTGGCGGAACTCCTCGAACAGCGCCTTCTCGACGAACCACTTCTCGCCCAGCGCGCTCACGGTGGCGTTGGCACGCCCGCCGGCGACCGGGTCGGGCCAGGCCACCTTGCGCAGTTCCGGTCGCGCGAACAGCACCTCGTAGAGCGTGGTGTCGGCCGTGTAGCCCATCTTGCCGGCCTCGGCCAGCACGTCGGGCAGGGTGCCGTCCGGGAATCCCTCGACCTTCAACCCGGGGATCTTCTTCTCGCTCCAGACGTCGCGCAGGCGCAGGCGCTTGGAGAACTCGAGCATCATCCACACGTCGGTTCGCGCCTGGCCGGGCGGATCGACCTGCTGGCGCCAGACCTGCGTGCGCCGCTCGGCGTTGCCGTACATGCCCCACTTCTCCAGCATGTACGCGGCCGGCAGCACCAGGTCGGCGACCTGTCCGGAGACGGTCGGATAGATGTCGGCGACGACGATGAAGTTGTCCTGCTCGCGCGCGCCGCGCAGCCAGTGGTTGAGGTTCGGCGTCGACTGGAACGGGTTCGTGACCTGCACCCAGACGAAGCCGATCGTGCCCTCCTGGATGCCCTGCATGATCGCCATCTGGTCGGCGCCGACGCGCGGGTTGAGCGTGCGCGCCGGCAGGTTCCAGAGCTTCTCGGTGCGGGCGCGATGCGCGGGGTTGTCGACCACCATGCCGGCCGGCAGCCGGTGCGCGAAGGTGCCGACGTCGCGCGCGGTGCCGCAGGCCGACGGCTGGCCGGTGAGCGAGAAGCCGCCATTGCCGGGGATGCCGTGCTTGCCGAGCAGCAGGTGCAGCGCCAGAAGCTGGGTGTTGACCCAGACGCCGCGCTGGTGCTGGTTGGCGCCCATGGTCCAGAAGGTCACGATGTTGCGCGACTTGTCGCAGTAGACGTCGGCCAACTGGCGCAGCTTGGTGCGGAAGCTGTCGAGCGACTCGTCCGGATCGCCCTTGGCGACCTCGGCGACGAAGTCGAGTGTGTAGGGCGCGAGCCCCTTCTTGTACTCGTCGAAGCTCATCTGCCAGTGGCGGCCGGGCGCGCCGCGGTCGCGCTGCGGCACCTTCAGTCCGGCCTGCCGGCGCTGGCCGATCGCCTCGGCGCGGCTGAGCGTGATCTCGTGCTCCTTGGCGAGCGTGTCGCGCTCGGCCGGGAACGAGAACTTGTCGGTCGGGCGCAGGCCGTAGCCGATGTCGACCGGGCCGGTGGCGAACACGCAGTGCTTGTTGACGAAATCCCAGTTGACCGCGTTGCGCTCGACGATCTCGCGCGCCAGGTAGTTCATCACCGCCAGGTCGCCGTTCGGGCTGATCACGAGGTCGACGTCGGCGATGTCCGACGACATGTTGGCGTAGGTGGTGATGTTGAAGATGCGCGTCGGCTTGTGCGTGAGCTTGCGGTCGGTCACGCGCGACCACAGCACCGGGTGCGCCTCGGCCATGTTGGCGCCGCACAGCACGATGGTGTCGGCCAGCTCGATGTCCTCGTAGACGTTGGCCGGCTGGTCGATGCCGAACACCTGCAACATGCCGGCCACCGCCGACGGCATGCACAGGCGCGAGTTCGGGTCGATGTGGTTGCTGCGCAGGCCGCCCTTCCACAGCTTGACGCTGGCGTAGCCTTCCTCGATCGTCTGCTGGCCGGAGCCGATGAAGGCCACCCCGGTCGGGCCCTTGGCCTGGTAGTGGCGGCGAAACTGCCGCTCCATCTCGTCGAGCGCCTGCTCCCAGGTCACCGGAACGAAGCGGCCGCGCTTGTCGAACTTGCCGTCGCGCATCCGCATCAGCGGCTGCGTCAGCCGGTCGGTGGCGTAGGCGATCTTGCCGTTGAAATAGCCCTTGATGCAGTTCAGGCCGCGGTTGACCGGCGCGTCCGGATCGCCTTTGGTCGCGACCACCTTGCCGCCGGTGGTGGCGACCTGGATGCCGCAGCCGGTGCCGCACATCCGGCACACGCCCTTGTCCCAGCGCCAGCCGGCCTGCGCTGCCGCGGCCTGCGCGCGCGCGCTCTCCGAAACCGGCAGGCCGACGGCGGCGGCGGTGGTGGCGGCGATGCTGGACTTCAGTAGCTCGCGGCGGCTCAGGCTTGTCATTGGCTTCCCCTGTGGTGGAGGTCGTGATCGGCGGCGCAGTCGTCTTGCGGCTGCTCGCAGCGAAGGGTTGCGTCCAGTCGCGCGAGCACGCGCGCCAGGTCGGGTTCTGAGGTCGGCTGTTCGCCGAAGTAGTGGCAGATGAGATCGGCGCTGATCACGCCAGGCGTGCGCTGGACGGCGCGAAAGCCGTCGACCTCGGCGGCGATTTCGGCCGCTTCCTGCACGAGCACGATTCGGCCACTGGCCGCATCGACTTGGTGCACCTGGATTCCCGGCAATGCCGCCAGCGCGTTTGCGACCGACTCGACGCTTTGCGGAGCAGCAAGGACGGCGATCCCGGAGAGGTTCATGATGCTGCGACGCAGTGTTGTCGAACAGACAACCGAAGTATTCGAGTGACTCGCATCCCTCCGATTGACGACCATCAATCGAGAGACGTCGTTACCTCGCAAGGGGTAGCGAGATGAACACTCCGGACCCAAGCCGGTTTGATTCGCGAGCCAAACTCTCGCTGATCGGTGTGGAAGCGAGGGGTTGACTGGTGTTTCCCTATGGAGAGCCGACTGAAGTTCGAGGCCCTGGCCGACCACGGAGGGGGGCGGAGATTGCACCGAGCTGACTTCGCGTAGCGACGGTGTGCGTCGCAACGAGAAGTTCGACGGTCAACTGTGTGCGTTGAAGCCGACAGGAGGGGCGGGCAATGAGCGAAGGTGACAGCGATGTGATCGTGGTCGGAGCCGGCCTCACGGGCCTGACGGCGGCCTACTGGCTGACTCGCCGCGGGCGGTCGGTGACCGTGCTTGAGGCCGCGCCGCGCGCCGGCGGCGTGATCGGCACGCGCCGGCTGGCGCTCGATGACGGCGAAGCGCTGTGCGAACTGGGGCCGAACAGCGCCATGGACACCAGTGCGGAGGTCGGCGCGCTGCTGCGCGAGCTGGGCCTCGACGCGCTGCGCCTTAACGCGCGCGCGCAGGCGGCGCGCCGCTACCTGCTGCGCGCCGGCTGCCTGCACGCCGTGCCGTCCGGGCCGCTGTCGTTCGTCGCCACGCCGCTGTGGAGCTGGCGCGCCAAGCTGGCGCTGCTGCGCGAGCCCTTCCTCGGCCACCGCGTCGATGCCGGCGAGCAAAGCGTCGCAGACTTCGTGCGCCGCCACCTCGGTGCGGAGTTGCTCGACTACGCGGTCGAGCCTCTCGTCGGCGGCATCTACGCCGGCGACCCGCAGCGGCTGTCGGTCGACGCCGCCTTCCCGCGCCTGGCCGAACTCGAGCGCCGTCATGGCAGCCTGGCGCGCGGCGCGCTGCTGGCGGCGCTCGCGCGCCGGCGCACGCCGCGCGCCGAGGCCGCGCC
>JBBIST010000035.1:0-29776 GCA_037441125.1 Burkholderiales bacterium
TCCTGCAAGCCGTGCGCGACAGCGTAAATCAACCCCCGAAATAGTCGGATGAACCAAAAAGTGAAACAGCAGGGAGGCGCCGATCAGGACGACCAATGCGACGGCGATTGCCATGGCACCCCCTGACTGGTTGCGCACTGCAGACTACGAAATACTCCGTCGAGCAGCACGGCATTCTTGACCGAAGCGATGCCGGCGTCCATGCCACGTTGAGCCGATGGCCACCGCGCCGCGAGCGCCTGCGTGTCGGGCTCTCGCTGCCTGTGTTGACGCGCCGCAGCGCCCGCTTGAGTCGATGGCGCGTCGCAGCAGGCAGGGGGCAAGGAGGCGACGCCGGATCCCGCTCATCCGCAAGTCACGCTTGACACTGCCAGGACGCGCTCCTATATGTACACGCCAGTCGGTGCGGCAAGACCACGGATGCCGCACGAGGAGGTGCAATGAGGCGACGCCTGTACGTCGTTCTGCCCGATCTCGCCGATGCGATCCAGACCGCCAACGACCTGCTGTTGGCGCGCATCGAGGATCGCCACATGCACTTCCTCGGCAAGCGGGGCATGTCGCTCGGCGGTCTGCACGAAGCGAGTCAACTGCAGAAGTCCGACGTCCGCCACGCGCTCTTCCTCGGTGCCGGGCTTGGTGCGATCGGCGGGATGCTGCTCGGCATCTACCTGAAGCTGAATCCGATCGGCCCGTTCACCTTCGACGCCGGCACCTTTCTTCTCACCACGCTCGGAGGGCTCGCCTTCGGCGCCTGGTGTTCGACGATGATCGGGCTGTCGACGCCGAACATCAAGCTCAAGCCCTTCGAGAGGGACATCGAAGACGGCAAGATCCTGCTGATGGTCGACATACCCGCCAGTCGCGTCGACGAGATCGAGGCCATGCTGAAGAAGCGCCACCCCGGCGCCATCGACCGTGGCATCGAGCCGTCGATGCCGGCGTTTCCCTGAGTCGCCGCGGCCGTCCTGTCGGTCGCGGGCCGACTGTCTGACTGTCTGCCGCCGGCACTGTGTTGCCACCCCGTTCGCGCTCGCTCGCCGGGAACGCAGGTCCGGCGGCCGCGGTGAAGTGCTTGCCGGCAGCGCGTCGGCGCCGCAGTCCGCGGCGCCGCTAGCCACGGGCTGAGCGCTGTGGATTCGATGCGCGCTCGCGAGCCGATAATCTCCTGCTTCCGACTGCCTTGACGACTTTCCCGGAGGAGTCATGCCCGGCTTCACCCTCGCGCCCGCCCTGCGCGCATTGGCCGCTTTGCTGCTCGCCGCGTTGCTGGTCGCGCCGGCGGCGGCCGACGTCCGGACGATCCGTGTCTTGGTCGGCTTTCCCGCCGGCGGCGGCACGGATGCGATCGCGCGCACGCTGGCCGAGCGACTCAAGGCGGAACTGGGCGCGCCGGTGATCGTCGAGAACCGGCCGGGCGCGGGCGGCCAACTGGCGGCGCAAGCGCTCAAGGCGGCGGCGCCCGACGGCACGACCTACCTGCTGTCGCACGATCACACGATCAGCATCGTGCCGCTGGTGGTCAAGAACCCGGGCTTCGATCCGGCGCGCGACTTCGTCCACGTCGCCGGCTTCGCCACCTTCGTCAACGCGCTTGCGGTGACGGCGGCGCTGCCGCCGAAGAGCTTCGCCGACTACGTCGACTGGGTGCGCAAGCAGCCGGGCGGCCGCTCGGCAATCGGCGTGCCGGCGCCGGCGTCGGTGCCCGAGTTCCTGGTGCGCGAGATCGGCGGCCGCTTCGACCTCGATCTCGTGGCCGCGCCCTACCGCGGCAGCGCGCCGATGCTCGGCGATCTGTTCGGCGGCCAGATCCCGGCGGCGATCGCCTCGATGCCCGAGCTGCTCGAGCCGCACCGCGCCGGCCGGCTGCGCGTGCTCGCCGTGCTCGGCGCGCAGCGCCAGAGCGCGCTGCCCGAGGTGCCGACCTTCGCCGAACTCGGGTTGGCCGGCTTCGAGGACGTGCCGTACTACGCCTTCTTCGCGCCGGCCGGTACGCCGAAAGCAGAGCTCGACCGCTTCGCCGGCGCGCTGGCGCGCGTGATCGCGCAGCCGGACACGCGCGACAAGCTCACCGGCTGGGGTCTGGCGGTGCAGTTCATGCCGCAGGCGCAGATCGAAAGCCGCGAGCGCGCCTACTCGACCGCCTGGGCGCGCATCATCCGCCGCAGCGGCTGGCAGCCGCAGTAGGCGGCCCGCGGCCCGAGGTCGGACACAGAGCCGGTCCGAGTCGCGCCAAGCCGCTCCGGCGCCGCCCGAGCGGCGTCGGGCAGGCGCCCGGGTCTTCTACCATCGCCGTTCGCATCCCCGCCGGCAAGGAGACCCCGTGAACCTCGAGAAAGTGATCTTCGGCGCCTTCGTGATCCTGGCGTGCACGCTGAACTTCGGCTTTTTCATCGGCGAGATTGACAACCCCAAGCACCATCACGAGTTCGAGCTGGCCGCGGCGGTGGTGGTCAACCTGATCGCGATGACGCTGAAATTCGGCGACCGCACCCACATCGGCGCCGTGCACCTGGCCACGAGCATCGTCGCCGTGATCCAGTTGCTGGCGGCGTCGATCTACTGGGTGTGGGCGACCGAGGTCGCCGGGCTGCCGAGCGAGGGCGAGGTGATGGCCACCGTGGTGTCGCTGTCGGGCGGCGCGCTGCTCGCCAACCTGATCTCGGTGACGCTGCTGATCGGCGAGACGCTGCGGCGCGCGCGCTGAGCGGCGCGCCACCGGCGCGGCGATGTCCGACATCCTGGTCCTGATCCTGCGGCGCCTGCGCGCGCCGCTGATCACGCTGATCGCGGTGTACACGATCGCGATCTTCGGCCTGGTGCTGATGCCGGGCACCGACCCCGACGGTCAGGTCTGGCGCAAGAGCCTGTTCGACGCCTTCTACGTCGTCAGCTACACCGCCACCACGATCGGCTTCGGCGAGATTCCCTATCCGTTCTCCTACGCCCAGCGCATGTGGCTCACCTTCAGCATCTACCTGACGGTGACCGGCTGGGCCTATGCGCTCGGCTCGGTGTTTGCGCTGACGCGCAACAAGGCCTTCCTGCAGGCGCTGGCGCGCCACCGCTTCGAGGCGCGCGTGCGCCGTCTTAGCGACCCGTTCTACGTCGTGTGCGGCTACGGCCAGAGCGGGCGCCGGCTGGTGGCGGCGCTCGACGAGATCGGCTTTGCCACCGTGGTGCTGGAGCCTGACGCCGATCGCGCGCGGGCGCACCTGGTGCGCGACACGCGCCAGCCGTCGGCGCTGCTCGAGGCCGATGCGCGCACCACGGACGTGCTCGCCGCCGCCGGCGTGCGCCACGAGCACTGCGCCGGGCTGGTGGCGCTGACCGATAGCGACGAGGCCAACCAGGCGATCGTCATCGGCGCGCGCGTGCTCGCGCGCGAGCTGCCGATGCTGGCGCGCGTCAAGTCGGCCGGCGCGCACGAAACGCTGGCGGCGCTGGGCGGCGTGCATGTGGTCAATCCTTTCGAGACCTTCGCCGTCAACTTCGGCATCGCCCTGCGCCAGCCGGACACGCTGCGTCTGGAGGACTGGCTCACCGGCGTTCCCGGCGAGCCGCCGCCGCCGCGCATCGAGGCGCCGCGCGGCCACTGGGTGCTCGCCGGCTACGGCCGCTTCGGCCACGCGATGGCGGCGGCACTGCAGGCGGCGGGCCTGTCGTGGAAGGCGATCGACCTCGACCCGGCGCAGTGCGGCGAGCAGGGCGTGGTCGGCAGCGCGCTGGCCGAGGAAGCGCTGCGCCGCGCCGGGATCGACGACGCTTGCGGCCTGATTGCCGGCACCGACGTCGACGCCAACAACCTGGCTATCGTCAACGCCGCGCGCCGGCTGCGGCGGCGACTGTTCGTGGTGATCCGCCAGAACAACGTCGCCAACCGCAGCCTGATCGAGGCCGCGCATGCCGACATGGCCTTCGTGCAATCGGCGCTGATGACGCACGAGTGCCTGCAACTGCTGACCACGCCGCTGCTCAACCGCTTCCTGATGCTGGCGCGCCGGCAGAGCAACACCTGGGCGGTGGGCGTCGGCGGCCGGCTGCGCGACGCGATCGGCGAGCGGGTGCCGCACACCTGGGCGCTCGAGCTCGACCCGCAGGAGCTCGGCGTGCGTTATGCGCTGGTCGAACGTCCCGAGCCGCAGCTTGCGCTCGCGCATCTGCTCGGCGATCCGGACGACCGGCGCCGGCGCCTGGCCGCGGTGCCGCTGCTGCTGCTGTCGCGCGGCCGCGATACGCCGCTGCCCGCAGAAAGCACGCCGCTGCGCGCCGGCGACCGCCTCCTGTTCGCCGGCGACGCCGAGGCCGAGAGCCTGCAGCGGCGAACGCTGCGCGACGACGGCGCGATCCACTACCTGCGCACCGGGCGCGAGCCGGTGCGCACCTGGCTCGGCCGCTGGCTGGATGCGCGCCGCGGCGCGCCGCCCGATCACGCGCCGCCGCACTCTGGTGCCGATCGCTGAGCGGGCGCGGCCCGTCGCCGGCGCGGCGTGAAGATCAGGCCGCGCGGTCGGCCGTGGCTACGCGCACGCAGTTGCGCCCGGCGGCCTTGGCCTCGTACAGCGCTTCGTCGGCGCGCCGCAGCACCTCGGCCAGAGCCGCCGGTCCCGGCCGCGCGATGGCGATGCCGACGCTTACCGTTAGCGGCAAGCCGCGCAGTCGCTGCGCGGTGTCGATCGCGGCCACCGCCGCACGCACGCGCTCGGCGGTGGCCTGCGCCGCGGCCAGGTCGGTGCCGGGGGCGAGCAGCATGAACTCCTCGCCGCCGAGTCGGCCGGCGCTGATCGTGCCGTGTGCCTCGGCGGCAAGCACGCCGGCCACCGCGCGCAGCGCCTCGTCGCCGGCCGGATGGCCGAGCTGGTCGTTGATCGCCTTGAAGCGATCGACGTCGACGATCGCCACCGTGCAGGCCTCGCCGGCGTCCAGCGGTTGCGCCAGCCGCGCCAGCAGCGCGCGCCGGTTCGGCAGGCCGGTGAGTTCGTCGGTCATCGCCAGCGCCCGCATCGTGCGACTCGTGCGCAGCTGGCGCCAGGCGAGCGCGCCGAGCGCGGCGGCGAGCGCGGCCGCCAGAGCGATCGCCACCGCCTGCAGGCGGCCGAGGCGCCGTTCGTGCTCGAGGGTGGCCTCGGCGACGGTCTTCTCGCGCAGCAGCAGCGCGTTCTCCTGCTCGCGCGCGGCGGTGTCGAACTCGATCTTCAGCGTCAGGAAGCGCTGGTCGAGCTGGCGCGCGTGCAGGCGGTCGCCGGTTTCCTTGAGCAACCGCTGCTGCTCGTAGGCGGCGCGCCAGTTGCCGAGATCGGCATGCGCCACCGCCAGCGCTGCGCGCGTGGCGACGACGTCGGCCAGCGCCTGCGCCTTGGCGAAGGCCTCCAGCGCCGCTTCCAGCGCGACGACGCTGTCCGCGATCCGTCCCAGCCCGCGCAGGGCGACGCCGCGCGCCAGCGCCAGTTGCGCGCGCAGCCGCGCATCGGGCAGGCCGTCGGCCAGCCGCTGCGCGCGCAGCAGGCGCTCGAGCGACTGCCGCCACTGGCCGCGGGCGTTGTCGACCGCGGCCAGTCCGCGCTCGGCGTAGGCCTCGCCGCGCGCGTAGCCGATGGCGCGGCTGATCTCGAGCGCCTGCTCGAAGGCCTGGCGCGCTTCCTCCCAGCGGCCGAGGTTCTCGCGCGTTCGGCCGAGGTTGTAGAGCGTGACCACCGCCTCGCGCTGCAGGCCGGCGGCCAGTTGCGCGCGCGCCGCCAACTCGAAGTGGTGCTGCGCCTGCGCGAAGTCGCCCATGCGGTTGTAGATCGTGGCGATGCCGTTGACCGCGGTGCGCGCGTGTTCGGCAAAGCGGCCGCGCTCGTACAGCGCCAACGAACGGCGCATGTCGGCCAGCCCGAGCGCGTACTCGCCCTGCACCCCGCGCAGCCAGCCGCGCAGATACAGCGCGTTGGCCAGCATCTCCTCGTCGGCCGCGGCTTCCGCCGCCGATACCGCGCGCTCATAGGCCGACTGCGCCTTGGCGTTGTCGCCGGCGGCCTCGTCCAGTTCGCCTTCGCAAGCGAGCACGCCGGCGCGCAGGCCGGTGCGCCGCGCGACCGGCAGTCGCTCGCCGGCGCGCGCCAGCACGGCGCGTGCGCGCACGAGGTCGCGCTCGGCGTAGTAGTCGCACAGCGCCAGCAGGGCACGGACTTCGAGGTCGGCGTCCGGCTGCGCGGCGGTCAGGGCCAGCGCCTCGTCGGCCAGCCGGCGCGCGTCGTCGGGATGGCTGCGCCGCGCCAGCTCCGCGCGCTGCACCCGCTCGAGCGCCGGGTGCGTGGCCGGCGCCTCCTGCTTCGCGTCGGCGAACGCGGCCGTCGCCAGCAGCAGGGCGAGCAGCGCGGCGTAGAGGCGCGAGACCGTCATGGCGGCGATTGTCCCGCGCTGGGTCGCCTGCGCCATCGTCGGAAAGGCCGGTCGGAGCAGGGCTTTCTCGACCGCAAGCGCCATTGGGCGTCCATCGGATGGGCCGCGCCGGCGCAACTGCTCAGCGCGACTTTCCCAGCGCGTAGCCGTGCGCCATCAGCTGCGCGGCAAAGACCGTGAAGCCGAGATCGGGGGAAGGCTCCCGGTACAGGCCGGACTTCGCGGCGTCGCGCGAGGCCATTAGCAACGCCGCCGAGTCGTAAAGCCGTTCGCGCAGCAGCTTTTCGCACAGCAGCTGATAGCGACGCGCGTAGGAGGCGTCGCGAAACTCCGCGCGCACGGCGAAGTGCGGCGCCTCGACGGCCACGGGGGCGTTCGAGCGCACGTCGTCTTCGAGCAGCATGACGTAACCGAGAAACGGTCGGTGGAGTCCGGCGAAACTGCCCTCCTCGTACGCCTTCCAGAAGTCGGTCGCATTGCCGAGCGCCTCCTCGACCCGGTTGTTGAAGTTGTTGCCGTAGGACGGGCCCGCGTGCGACTTGACTTCGATGCACGCGACCAGACGCCCGTGTGCGACCGCGACCATGTCCCACGCCTTGGTGGGCCGATAGAAGCCGGGCAGCACTGTCTGCTTACGGCCGAGAAACACCTCGGCTCGAGCGACTCCGGACTCGACCAGCAGGTCGCGTACCAAGGCGATGAACCCATCGAGCTGCGCGCCGCCGGTCACTGCGGTGCGCAAGCCGGCGTCCTTGGCGCCGCTCGCCGCGCCTTGACTTCTCGCCTGCCGTGAGCGCGTCTTCCAGTAGTGCTTGACGGCGGCCTGCACGCGAGTGCGCAGGCGTTCCTCGAAGTCGGCGTTGCTCACCGGTGCAGGCGGATGTCGGCGCTCGAGAACAGGCCGCGCGTTTCGCGGTCGAGGCGCTTGGCGGCCATCTCGAAGTAGCGGTCACTTACCTCGACGCCAATGCTGTGGCGTCCCCAGGACGCGCAAGCGAGGCTCGTGGTTCCAGTGCCCAGGAAAGGATCGAGAACCGTGTCGCCGACGAAACTAAACATCCGTACCAGTCGCTCTGCGAGCTCCAGCGGATAGGGCGCAGGGTGGGCGTGGGTCGAGGCGCCCGTCACCCCGGTCCAGATCTGCTGGAACCAGGTCCGATGGTTCTCCGCCGACACCACGCTGAGCAGCCGCTCCGCAGCCGATGGGGCGCGATAGCCGCCGGGCTTGCGCTCCATGAGGATGAACTCGATGTCGTTCTTGATCACCGAGTTCGGTTCGTAGGGCTTGCCGAGGAAGCCGCCGCCGTTGCCCGAGGACTCGTACGCGGCATTGGCGATCTTGTGCCAGATGATCGGCGCCAGGTTGGTGAAGCCTATGGCCCGGCAATGCTCCTGGATCGAGGCGTGCAGCGGCACCACTTCGTGCACGCCGCCGTTCTTGCGACGCGATAGGCAGACGTCGCCCACCACGCACACGAGCCGCCCGCCAGGCACCAGCGCGTGGAGGCAAGCCGACCACACGCGATCGAGTTCGCGCAGGAAGGCCTCGTAGTCGGCGATGTAGCCCATCTGTCCGTCGGTGGCGTGGTACTCCTTCAGCACCCAATAAGGCGGCGACGTCACGACCAGATGCACGCTCTCCGGCGCGAGAAAGTCGATCGCCCGAGCGTCCGCGTGATGCAGGTCGTGGTGCGTGGGAATCCGCCGGACGGCGTTTTCCACTGCCGCCATCAACTTGGCGTCCTTGGCGATGGACGGAATCAGCGTCTGCGTGACGGTCAGGCCCCGCAGTTCGGGCGGGACGAAGTCAGCCAGCGAGTCCGGGGCGAACTGTTGCTGGAGGTCGGTGGGGCGCATCGCGGACGAGGTTGGCGCGCTGCCACGCAGCGCTCACGTTTGATTATGCGCGCGGCCCGGCGCCCGTCTCGGCGCGCTTCAACGAGGGCCGCGCGGCTGAGCGGCCTCGCGCCGCGGACCGGTCACATGCTGCGCCGGTACTGCCCGCCGACCTCGAACAGCGCGTTGGTGATCTGGCCGAGCGAGCAGCAGCGCACGGCATCCATCAGCACCGCGAAAACGTTGCCGTTGTCGATCACCGCCTGCTTGAGCCGCTCGAGCATCGCCGGCGCCTCGTGCCGGTGCCGCTCGTGGAACTCGCGCAGGCGCTGCAACTGGCTTTGCTTCTCTTCCTCGGTTGAGCGCGCCAGTTCGATCTGATCCGGCACCGGGTCGCCGTGCGGGTTGCGGAAGGTGTTGACGCCGATGATCGGGTACTCGCCGGTGTGCTTGAGGTGCTCGTAGTGCAGCGACTCCTCCTGGATCTTGCCGCGCTGGTAGCCGAGCTCCATGCTGCCGAGCACGCCGCCGCGTTCGCTCAACGCCTCGAACTCCTTGAGCACCGCCTCCTCGACCAGCTCGGTCAGTTCGTCGACGATGAAGCTGCCCTGGTTCGGGTTCTCGTTTTTCGCCAGTCCCCACTCGCGGTTGATGACGAGCTGGATCGCCATCGCGCGGCGCACGCTGTCTTCGGTCGGCGTCGTGATCGCCTCGTCGAAGGCGTTGGTGTGCAGGCTGTTGGCGTTGTCGTAGGTGGCGATCAGCGCTTGCAGCGTGGTGCGGATGTCGTTGAAGGCGATCTCCTGCGCGTGCAGCGAGCGGCCGCTGGTCTGGCAGTGGTACTTGAGCTTCTGGCTGCGCTCGTTGGCGCCGTATTTGTCCTTCATCGCCACCGCCCAGATGCGGCGCGCCACCCGCCCCATCACCGTGTACTCGGGGTCCATGCCGTTGCTGAAGAAGAACGACAGGTTGGGCGCGAAGTCGTCGATGTGCATGCCGCGCGCCAGGTAGGCCTCGACGAAGGTGAAGCCGTTGGCGAGCGTGAAGGCGAGCTGGCTCAGCGGGTTGGCACCCGCCTCGGCGATGTGGTAGCCGGAGATCGACACCGAGTAAAAGTTGCGCACGTGGTGGTGGACGAAGAACTCCTGGATGTCGCCCATCACCTTGAGGCTGAACTCGGTCGAGAAGATGCAGGTGTTCTGGCCCTGGTCTTCCTTGAGGATGTCGGCCTGCACCGTGCCGCGCACGTTTTCCAGCGTCCACTGCCTGATCTTGGCCGCCTCGTCCTCGGTCGGGTCGCGGCCGTTGTCGGCGCGGAACTTGTCGAGGTTCTGGTCGATCGCGGTGTTCATGAACATCGCCAGGATCGTCGGCGCCGGGCCGTTGATCGTCATGCTGACGCTGGTGTTGGGCGCAGTCAGATCGAAGCCCGCGTACAGCGCCTTCATGTCGTCGAGGGTGGCGATCGACACACCCGAGTTGCCGACCTTGCCGAAAATGTCGGGTCGCAGGTCCGGGTCGTGGCCGTACAGCGTCACACTGTCGAAGGCGGTCGACAGGCGCTTGGCCGGCATGCCCTCGGACAGCAGCTTGAAGCGGCGGTTGGTGCGGAAGGCATCGCCCTCGCCGGCAAACATGCGCGTCGGGTCCTCGTTTTCGCGCTTGAAGGCGAACACGCCGGCCGTGTACGGGAAGCTGCCGGGCACGTTCTCCAGCAGCAGCCATCTGAGCAGCTCGCCGTGGTCCTCGTAGCGCGGCAGCGCGACCTTGCGGATCTTCGAGCCCGACAGCGAGGTGTGGGTGAGCGCGGTGCGGATCTCGCGGTCGCGGATCTTCACCACGTACTCGTCGCCGGCGTAGGCGCGCTGCATCGCCGGCCACATGTCGAGCAGCTTGCGGCTGCGCGCCTCGAGCCTGCGGTCGCGCTCGGCCGCCAGGCGCGCGAGCGAGATGTTCTCCTCCTTGCACTCGTCGGCCAGCAGGTGCCGGGCGGCGAGCAGTTGCTGCCGCTCGCGTGCCAGCCGCGCCTGTTCCAGCGCGCGCTTCTTGTAGCCGCGCACGGTCTCGGCGATCTCGGCCAGATAGCGCACGCGCTGCGCCGGCACGATCGGCGTCTGGTGCGTGCTGTGGCGCGTGAACACGAGCGGCAGGCGCGAGCCCTCGAGGTTCAGCCCCAGCTCCTTCAGGCGCGGCAGCAGCGAGTGGTAAAGCGCGGTCACGCCGTCGTCGTTGAAGCGCGACGCCATCGTGCCGAACACCGGCATCTCGTCCGGCCGCCTGTCGAACAGGCCGCGGTTGCGCTGCACCTGCTTGGAGACGTCGCGCAGCGCATCGAGCGCGCCCTTGCGGTCGAACTTGTTGATGGCGACGAAGTCGGCGAAGTCGAGCATGTCGATCTTCTCGAGCTGGCTCGCCGCGCCGTACTCGGGCGTCATCACGTACAGCGTCGCGTCGACGTGCGGCACGATCGCGGCGTCGCCCTGGCCGATGCCCGAGGTCTCGACCAGGATCAGGTCGAAGCCGGCGCACTTGCAGGCGGCGATCGCGTCCGGCAGCGCCTGGCTGATTTCGCTGCCGGCCTCGCGCGTGGCGAGCGAGCGCATGTAGACCTTCGGTCCGTTCGCCCACGGCCCGATCGCGTTCATGCGGATGCGGTCGCCGAGCAGGGCGCCGCCGCTCTTGCGCCGCGACGGGTCGATGCTGAGCACCGCGATCGACAGGCGGTCGCCCTGGTCGAGGCGGAAGCGGCGGATCAGCTCGTCGCTGAGCGAGCTCTTGCCGGCGCCGCCGGTGCCGGTGATGCCGAGCACCGGCACGCGCGCGAGATCGGCGGCCTGGCGCATCGGCTCGACGAAGCCGGTGGCGGCGGCGCCGCCTTCCAGCGCCGTGATCGCGCGCGCCAGCGCGCGCCAGCGGCGCGTGAGGTCGGGGTCGCGCAGCGCCTCGAGCGAGGTCGGGCCGTCGCGGCTCAGGTCCTCGTCGCAGGCGGCGACGATCGCGCCGATCATCCCCTGCAGACCCATCTTCTGGCCGTCCTCGGGCGAGAAGATGCGCGCCACGCCGTAGTCGTGCAGCGCCTTGATCTCGGCCGGCACGATCACGCCGCCGCCGCCGCCGTAGACCTTGATCGCGCCGCCGCCGCGGCTGCGCAACAGGTCGATCATGTACTGGAAGAACTCGACGTGACCGCCCTGGTAGCTCGAGACGGCGATGCCCTGCACGTCCTCGTGCAGCGCCGCGGTGACGATCTCCTCGACCGAGCGGTTGTGGCCGAGGTGGATCACCTCGCAGCCCATCGACTGCAGGATGCGCCGCATGATGTTGATGCTGGCGTCGTGGCCGTCGAACAGGCTGGCGGCGGTGACGAAGCGCACCTTGTGCTTTGGGCGATACGAGGCC
This sequence comes from Burkholderiales bacterium, assembly GCA_037441125.1. Classification (GTDB taxonomy): domain Bacteria; phylum Pseudomonadota; class Gammaproteobacteria; order Burkholderiales; family Burkholderiaceae_F; genus JALHMQ01. The sequence continues at coordinate 11,620 of JBBIST010000035.1, forward strand.
AAGCGCTTGAACTCGGACAGATCGGTCATCGCGCACTCCAGGCGCAGGCGCGGCCCGGGCGGGCCGCGCGGCGGCGACAGCATGGCAGGGTGGTCGAGCTTAGCGAGGTTGACGTGAGCGTCAACCTCGGCGCCGGCACCGCCCGCCGGCCGCCTCAGCCCTGCTGCCAGGTCTCCTTGACGCAGCCGAGCAGCGCGCGCAGCAGCGGCTCGTCGCTGCGATCGGCCAGGCACACGAACCACAGCGTCGTGCGCAGCTTCTCGCGCGGCCAGAGCACGATCTCGCCCGCCTGCACGCGCGCGCGCGCCGCGTCCTCGCGGATCAGGCACAGGCCGACGCCGGCGGCCGCGAGCTCGATCATCAACGACTCCGAGTCGGCTTCGACCCGGCGCTCGGGCAGGCGCGTGCCGTGGCGCGCGAACAGCTCCTGCACCAGTTGCGTGTGCGTGCTGATCGCCGGCGTGCGCACCCACAGCAGCGCGCTCACGCCGTTCCAATCGGCGGTGCGGATGCGATCGGCCCAGGCCGCCGGCCCGGCCACCCGGTAGACGATCTGCTTGAGCGGCAGGGCGTTGAATTCGGCGCCCGGCGACTCGCCGAAGTAGAAGGCGGCGTCGAGCTCGCGCTCGCGCACGCGTCGCAGCGCCGCGCCCGAGACCTCCTGGCGCAGCTCGAGCCGCAGCCGCGGATGGCGGCTGACCGCAAGCGCCAGCAGCTCGCCGATGCGGTTCGACTGAGCATCGCCGACCGAGCCCACGCGCAGCGTCCCGGTCAGCTCGCCGTGCAGTTCGGCGGCGCAGCGGCGCAGCTCGTCGGCCGCTGCCAGCACGGCGCGCGCGCGCTCGAACACTGCGGCGCCGGCGGCGGTGAGCTTCATGCCGGTGGCAGCACGTTCGAACAGCTTCAGGTCGAGCATGCCCTCGAGCGCCTTGACGTGGGCGCTCACCGCCGGCTGGCTCAGGTGCAGGCGTTCGGCCGCCCGCGTCAGGTGGCCCTCTTCGCCGACGGCCACGAAGGTGCGCAGCAGGAACAACTCCAGCGTCTTGCTCAGCGCATCCTCCGTTGCCGCCCCGAAGGGGCTTAGATGCCGGCCGCGATGGTATGCCGGTAGCGGTCATCCGGATTTGTGATCGCGGTCATCTTCAAAAGCGATTTTCCATTTCGCCGCGACGGGCGCAGGATTCGCGTCAGGCAAGGGCAATGCGCGAGGCGACCGAGAGATTCGCCGGCGCGAGGTGCGGACCTCCCGCCCCGGCCACGGAATTCCGCGCGTTCGCGCGCACCGGTTGTCTCCTCCGCGGCAGTCTCCAGACTCGCGCTCGCGAGTCCCCAAGCCGCGTTCCCGCGCCCGGGTCTTCACCGACCTGGGCGTCTTTTTTTGCCCGGCGCTAGACGCCGGCGGTCAGGCGCAGTTCGGGCGCCGGCGCGTGCAGCACGGCGCCGGCATCGGCCTGCGGATCGAGCCAGTGCGCGTGCAGCGCGGCGCGCACGATCACCGGCATCCGCTCGTGCACCGGCGCCAGTTGCGCGCTGGCAGCCGCGGTCAGGATCGTGTAGGTCTCGATCGCCTCGCGATCCGGTTGCGCCGGGTCGCGCCAAACCTCCCACAGCCCGGCGAGCGCGAACAGCGCCTCGTCCTTGAGCGTGATCCGCCACTTGGTCTTGTGTCCGGCCGGCCCCGACCACTCGTAGAACGCGTTGACCGGCACCAGGCAGCGCCGCTGGCGGTAGGCGGCACGAAACGCCGGCGCGCTCGCCGCCGTCTCGCTGCGCGCGTTGATGCAGCGGGCGCCGAAGGTCAGGTCCTTGGCCCAGCCCGGCACCAGGCCCCAGCGCGCCAGCACGCACTCGCGCGCGCCGGCGCGATCCAGGCGCACGATCGGCGCGGTCTGCGTCGGCCGCAGATCGGCGTTGGGCGCGTAAGCCGGCACCGCGGGCACGGCGAAGCGGGCGCGGATCGCCGCCGGACTGTCGGAGAGGTCGTAGCGTCCGCACATCGTCGTCCGATCTCCCGCGCGGTTCAGGACGTTGCGGGCGTGCGCGAAGTTTGCGAGCCCGCCGCCGACCGCGTCGAACCGAGGCGACTGTCCGCGCCGCCCCGCCGGCCTCGCGCGCCCCGCCGAGGCCGCACTCGTCGCGAATCGCATCGAGCTTAGAGCAGCGCGCGCGCCGCGCGGCGACTCCGCGGCAGGCGAAAACCCGCCCTTTGCGGCGCGGGCTGACGCACCGGGTTCGGGGCGCAAAGTGCGCACAAGCCACCAGGCGCCGCTGCCGCCGCGGGTATCGCCGCGCCACGCCGGCTTGGGTAATCTCGCTGCCTTCGAGGGCCGCTGGCGGACGACGATGCCTGCATTTGCGCGCGCGGTACTGATCGCCGCTCTGGCAGGCACGCTCGCCGCTTGCGGCGGCGACGACGAGTTGCCGCCGCCGGCGCAGGTGGCGCCGCTCGTGTCGCAGGCGCCGGCGAGCCGCGCGGTGGCGGTCGGCGCGACGGTGCGCTTCGAGGTGGCGGCGGTCGGGTCGATGCCGTTGACCTACCAGTGGCGCCGCCACGGCGCGCCGATGCCCGGCGCCGACGGTGCCAGCCTGATGCTGACAGGCGTTGCGGCCGGCGACGACGGCGCCCGCATCAGCGTCACGGTCGGCAACGCCGCCGGCAGCGTCGAGAGCGCACCGGCGCTGCTGACGGTATTCGCGCCGCCGGCGCCAAGCACCGTATGCGCGACGCCGGGCGCCGCATTCGAGGTCGTTGGCGACGCCACGGTCGAAGTCGGCCAGGTCGCCGGCGCCGCGGTGGTCGGCTGCGCCGGTGCCTTGTCGGAGCTGCACTGGCGGCCGGCGGCAGGAACGTCGCTTCCCGGACCGTTGCTGTCGGCACGGGCGCAGGCGATCGCCTTCGAGCCGCAGGCGCCCGGCACCTACGCCTTCGACCTCAGTTTGCGCGACGGCGCCGGCGCGCTGCGCAACGAGCGCATCGAGGTGAGCGCGACCGGCGCCCCGGCCGCGACCCGGATCGTCGTGCGCGTCGACCAGGCGGTGCGTGCCGGCCAGCGCGCCTCGGTGCGAGCCTGGCCGACCGTGGCCGCGGGCGATGCCGTAGCGGCGATCACCTGGGCGCAGATCGAGGGCCCGGCGGTCGAAATCGACACCTCGGATCCGGCGCGCGCGATCTTCACCGCGCCGATCGTCGCGCGCGACACCGTGCTGAAGTTGCGCGCGACCCTGCGCACCACGGCCGGCGCGAGCGCGAGCGACGACGTGCGGGTGGTGGTCGAGGCGCTGCCGCCGCCGCCGGCGGGACAACTGTTCGCCCAAGTGCCGGCCTCGCGCGTACACCCGTACCGCACCGCCGGCCCGTACGCCGACCGGCTCATGCGCTGCGTCTACGACCCGGCGCTGTACTTCGATCGCGGCCGCACCAACCTGTGCACGCTCGCCACGCTGCCGCTGCTGGCGCAGCAGACCCAGAACGCGGTGCCGACCGTGGCGCAGATCATGGACCGGGTGCTGGTGTCGCACGACTGGATGGGCGAGCGCTTCGAAGCCTTTCTCGACGCCCAGGCGAGCGACGATATGCGCCGGCTGCTCGGCAGCGTCACCGCGATCGTGCTCGGCGCGCACGTGCGGCCGTCGTTCTACTGGTCGGCCACCGGCGCCATCTATCTCGACGCCGACAACCTGTGGCTGACGCCCGCCGAACGCGACGTGGTGAGCGAAGTGCCCGACTTCCGTTCCGGCTTTGACCGCGAGCTCAACTACAGCGGCCTGTGGCGCTACGTGACCGGCAACCAGCCGGCACTGCGGTTCTTCGACCCGGCGCAGCGCCTCACGCGCAACCTCGCCTACCTCGACTACGAGCTGGGCAGCCTGCTGTGGCACGAGCTGGCGCACGCCAACGACGCCTTCCCAAGCGCGCTGCGTGTCGGCGCCGCCAGCGATGTGCCGGTGTTCCGGGCGGTCGCCGCGCAGCAGCCGTCGGACCGGCTGGCGAGCGCGCTGCCGCTGGCGTCGCAGGAGATGTTCGCGCTGGCGCGGGTCAAGTTCTTCGGCGAGCCGGCAAGTGAGGAGCAGAAGACTTTCAGCGCGCGCCAGGTGGCCGACTTTTTCCGCGCCGACCGCGCCAACGACGAGTACGGCTACGCGGTGCCGCCGGGCAGCGGCGCCAGCCCGCGCGAAGACCTGGCGATGCTGTTCGAGGAGTTCATGATGCAGCGGCGCTACGGCGTGCGCCGCGACGTGGCGATGAGCAACAAGTTTCGCCCCGGCATGACCGGATCGGACCTGATCGTCGCCTGGGGCCAGCGCGGCCGCGTGGCCGATCCGGCCGTGCGCGAACGCATCGCGCTGGTGCTGCGCGAGATCGCGCCGTGGATCGATGCGCGCGAGCTCGACGCGCTGCCGACGCCGCAGCCGCTGCGCGAGGGCGCGAGCTGGACCGCCAACCTCGATCCGGTGGCCGGCGACGTGACGCGCCTGGACGCGCGCCAGCGCGCGCACGGCGACGATCCGCGCGCGATCGAGCGGCTGCTGCGCCTGCGCGAGCAGCGCCTGCTGCCGCCGCCGGCGCCGCGCTGAGCGCCGTGCTGCCTTCGGCGAAGGCGGCTCGCGCGCCGGCGACCGGCCGGCGCGCCGGCGTACCGCGCGCGCTACAGCGGGCCAACTTGCGTTGGCACGCCATCTGCCTGCGTTATCTTCCGCCCCTTCGCTGCCAGCCCTGACCCGCCCCCAGACCCTTCCCGCCCCCGGACGCGGCCATGACCCTGATCTCCTTCGTCGTGCTGTACCTGCTGATCTCGATCGCGATCGGCCTGTACGCGGCCACGCGCGTGAAGAACACCGCCGACTACGCGGTGGCCGGCCGCTCGCTGCCGTTGATCATGATCGTGACGTTGACCTTCGCCACCTGGTTCGGCTCGGAGACCGTGCTCGGCGTGCCGGCGAAGTTCATCGAAGGCGGGCTCGAGCAGACGGTGTCCGACCCCTTCGGCGCCAGCATGGCGTTGATTCTGGTCGGCGCCTTCTTCGCCGCCCGCCTGTACAAGATGAACCTGATCACGATCGGCCAGTACTACCGCGTGCGCTACAGCCGTGGCGTCGAGCTGTTCTCGGCGGCGGTGATCATGATCAGCTACCTTGGCTGGGTGGCGGCGCAGGTGACCGCGCTCGGCCTGGTGTTCACGCTGCTGTCGGGCGGCGCGATCACGACCGTCCAGGGAATGGCGATCGGCACCCTGGTGGTGCTCACCTACACGGTGTTCGGCGGCATGTGGTCGGTGGCGCTGACCGATTTTTTCCAGATGCTGATCATCGTCGCCGGCCTGTCGCTGATCGCCTGGTACGCGGCCGGGCTGGCCGGCGGCGCCGACCAGGTGGTGGCCTACGCCGCCAGCCGCGACATGTTCGACTTCTGGCCCGACATGACGCTGCACGGCTGGCTGTTCTGGATCGCCGCCGCGATCACGCTGATGCTGGGCTCGATCCCGCAGCAGGACGTGTTCCAGCGCGTGATGTCGGCCAAGGACTCGAAGACCGCCGTGCGCGGGCCGATCATCGGCGGGCTGGCTTACCTGGGCTTTGCCTTCGTGCCGATGTTCATCGCCGTGGCCGCCTTCCTCGTGATTCCGGACATCGCCGCGGCGCTGCTCGCCGACGATCCGCAGAAGATCCTGCCGACCCTGGTGCTGGAGAAGATGCCGATGTGGCTGCAGGTGCTGTTCTTCGGCGCGCTGCTGTCGGCGATCATGTCCACTGCCAGCGCCACGCTGCTGGCGCCGACCACGACCTTCGTCGAGAACATCCTGAAGAACTTCCTCCCGCTCGACGCCCGGCAGGAACTGCCGGCGATGCGGGTGACGCTGTTCGTGCTCGCCGTGTGCGTGCTCGTCTACGCGATCATCATGGAAGGCACGCCGATCTACGAACTGGTGGCGCTCGCCTACGAGTTCCCGGTGGTGGGCGCGTTCTGGCCGCTGGTGTGCGGCATGTTCTGGCGCCGCAGCACGACGCAAGGCGCGATCGTGTCGATCGTGCTCGGCATGAGCACCTGGGTGGCGCTGACGCTGCCCGGCTTCCTCGCCGGCCTGCTGGGCGAGCACGCCGGCGCGCTGCTCACGGCGCTGGCCGCGCCCGGCGCCGCCTTCCCGGCCGTGCTCGGCGGCTTCATCATGGCCGGCCTCGGCATGGTGGTCGGCTCGCTGCTGCCGACCGCAGGCAACCGCGCCTACCTGGCGCAGCGCCAGCAACAGGAGCAGGCTGCGCTCGGCGCGGGCTGAGAGGGTGTTTCCTTGAACATCGTCATTCTGGCCGCTGGCCAGGGCAAGCGGATGCGCTCGGCGCTGCCGAAGGTGCTGCACGCGGTCGCTGGCCGGCCGCTGCTGGCGCACGTGCTCGACGCGGCGCAGGCGCTGGCGCACGGGCTCGAGGTGCCGGCGCGTATCACGGTCGTGGTCGGCCATGGCGCCGAGGCGGTGCGCGGGTTTCTCGCCGGCCGCGCCGAAGTGCGCACCGTGCTGCAGGAGCCGCAGCTTGGCACCGGGCACGCGCTGATGCAGGCCGCGCCGCACCTGATTGAGGCCGAACCGACCCTGGTGCTCTACGGCGACGTGCCGCTGATCACCTCGAAGACCTTGCGCGCGTTGATCGAGGCCGCCGGCCGCGACGGCGCGGGCCTCTTGACGGTGCGGCTCGACGACCCGACCGGTTACGGCCGCATCGTGCGCGATCGGCAGGGCCGCGTGCTCAGGAGCGTCGAGCAGAAGGACGCCACCGCCGACGAACTGGCGATCGCCGAGGTCAACACCGGCATCCTGGTGGCGCCGACGCCGGCGCTGAAGCGCTGGCTCGGCAAACTGTCGAACCGCAACGCCCAGGGCGAGTACTACCTGACCGACTGCATCGCCCAGGCGGTGGCCGAGGGCGTCGCGGTGGCCGGCGTGCCCTGCGCCTGCGCCGACGAAGTGCTCGGCGTCAACAGCAAAGGGCAACTGGCGCAGGCCGAGCGCGCGGTGCAGCGGCGCATCGCGCAGCGGCTGCTCGAGCAGGGCGTCACGCTCGCCGACCCGGCGCGCATCGACGTGCGCGGCGAGCTGACCGTGGGCGCCGACGTGGCGATCGACGTCGGCTGCGTCTTCGAAGGCCGCGTGCAGCTTGCCGACGGCGTTCGCGTCGGCCCGTACAGCGTGCTGCGCAACGTCAGTGTCGGCGCCGGCACCGAGCTCGTCGCCTTCACCTTTCTCGAGGACTCGACGATCGGCGCCGGCGCTCGGCTCGGGCCGTTCTCGCGCCTGCGGCCCGGCGTGCACCTGGGCGACGAAGTACACATCGGCAACTTCGTCGAGATCAAGGCGAGCACGATGGGCCGCGGCAGCAAGGCCAACCACCTCGCCTACGTTGGCGACACGACGATGGGCGCCGGCTGCAACATCGGCGCCGGCACGATCGTCGCCAACTACGACGGCGCCAACAAGCACAGGACCGAACTCGGCGACGACGTCCACACCGGCAGCAACTCGGTGCTCGTGGCGCCGATCAAGGTCGGCAGCGGCGCCACCGTCGGCGCCGGTTCCACCGTCACGCGCGAAGTGCCGGCCGGCAAGCTCACCGTCGCCCGCGCGCGCCAGGTGACGCTCGAGCGCTGGCGGCGGCCGACCAAGAAGAAGTGACCGGCGCCGGCCGACTCACACCGGCAGCGCCGGGTCGAACTTGCTGCGCCTGACGCTGAAGAAGGCGCGCACGTTGCGCACGTTGCCCTGCGCGGTCAGCAGGCGCTGCACGAACGCGTGGTAGGCGGGCATGTCGGCGACGTGGACCACGAGCACGAAGTCGGGTCCGGCAGTCACGCGGTAACACTGCTGGACCGCGGGCTCGGGCGCGACGCGCGCTTCGAAGGCCTCGAGCGCTGCCGCGTCCTGCCGGTCGAGCGTGACTTCGAGGATCGAGGTCAGCCCCGCGCCATTGATGCGCGCCATCAGGTCGGGCGACAGCAGCGCCACCTGGCGCTCGATCACGCCCAACTCGATCAGGCGCCGCACGCGCCGCAGGCAGGTGGCCGCAGACAGGTGGGCGCGGTCGGCCAGCGCCTGGTTGGTCAGCCAGCAATCCTGCTGCAGCAGCGCCAGCAGCCGGCGGTCGGCGGCGTCGAGAGTGACCGGATCGGTCGATTGCATGGCAATGGGCGAATGAAAATTTCGCTAGAGGCAAAGCATGCCGAAGTCTTGCATTGGATCTACGAGTTCGGAAGCTCATTTCCCTACGCCGCGCCTAGCATCCTGCGCCTGACTCCGGGAGATACCGCATGTGTGGGATCGTTGGCGGCGTCGCCTCTCGAAACATCACCCCGGTCCTGATCGAGGGCCTGCGCCGGCTCGAGTACCGCGGCTACGACTCCTGCGGTGTGGCCGTGCATGCCGACGGCGGGCTGAAGCGGGCGCGCAGCGTGGCGCGCGTGGCCGAACTCGACGCCCAGGCCAAGGACCTGCCGGGCTACACCGGCATCGCCCACACGCGCTGGGCCACCCACGGTGCGCCGACCACCGACAACGCGCACCCGCACTTTTCCAGCGGCCCGGGCGAGGGTCGCGGCGCGCGCATCGCGCTCGTGCACAACGGCATCATCGAGAACCATGACAAGCTGCGCGCGCGGCTGGTCGATGCCGGCTACCGCTTCGAGAGCCAGACCGACACCGAGGTGATCGCGCACCTGGTCGATGCGCTCTACGACGGCGATCTCCTCGACGCCGTCCGGCGCGCGGTCAAGCAGTTGCACGGCGCCTACGCGATCGCCGTGTTCTGCCGCGACGAGCCGCACCGAGTCGTCGGCGCGCGTTCGGGCAGCCCGCTGGTGGTGGGTCTCGGCCAGGGCGAGTGCTTCCTCGCCTCGGACGCGATGGCGCTGGCGGGCACCACCGACCAGATCGTCTACCTGGAGGAGGGCGACGTCGTCGACCTGCAGCTCGGCCGCTACTGGGTGACTGACCGCGACGGCAAGCCGGCCGAGCGCCCGGCGCGCAAGGTGGTCGCCTACTCGAACGCGGTCGAGCTCGGCCCCTACCGGCACTACATGCAGAAGGAGATCTTCGAGCAGCCGAAGGCGATCGCCGACACCCTCGACCGCGTGCCCGACGACACGCTGGGCGCGCTGCCGGCGATCGACGCCTCGCTGTTCGGCGACGATGCCGAGGCCCTTTTCAGGGGCATCGACCGCGTGCTGATCCTCGCCTGCGGCACCAGCTACTACGCCGGCTGCGTGGCGCGCTACTGGATCGAGTCGATCGCGCAGGTGCCGGTGACGGTCGAGATCGCCAGCGAATACCGCTACCGCGCCAGCGTCGCCGACCCGGGCGCGCTGGTGATCGTGGTCTCGCAGTCCGGCGAGACCGCAGACACGCTGGCCGCGCTCAAGCACGCAAAGGAGCAGGGCATGCAGCGCACGCTAGCCGTGTGCAACGTGCCCACCAGCGCCATGGTGCGCGAGACCCGGCTTCGCTTCCTGACGCGCGCCGGCGTGGAGATCGGCGTCGCCTCGACCAAGGCCTTCACGACGCAACTGGTGGCGCTGTACCTGCTCGCCAACGTGCTCGCCAAGCTCAAGGGCCGGCTGTCGCCGCAACGCGAAGTGCTGGCGCACCAGCGGCTGCGCCATCTTCCGGCGGCGGTGCAGAGCGTGCTGGCGCTGGAGCCGGCGATCATCGGCTGGGCCGAGACCTTCGCGCGCAAGGAAAATGCGCTCTTCCTCGGCCGCGGCCTGCACTACCCGATCGCGCTCGAAGGCGCGCTCAAGCTCAAGGAGATCAGCTACATCCACGCCGAGGCCTATCCGGCCGGCGAACTCAAGCACGGGCCGCTGGCGTTGGTGACCGAGGCGATGCCGGTGGTCACGGTCGCGCCCAACGACGCGCTGCTGGAAAAGCTCAAGAGCAACCTGCAGGAAGTGCGCGCGCGCGGCGGCCAACTGTACGTGTTCGCCGACGCCGACACGCAGATCGAGTCGAGCGAGGGCGTGCACGTGATCCGCCTGCCCGAGCACTACGGCGAGCTGTCGCCGATCCTGCACGTGGTGCCGCTGCAACTGCTCGCGTATCACACGGCGCTGGCGCGAGGCACGGACGTGGATAAGCCGCGCAATCTGGCGAAGAGCGTCACGGTCGAGTGATCATGGACGCCCGCATCCGAGCCCTGACGATCGACCCGTCCACGCTGCGCGGTCTGTCGCGAAAGCTGATCGACAGCCACCACGTCAACAACTACGGCGGCGCGGTCAGGCGCCTGAACGCGATCCGCACCGCGCTCGCGGCCTTGCCCTTCGGCAGCACGCCCGGCTTCCAGTTGAACGGCCTCAAACGCGAGGAACTGGTCGCGACCAACTCGATGTTGCTGCACGAGCTGTACTTCGCGAGTCTGGGCGGCGATGGCGTGACGATGGAGCCGGCCTGGGCCATGGCACTCGAGGCCAACTTCGGCAGCGTCGAGCGCTGGCGCGAGGAGTTCGTCGCCTGCGCCAAGGCACTCGGCGGCGGCTCGGGCTGGATGCTGCTGGCGTTCCAGCCGCGCGAGGGAAGTCTGGTCAACCAGTGGGCGGCCGATCACACCCAGGCGCTGGCCGGCGGCGTGCCGATCCTCGCGCTCGACATGTACGAGCACGCCTACCACATCGACTACGGCGCAGCGGCAGCCGCCTACGTCGATGCCTACATGGACAACATCGACTGGGCCGGTGTCTACGCGCGCTACCGGGCTGCGGTGCGGGCGGCGAGCGGACACCTCGCGGCGACCCAGGACGAGGTGCAGGGGCGGCTGCTCCTGGACGTGCGGCGCGCCGGGGTCTACGCGCAGGCGCCGCAACTCATCGACGGCGCGCGCTGGTGCGATCCGGCACAGGTCGCGCACTGGGCCGCGCAGCTTCCCGCCGGGCGCGAGGTGGCCGTCTATTGCGTCCACGGCCACGATGTCAGCCGGGCGACGGCGCTGCGGCTCCAAGCCGCCGGGCTCCAGGCGCGATTCCTCGCCGGCGGGATCGACGCCTGGCGCGCAGCCGGCCGGCCGATGGTCGACAAGCCTGCGTCTTGAGGACGATGAACGCGGCGAAGGGCGCGCATCGCGCCGCGTCACTTCGCGGTCATGGCTGCCGCGTAAGTTGGCTCGGTCGACGTCTTCGGGCGCCGATCCGATCCCGCACCCGCCCGAAGGCTGCGCCGCCGGCGTGAAGCCGGACTGATGCGCGGGCGGCGCGCAGTGCGCGCCGCAGTCCGCACCGCGCCCACATGCAGCCGAGAGATCGTCGAAGCAGTGCGCCAAGTTCTCACCCGACAGGAGCGTTTCCAATGAAGCGTCGTGAAGTCCTGCAAGGCGCCGCAGCCCTCGGGGTGGCGGCGGCGTTTCCCGGTTTCGCGCAGGCGCAGCAGCAGCGCGCGATTTGCTACAACTGCCCGCCGGAGTGGGCCGACTGGGGCGGCATGCTGAAGCTGATCAACCAGCGCCTCGGCATCGCCGTGCCGCCCGACAACAAGAACTCGGGCCAGTCGCTGGCGGCGCTGATCGCCGAGCGCGCCAACCCGGTGGCCGACGTCGTCTACCTCGGCGGCCAGGTCGGGCCGCAGGCGCGTGAGGCGGGCGTGCTCACGCGCTTCCAGCCGCAGCGCTGGAACGAGATCCCGACCGGACTCAAGGACCCCGATGGTTACTGGTTCACGATCCACTCGGGCACGCTCGGCCTGTTCGTCAACACCGCGGCGCTGCGCGGCCGGCCGGTGCCGCGCGCTTGGCGCGATCTGCTCAAGCCCGAGTACCGGGGCATGGTCGGCTATCTGAACCCGGCCAGCGCGGCCGTCGGCCAGGTGGGCGTGATCGCGGTGGCGCTGGCGCTGGGCGGCAGCTACGACCGGATCGATCCGGCGATCGAGTTCTTCCGCCAGCTCCAGGCCAATCAGCCGATCGTTCCGACCCAGACCGCGTATGCGCGCGTGCTGTCGGGCGAGATCCCGATCCTGTTCGACTACGACTTCAACGCCTACCGCGCCAAGTTCACGGATAAAGCGCCGGTCGAGTTCGTGATCCCGCAGGAAGGCACGCAGCAGTTGCCCTACGTGATGGGCCTGGTCAACCGCGGACCGAATCCCGACCAGGGCCGCAGGATCCTCGACTTCGTGCTCAGCGACGAGGGCCAGCGCCACTGGGCCAACGCCTTCCTGCGCCCGGTGTTCCCGGCGGCGATGAGCGCCGAGATCCGCGCGCGCTTCCTGCCCGATGCCGAGTACGCGCGCGCCCGGCCGCTCGACGTGTTCCGGCTGGCGGCGGTCGCGCGCACGATCGGCGAGCGCTATCAGAAGGAAGTCGGCTGATCGTGCGCGTCGTTTCGCTGAGCCGCGCCGGCGCGCCGGCTTTCTCGCGGCGAATGCCGGCGCACGCGTCGGCCGCGCGTTGACCACCGACCGCTTCACGCTCGCGGCGCTGCTGCTGCCGGCGGCGGTGGTGTTCATCGCCTTCTTTCTGCTGCCGCTCGCGCACCTGTTCCTGATCGGCGGCACCGGCCGGCTCGGCTGGGCCGCGTATGCGGCGGTCCTGACCGAGCCCCGATACCGGTCGAGCCTGCTGGCGACGATCGCGCTGGCGGCGGCGACCACGGTGGCGACGCTGCTCGTCTCCGGCGTAAGCGGTGTGTTCCTGTCGCGTCACCGCTTTCGCGGCCGCGACGTGCTGACGGCGCTGCTCACCCTGCCGCTCGCCTTCCCGGGGGTGGTGATCGGCTTCATGGTGATCATGCTCGCCGGCCGCCAGGGGCTGATCCCTGACATCACCGAGGCGATCAGCGGCGAGCGCCTGGTGTTCGCCTACTCGATGGCCGGCCTGTTCCTCGGCTATCTGTACTTCTCGATCCCGCGCACGATCCTGACCGTGATGGCGGCGGCCGAAAAACTCGACCCGCGTCTCGAGGAGGCGGCGCGCTCGCTCGGCGCCGGGCCGCTGCGCGTGGTGCGCGACGTGATCGTGCCGGCGCTGCGACCGGCGCTGCTGGCGGCCGGGGCGATCTGCTTCGCCACCGCGATGGGGGCCTTCGGCACCGCCTTCACGCTCGCCACCAAGATCAACGTCCTGCCGATGGTGATCTACACCGAGTTCACGCTGCAGGCCAACGTCGCGATGGCGGCGGCGCTGTCGTTCGTGCTCGGCGCGGTCACTTGGGCGGTGCTCGCGGCGGCGCGCACCGCCGCCGGCAACACGGTCGCGGCCGCCGGCTGAAGATGAGCGCCGACAGCAGCACCGCGGCACCGATCGCGCTGCGCCTGGCGCGGCCGGGCAGTGCAGCGCTTGCGCGCCGCCGCTCGCCGGCGTTCTGGGCGCTGCTCGCGTTCACGCTCGCGGTGTGCGCGTTCCTGATCGTGCCGGTGGCGATGTCGATGCTCGCCGGCGTCACCGTCAACTACTTCATCGGCTGGCGCTCCGGCCTGACCCTGGACTGGGTGATCAAGGTCTGGACCGACTACCGGCACACGATATTCCTGTCGCTGAAAATCGCCGCCGCCTGCCTCGCCTGCACGCTGCTGCTCGGCGTGCCCGCCGCCTACGTGCTCGCGCGCAGCCGCAGCTCGCTGGCGCGCGCGATCGAGGAAATGCTGGTGATGCCGGTGGCGGTGCCGGGGCTGGCCACCGCGCTGGCGCTGATCGTCACCTTCGGCGGCTTCGGCGATCTGCGGCGAAGCTGGCTGTTCATCCTGATCGGTCACGTGCTGTTCACGCTGCCGTTCATGGTGAAGAGCGTGCTCGCGGTGCTCGCCTCGATCGACCTGCGCACGCTCGAGGAGGGCGCGCGCAGCCTGGGCGCGAGCTTTCGCCAGCGCTTCTTCGGCATCGTCCTGCCGAACTGCCGCTCGGGGATCGTCGCCGGTTCGCTGATGGTGGTGACGCTGTCGATCGGCGAGTTCAACATGACGCTGCTGCTGCACACGCCGCTCACGCCGACGCTGCCGGTCGGGCTGGCCGATGCCTACGCTTCGCTGCGCATCGAGGTCGGCTCCGCCTACACGCTGATCTTCTTCGTCCTGATCATTCCCTTGTTGATCGCCCTGCAGTGGGCATCGCGGCCGCGCGATCGCAACGCCACCTCATGAGCGGAATCCCGATCGTCCTGCACGGCTGTGCCAAGACCTTCGACGACGGCACGCGCGCGCTGCGGCCGGTCGACCTGCGCGTGGCCGCCGGCGAGACCGTGGTGCTGCTCGGCCCGTCGGGCTGCGGCAAGACCACCACCCTGCGCCTGATCGCCGGCCTGGAGCAGCCCGATCCGGGCGGGCGCGTGCTGTTCGACGACGCCGACGTGACCGCGGTGCCGATCGAGCGCCGCAACGTCGGCATGGTGTTCCAGAGCTACGCGCTGTTTCCGAACCTGACCGTGTCGGGCAACGTCGAGTACGGACTGAAGGTGCGCGGCATGCCGGCCGCAGCGCGCGCCGCGCGCGTGCGCGAGATGCTGGCGATGATGCGCATCGAGTCGCTGGCGCAGCGGCGCGTCGACCAGCTCTCCGGCGGACAACGGCAGCGGGTGGCGCTGGCGCGCGCGATCGCGCCGCGGCCGCGCGTGCTGCTGCTCGACGAGCCGCTGACCGCGCTCGACGCCCGGCTGCGCGACGATCTGCGGCTCGAGATCGACCGCCTGCTGCGCTCGCTCGGCGTCACCAGCATCTACGTCACCCACGACCAGGCCGAGGCGATGGCGCTCGGCGACCGGATCGCGGTGATGTCGAACGGCGCGATCGCGCAGATCGGCGCGCCGCAGGAGATCTACTTCGCTCCGGCCGACCGCTTCGTCGCCGATTTCATCGGCACCATGAACCGCGTGCGCGGCGAAGTCGTCGACGGCCAACTGCGCTTCGCCGGCGGCTGGCTGCCGCTGGCTGCGGCCGGCGCAAGCGAGCTGATGTTCCGGCCGGAGGCGGTGCGGCTGGTCGACCCGGCGCAGGCGCACTTCAGCGGTCAGGTGGTGAGCAGCTTCTTCCTCGGCGACCACACGCGCCTGGTGATCGACGCCGGCGCCGAGGCGCCGATCGTCGCCCGGGTGCAGGAGCGCCGGCCGTTTCGCAACCTCGACACCGTGCACTGCGCGGTCGACGCCGGTGCGCTGCTGGCGTTGCCGCCGGGCACAAGCGCCCACTGAGAATCGCATGCTGCTCTGTCAGATCAGCGACACGCACATCAAGGCCGACCGCCGCAAGGCCTACGGCGTGGTCGACACCGCTGCCATGCTCGAGCGCTGCGTGCGCCAGATCCTCGAGCTGCCGCAGCGGCCCGACGCGGTGGTCGCCACCGGCGATCTGGTCGACGGCGGCGGGCGCGACGAGTACGGGCTGCTGCGCGAGCTGCTGTCGCCACTGGCCATGCCGCTGTACCTGGTCGCCGGCAATCACGACGACCGCGACCAACTGCGCCGCGCCTTCGCCGGCCACCGCTACCTGCGCCAGGAGGACTCGTTCGTCCAGTACGCGATCGACGAGCATCCGCTGCGGCTGGTCGTGCTCGACAGCGTCGTTCCCGGCGAAGGCGGCGGCGCGCTGTGCGGCGAGCGGCTCGCGTGGCTCGACCGCACGCTGGCGCAGCGGCCCGAGGTGCCGACCGTGGTCGCCGTGCACCACCCGCCGTTTGCCACCGGCATCGGCCACATGGATCGCATCGGGCTCGCCGGCGCCGAGGCGCTGGCGCAGGTCATCGCCCGCCACGGCCAGGTCGAGCGCGTGATCGCCGGCCATCTGCACCGGCCGATCACGCAGCGCTTCGCCGGTACCGTCGCCAGCACCTGTCCGAGCCCGGCGCATCAGGTGGCCCTCGATCTGGCGCCGGAGGCGCGCGACCAGTACGTGCTCGAGCCGCCCGGCATGCAGTTGCACTGGTGGAGCGGCGAGGCGCTGGTGACCCACACCGCGTACATCGGCGAGTTCGCCGGTCCGTACCCGTTCCGCTCGGGCGGCCGGCTGATCGACTGAGGCAGACCGCTGCGCTGCGAGCGCGCTCGCGTGCGCCGCGCGTGGCGGCGCGGCCGGCGCCTCGAACAGCGACTCGCAGCATGGTGCGCCGTCGGCGCATGCCGGTCGCCTTACACTGACTCGACGGTCCGGGGGCCGTCGCGCGGCGGCGCCGCGTCCGATCCCGGCCTCCACTTCGCCTCGCCGAGCCGCCGATGCAGTTTCCGCCCCTGCGCCTGAGCTACCTGACCTGGGCTCTGGCGGCGGCGTTCTACCTGTACGGCTTTTTCCAGCGCGTGACGCCGGCCTCGTTGGCCGGCGACCTGATGCGCGACTTCGGATTGACCGCGGCCGGGCTCGGCCATCTGGCGGCCTTTTACTTCTACGCCTACGCGGCGATGCAGATCCCGACCGGGGTGATGGTCGATCGCTGGGGCCCGAGCCGGCTGTTCCTCGCCGGCAGCGTGCTGGCCGGCGCCGGCGCACTGTTGTTCGGGCTGGCGCAGTCGGTGCTGGTGGCAGGACTGGGGCGGGCGCTGATCGGCGCCGCGCACGGTATCGCCTGGGTGTCGATGCTGAAGCTGGTCGCGCACTGGTTTCCGCAGACACGCTTTGGCACCCTGTCCGGGCTGTCGCTCGCGGTGGGCACGCTGGGCGCGGTCATGGCCGGGCCGCCGCTGCGCTGGCTCGCCGATGCCTTCGGCTGGCGCGAAGTGATCGCCGCCTCCGGGGCACTGGCGCTGCTGCTGGCGCTGGCGATCTGGCGCCAGATGCGCGACGACCCGCTCGACCGCCGCTTCATGACCTACGCGCCGCCGGCTGCGCACGCGGCGGTGCGCCGCCGGCAGCCGGGCGGCCACGCGCCGATCCTGCGCTCGCTGGTCGAGGTCTGCGGCTACCGCAACTCGGCGCTGCTGTTCGTCGTCAACTCCGGCATCTGCGGCTGCTTTCTCGCTTTCACCGGGCTGTGGGGTGTGCCGTTCTTCGTCCAGCACCACGGGCTGTCGGTGGCGCAGGCAGCGCTGGTCACTTCGGCGATGCTGGTGTTGTTCGCCGCCGGCGGACCTCTGTTCGGCAGCCTGTCGGACCGCCGGCGCCGGCGCAAGGCGCCGTTTGCGCTCGGCGCCGGTGCCACGGTGGCTGGATTCGCGCTGCTTGCGGCCTGGCCGTCGGCGCCGTTGCCGCTGCTGGTGGCGGCACTGGCGGCGGCGAGCTTCGGCGCCGGGGCGATGGCGATCTCGTTCGGCTACGCCAAGGAGTCGGTGCCGTTGCGCCTGCAGGGTACGGTCACCGGCGTGGTCAATGCCGGCGTCATGGTCGGTGCGCTGGTGATGATGCCGGCGATCGGACTGATCCTCGATGCGCACTGGCAGGGCGTCACGGTGGACGGCGTGCGCCAGTACGGCCTGGAAGCATTCCAGTGGGCGCTGCTGTCGCTCGCCGCCTGGATGGCGCTCTCGTTCGCGCTGCTGCTTGCCACGCGCGAGACGCACGCGGCGCAGTCGTCTACGTAGCTTTCAGTGCTGCGTCAGCGGCTGCGTCATCAGTCCGGTGTAGCCGTGCAGGAACTCGTCGACTTCCTCGAGCGAGGGTTCGCGCTCGATCAGCGCCGCGACGTTGGCACGGAAGCTCTCGGCATCGCGGCCGCCGAGAAAGATCTCGCGGCGCAGCGTCTTGTCCATGATCTCGAAGCCGCCGCCGGCGTGCTGCTCCGCGCTGCCGTAGCCGGAGAACTCGACGACGCAGAAGTGCGGACTGTTGTAGATCATGTTCATGGTTTCACCAACGCTCGACGCGGCCTTTCGGTTCACCCGGTTGCCCCCGGGATGAGGGAAAGCCAGCGGTGCCGATCCTGGCCTCTTGAGAGCAATTTCGGTGCCAGCGGTCGATTCTCAAGTCCGGGTCAAGGCCGTCGAACTGTGACCGCCTGAGGCCTGCGGCCGCAAGGCGCCCCGCCTCAATCCGTCGGATCGAGGCTCAGCGCGCCGAGTTCGCCCGAAGCGAGCAGCGCGCGCAGCCGCGGCAGGTGCTCGTCGGCGGCCACGAGCAGCAACAGCGCGCGCGGCCGCACCGCGCGCAGCGTGCGCGCGATCGTCACCCGCAGCGGCGTCAGGCCGACGCAGCACAGGCAGCCGGCGGCAAGCCGCTCGATGCGCACTTCGGGCGGCGCCGCCAGCGCGCTGAAGGCGCCCTCGGCGAAGATGGCGCGG
>JBBIST010000036.1:0-29628 GCA_037441125.1 Burkholderiales bacterium
AGGCCGCGGCGATGCGCTGCCGCCAGTCGCGCGCCGCAGTCGGGGTCGGCGAGCGCGCGCGCATCCAGTTCGAGCAGCACGTTGCGCGGCGCACCCCAGGCGGCGAGCGACTCGTCCGCTGCGCGCAGTTGCGGCGCCAGCAGCACCAGCGCGTGCGGCAGGGCGGTGCTGCCATCGCCGAAGCCGGCCAGCAGCGCGTCGAGCAGCGCCGCCAGCGGTTCGCTGGCCGCGGCGTCGATCGCCAGGCGAAAGCCGATTGGCCGCTCGTCGCGGCCGAGCACCGGGCTCCAGCGCAGCGTCGCTGTCTCGAGCGGCGGCGGCGCGGCTTCGCGGTCGGCGGCGGGGTTCAGTGCGATCACCAGGGTTTCCGAGAGCCAGGGGTGCGGCCGCTGCCCGCTGCGTCAGGCGATGCCTGGCCGCGCCGCGCGGCCGCACCCTGCACCAGGATTCGGCGCCGCGCGCGCGGCCTTGAGACGGTCATTCGGCGGAAAAGCGCGGCGATCGGTGCGTGAGACAATCGCCGCCCTCCGCCCGCCGCAGCGCCGCGTCCGAGGCGCCGCACCCCCTTCCCTGCCGGTCGACCCATGTTCCTGTTCGCCTCGACGATCCTGCTGTCGGCGTTCCTGCTGTTCCTCGTGCAGCCGATCATCGCCAAGCAGATCCTGCCCTGGTTCGGCGGCACTTCGGCGGTCTGGACCACGGCGCTGGTGTTCTTCCAGGTGCTGCTGCTGGCCGGCTACAGCTATTCGCACTGGATCACCGGCCGGCTCGCCGCGCGCACGCAGAGCAACCTGCACATCGCGCTGCTGGTGGTGAGCCTGGCGTTCCTGCCGATCATCCCCAACCCGCTGCTTAAACCGGCCGGCGATGAAGACGCGGCGCTGCGCATCATCCTGCTGCTGACGGCGACCATCGGCCTGCCCTACCTGCTGCTGGCGACCACCGGGCCGCTGCTGCAGAAGTGGATCGCGCCGCGCTTCGCGCACAAGTCGGTGTACCGGCTGTTCGCGCTCAGCAACTTCGGCTCGTTGATCGGCTTGCTCGCCTTCCCGCTCGTGATCGAGCCCTACGCCGCCTCGGTGCTGCAAAGCTGGGTGTGGAGCGGCGCCTATGCGGCGTTCGTGCTCACCTGCATCGCCTGCGCCTGGCAGGCGCGCCGGCCGATGCCGGCGGTGGCGGCATCTGCGCCGGCGGCGCACGGCGCCGCGCCGGCGGCCGCCGAACGTGCGCCGGGTCCGGCCGACTACGGCCTGTGGCTCGCACTGTCGGCGCTCGGATCGCTGATGCTGCTGGCGTCGACCAGCCACATGACGCAGAACATCGCCAGCGTGCCGTTCCTGTGGGTGCTGCCGCTGACGCTGTACCTGCTCACCTTCGTGCTCGCCTTCGAGGGCCGCGGCGGCCGCGGCTGGTACGAGCGCAAGTGGCTGCTGCTGCCGGCGCTGATGCTGTTCGTCGCCATGAGCTGGGGACTGTCGGCCGAGCGCGGCGTGCTCGACGTCAGCATCGCGATTCCGCTCTACAGCGCCGGCATGTTCTTCGCGTGCCTGTTCTGCCACGGCGAACTGGCGCAGCGCAAGCCGGCGCCGCGCTACCTGACCCACTTCTATCTGAGCCTGTCGGCCGGCGGCGCCGCGGGCGGCCTGCTGGTCGGGCTGGTGGCGCCGCGCGTGTTCGTCACCTACTACGAGCTGCCGCTGGCGCTGTTCGCGCTGGCGGCGCTGGCGGTGTGGCTCGCCTGGGAGCGCAAGGCGCTGCTCGGCACGGCGCTGATCGCCACCGCCGCCACCGCCTACTACGGCTTCAGCTACGTGCACTTCCTGAAAGACGAGATCATCGTCATGCAGCGCAACTTCTACGGCACCCTGCGCGTGCGCGAGGCCGGCAGCGGCGAGTACCAGGTGCGCCGCCTGCTGCACGGCGTGATCCTGCACGGCGAGCAGTTCACGCAGCCGCCGCGGCGCTACCAGCCGGGCACCTACTACGCGCCCAGCTCGGGCGTCGGGCTGACGCTCGAAGCCCTGCAGGCGCGGCAGACCGGGCTGCGCGTCGGCGTGGTCGGGCTCGGGGTGGGCACGCTGGCGGCCTACGGCCGCAACGGCGACACGATGCGCTTCTACGAACTCGACCCCGACGTGCTGGCGCTGGCGCGCAGCCACTTCAGCTTCCTGGCGGCGGCCGAAGCGCGCGGCACCGGGATCGAGTTCGAGATCGGCGATGCGCGCCTGTCGCTCGAGCGCGAGCTGGCGCAGGGCGCGCCGCAAGGCTTCGACCTGCTGGTGGTCGACGCCTTCTCCAGCGACTCGATCCCGGTGCACCTGATCACGCGCGAGGCGATCGAGGTCTATGCGCGCCACCTGGCGCCGGGCGGCATCGTCGCGATCCACATCTCGAACCGCTTCCTCAACCTGCAGCCGGTGCTCGCCAACATCGCCGCCGCCACCGGCCTGGCGACGCGCCACGTCGCCGACTCGCCAGCTGACGAGGTGCTGGCCTCGACCACCGACTGGGTGATGCTGGCCAAGGACGAGCGCCATCTGGCGATCGGCGCGCTCGCCGAGCGCGGCGTAGCGCTCGTGCCGGCGCCGCAGATGACGTTGTGGACCGACCAGTTCAACAACCTGCTCGACGTGCTCAAGACGCGGCCGTGGGACGGGGTGCAGGAGTGGCTGAAGTCGCAGTGAGGCGGGCGGCTCGGGCATACTGCGCGCCCCGCCTGTCCGGGTCGATCGCGCTTCGCCTGCCATCGCATGGCCTCCGCCAGCAAGACCACGCCTGACCGCAAACCGAAGATCGTCGTGCGCAGCTCGCGCATCCACGGCCGCGGCGTCTACGCCGGCCGGCCGTTGAGCAAGGGCGAGCGCGTGATCGAGTACAAGGGCGAGCTGATCACCTGGCGCGAGTGCGACCGGCGGCCGCCGTCCGACCCGGACGATCCGCACCACACCTTCTTCTTCTCGCTGTCCGACGGCAAGCACGTGATCGACGCCGCGGTCGGCGGCAACGCCGCCAAGTGGATCAACCACTGCTGCGAGCCGAACTGCGAGGCCGAGGAGGACGAAGACGACCGGCGCGTGTTCATCGTCGCCCGGCGCGACATCGCCGCCGGCGAAGAGCTGAACTACGACTACGGACTGATCCTGGACGGTCGTATCGGCGCCCAGGACAGGAAGAACTACCAGTGCCGCTGCGGCGCGAACAAATGCCGTGGCACGATGCTCGCCATCAAGCCCGGGCGCGGTAAGGCCAAGCGCGCGCCGGACAAGCCGGTGAAGCGGGCAGCCGGCAGGTTCAGCCACCAGGAGCTGCGATGAGTCTTTCCGTTTACGCGATCACCGTGCCCGTGTTCGTGCGCGCCCTGACCAACCTGGCGGCGATCCTCGACAAGGCCGCCGCCCACTGCGAGGCGAAGAAAATCGACCCGGCGGTGCTGATCGGCATGCGCCTGTATCCGGACATGCTGCCGCTCGCGCGCCAGGTGCGCATCGCCTGCGACTTCGCCAAGGGCGCGGTGGCGCGACTGGCCGGGCAAGAGGTGCCCAGGTGGGACGACAGCGAGGTCGGCTTCGCCGATCTGAAGGCGCGCATCGAGCGCACGATCGAGTTCGTCTCGGCCTTCACGCCGGCGCAGCTCGACGCCGCCCCCGGACGCAGCGTGACGGTGACGATGCGCGGCGAAGACAAGACCTTCGAGGCGATGCACTACCTGCTCGCGATGGCGCTGCCCAACTTCTGGTTCCACACGACCACCGCCTACGCGATCCTGCGTCACGCCGGCGTCGAACTCGGCAAGCGCGACTTCATCGGAGCGCTGTGAGCGCCGGCGCCGCCTGCCGCCGGCGGCGCATACTCGGGCATCGCGCCGCCTGACCGCCCCGGGCGCCGGCCGGACTCGCCGCCGGCGCTCCCAATGCCCGCGCGGCGCGGGTCGGAACCCACGACCATGGACCAGGCCGCCCAGCGAACCCTTGCCGACACCGCGGCGCCGGCACGACTGCTGTTGCCGGTGCAGGGCATGAGCTGCGCCGCCTGTGTGGCGCACGTGGAAAAGGCGCTCGCCGCGGTGCCGGGCGTGCGCAAGGCGGCGGTCAATCTGGCTACCGAGTCGGCCGCGGTCGAGGGCGAATCGCTCGATCTCGAGGCGCTGCGGCGCGCGGTCGATCGCGCCGGCTACCAGGTGCCGGCAGTCGTGCACCGGCTGCAGATCGAGGCCATGACCTGCGCCACCTGCGTCGGCCGCGTCGAGCAGGCGCTGGCGGCGGTGCCGGGCGTGATCGGCGCGCGCGTGAACCTGGCCAGCGAGACGGCGACCGTCGAGGCGCTGTCCACGCTCGATCGCGGCGCGCTACTGGAGGCGGTCGAACGCGCCGGCTACGGCGCGCGCTTCGCCTCGGCCGAGACTGCGCCGCGCGCCGACCCGGCGGCCGCACTCGGCCGCGATGCGGCGCTGGCGTTGCTGCTGGCCGCGCCGCTGGTGGCGCCGATGCTGGTGGCGCCGTTCGGACTCGACTGGAAGCTGGCCGCCTGGCTGCAGTGGCTGCTCGCCACGCCGG
This sequence comes from Burkholderiales bacterium, assembly GCA_037441125.1. Classification (GTDB taxonomy): domain Bacteria; phylum Pseudomonadota; class Gammaproteobacteria; order Burkholderiales; family Burkholderiaceae_F; genus JALHMQ01. Next base: position 4,554 of record JBBIST010000036.1, read on the forward strand.
TGCAGTTCTGGTTCGCGCGCCGCTTCTACGTCGCCGCCTGGAAGGCGGTGCGCGCCGGCGCCGGCAACATGGACCTGCTGGTGTCGCTCGGCACGCTCGCCGCCTACGGGCTGTCGCTGTACCTGTGGTGGGACGCGCACGCCGGCCACGAGCCGCACCTGTACTTCGAGGCGGCGGCGGTGATCATCGCGCTCGTGCTGCTCGGCCGGTGGCTGGAGGCGCGCGCCAAGCATCAGACCTCGGAGGCGATCCGCCTGCTCGGCCGCCTGCGGCCGGCGCTGGCGCGCGTGCTGCGCGACGGCCGCGAAAGCGAAGTCGCCATCGAGCAGGTGCGCCGCGGCGATCTCGTGATCGCGCTTGCCGGCGAGCGGATCGCGGTCGACGGCGTGATCCGCGCCGGCGCCAGCGCGGTCGACGAGTCGATGCTCACCGGCGAGAGCTTGCCGGTCGACAAGGGCGCCGGCGACAAGGTGGTCGCCGGCGCGCTCAACAGCAGCGGCCGGCTCGAGATCGAGACCACGGCGATCGGCGCCGAAACGATGCTGGCGCAGATCATCCGCCTGGTCGAGGACGCGCAGGGCGCCAAGGCGCCGATCCAGCGCACGGTCGATCGCCTCGCTGCCGTGTTCGTGCCGGTGGTGCTGGCGGTGGCGCTCGCGACCGTGCTCGGTTGGCTCGCGGCCGGCGCTTCGTTCGAGACGGCGCTCGTCAGCGCCGTGAGCGTGCTCGTGATTGCCTGCCCGTGCGCGCTCGGTCTGGCCACTCCGGCGGCGATCATCGTCGGCACCGGCGTGGCGGCGCGGCGCGGCATCCTGATCAAGGACATCGAAGCGATCGAGATCGCGCGCGAGTTGCACGTGGTCGTGTTCGACAAGACCGGCACCCTGACCGAAGGCAAGCCGCGCCTGGTCGCGCTCGAGACCGTCGCCTTGCCGCGCGCACACGCGCTCGCCCTCGCCGTCGCCGCCAACACCGCCAGCACCCACCCCCTCGCCGACGCCCTCCGAAAATCGGGGTCAGATTCCGATTTTCTCGGGCCGGACGCCTCAGTCTCGAAATCGGAATCTGACCCCGATTTTCGGGCGGTGCAGGCGAAGACGGTGGCGGGGCGCGGGGTGGAGGCGGTGATCGACGGCGAACGGCACGTGTTCGGGCAGGCGCGCTGGATGGGCGAGCTGGGGGTCGATCTGGCGCCGCTGGCGACGCGCGCCGAGGCGCTGCAGGCCGACGGCCACACGGTGTCGTGGCTGGCGCGGCAGGGCGCGTCGGGATGGACGCTGATCGCGCTCTTCGCTTTTGCCGATCAGGCCAAGCCCGGGGCGCGTGCGGCGGTGGCGGCGTTGCACCGCGCCGGGCTGTCGACCGCGCTCGTGACCGGCGACAACGAAGGCGCGGCGCGGCGCGTGGCGCGCGAGCTCGGCATCGACGACGTGCGCGCGCAGGTGCTGCCGCAGGACAAGGCGCGTGCGGTGGCAGAGTTCAAGCAGGCCGGTGCGCGCGCGCGGCGCGTGGCGATGGTCGGCGACGGCATCAACGATGCACCGGCGCTGGCCGCCGCCGATCTCGGCATCGCCATGGGCACCGGCACCGACGTGGCGATCCACGCCGCCGGGGTGACGCTGATGCGCGGCGACCCGCGTCTGGTGGCCGAGGCGATCGCGATCTCGCGCGCGACCGTGACCAAGATCCGCCAGAACCTGTTCTGGGCCTTCGTCTACAACGTCGTCGGCATCCCGCTCGCCGCCTTCGGGCTGCTGACTCCGGTGGTGGCCGGCGCGGCGATGGCCTTCAGCAGCGTGTCGGTGGTGACGAACTCGCTGCTGCTCAAGCGCTTTCGCCTGCGCGAATGACGCCGCCGGCAGCCGCCGGCCTCAGGACGACGGTGCGCGCGGAGTGGCCGAGCGCCCGGCCTCTGCCAGCAGTTGCTCGAGCCGCCAGCGCAGCGCCTGCACCGCCAGATGGCGCGCCAGAACGATGAGCAGCGCCAGCGCCAGAACGAAGCCCAGCCAACCGGGCAGGCCGACGGCGCTGAACACCATCGCCGAGCCGAGCAGCGCCGCCCAGGCGATGAACTGGTTGCGCAACGCGTGCCGGCGCGGCGGCTGGTACTCGCACAACTGATCGACCAGTTGCCGGCGCTCGGCGTCGCTCAACGCCGGCACGCGCAGCACCTGCGCAATCACCCAGGCGCGCGAGACCACACCGACCGCGGTCGGCGTCAGGCGATCGCCAGGCGTGGGGCGCATGCGCGGGCTGCGGTCAGACGAGCGCGCGCAACTCGCGCAGCGCCACCAGCAGCACCGCCAGATCGGGGCTGCGCACCTCGGCCAGATCGGCGCCCAGCCGCTGCGCGCGCGCCAGCGCGCCGGCGCGCTGCTGCGCCCAGCGCGCGAGCGGATCGTCGCCTTCACCGGCGGCGCGCAGCGCCTCGGCGGTGAACGCCTGCTGCAGGGCCGCCAGCTCGTCGCCGAGCGCGCCCTTGGCGCGGCCCTCCCAGTGGCCGTCGGACGGCAGCGCCGCGATCAGGCTGCGCAGGCGGCCCAGGCCGAGTCGCTCGCCGATCGCGACGTGCGCCTCGGCCACCTGCTCGACCGGCCGGCCGACCGCTTCCGCGGTCTCGGCGATGTCGAGCGCGGCCACCATCGCCTGCGCGCAGGCGACGCGATGCGCGAGCTGCGCCGGCACCCCGGCGTCGATCCAGCGCCGGTCCGGGTCCTCGCCGGCGCTCGCTTCGGCGCGCCGCGCCACTTCGCGCGCGGCCAGCGCCGCCACCGCCGGGCCGAAGCGGCCGACGGTGTCGGCGATCGGCTCGGCCAGGCGCCGCGGCGAGCGCAGGAACCAGGTGGTCGCGCGCAGCGTCAGCCGGCCCAGTTCCAGCAGCAGCGCCGCCTGCACCGCGTCGGGCACGAGCGCGTCGAGGGCGTCGATCTCCAGCCACATCGGCACCAGGCCGAAGCTCTCGCGCGTGAGCAGATAGGCGCGCACGATCTGCGCCGGCTCGCGGCCGCTGCCGTCGAGCACGCGGTGCACGAAGGTGGCGCCGACCCGGTTGAGCATGCTATTGACCACGTGCGTGGCGACGATCTCGCGCCGCAGCGGGTGGCGCGGCATCAGCGGCGCGAAGCGCGCGCGCAGCGCGCTCGGGAAGTAGCGCTCGAGGGCGCCGGCGACCCAGGGGTCGTCGGGCAGATCGGAGGCGAGCAGCGCGTCGTACAGCCACAGCTTGGCGTAGGCGAGCAGCACCGCGCGCTCGGGGCTGGTCAGGCCGATCGCGCGCGCCTTGCGTTCGGCGAACTCCTCGTCGCTCGGCAGGTGTTCGTGGACGCGGTTCAGCCGCCCCTGGCGCTCGAGAAAGCGGATCAGCCGCTGCTGCTGGTCGAGCAGGCGCACGCCGGCGCGACCGGCCACCGACAGCACCTGCGTCTGGTAGATGTTGTCGCGCAGGACCAGGGTGGCGACCTCGTCTTGCATCTGCGCCAGCAGGGCGTTGCGCTGCTTGACCGTGAGCTCGCCGTCGGCGATCGCCAGGCCGAGCAGGATCTTGATGTTGACTTCGTGGTCCGAGGTGTCGACCCCGCCCGAGTTGTCGATCGCGTCGGTGTTGATGCGGCCGCCGCTTCCGTTCACGCCCATGAGCGCGTACTCGATGCGGCCGCGCTGCGTGCAGCCGAGGTTGCCGCCTTCGGCCACCACCTTGCAGCGCAGCTCGCGGCCGTCGACGCGGATCGCGTCGTTGGCGCGATCGCCGACCTCGGCGTGCGACTCGCTCGAAGCCTTGACGTAGGTGCCGATGCCGCCGTTGTAGAGCAGGTCGACCGGGGCCTTCAGGATCGCGTTGATCAGCTCGTTCGGCGTCAGCGACGAGGCTTCGATCGCAAGCCGGCGCGCCGCCTGCGGCGAGATCGGAATCGACTTCGCCGAACGGCTCCAGACGCCGCCGCCGGCCGAGATCAGTGTCGCGTCGTAGTCGGCCCACGACGAACGCGGCAGATCGAACAGCCGCTTGCGTTCGTGCCAGCTTTGCGCCGGGTCGGGATCGGGATCGACGAACACGTGCCGGTGGTCGAAGGCGGCCACCAACTTGATGTGCGTGGACAGCAGCATGCCGTTGCCGAACACGTCGCCCGACATGTCGCCGATGCCAACCACGGTGAAGTCGGTCGTTTGCGTGTCGAGGCCGATCTCGCGGCAGTGGCGCTTGACGCTCTCCCAGGCGCCGCGCGCGGTGATCCCCATCTTCTTGTGGTCGTAGCCGGCGGAGCCGCCCGAGGCAAACGCGTCGCCGAGCCAGTGGCCGTACTCGCGGCTGACCGCATTGGCGTAGTCGGAGAAGGTCGCCGTGCCCTTGTCGGCGGCGACCACCAGGTAGGGGTCGTCGCCGTCGTGGCGCACCGTGTCCGGCGGCGGCACCACCTGGCCGGCGACGATGTTGTCGGTCAGGTCGAGCAGCCCGCGCAGGAAGTCCTGGTAGCAGGCCACCGCCTCGGCCAGCAGCGCCTCGCGCTCGCCGGCCGGCGGCGCCTTCTTCAGCACGAAGCCGCCCTTGGAGCCGACCGGCACGATCACCGCGTTCTTGACCATCTGCGCCTTGAGCAGTCCGAGCACCTCGGTGCGGAAGTCGTCCGGCCGGTCCGACCAGCGCAGGCCGCCGCGCGCCACCTTGCCGCCGCGCAGGTGCACGGCCTCGAAGCGCGTGCCGTAGACGAAGATTTCGAACATCGGCCGCGGCTCGGGCAGCCCCGGCACCTTCGTCGGGTCGAGCTTGAAGCTCAGGTACGGCCGCGGCCGGCCGTGCGCGTCGCGGCGCCAGAAGTTCACGCGCAAGGTGGCCTGGATCAGCGCCAGCATCTGGCGCAGCGCCCGGTCCTCGTTGAGGTTGGCGACGCCCTCCAGCGCCGCCTCGATCGCCGCCGCCTGCGCCGCCGCCTCACTGCTGCGCGCGTCGTCGCGCAGGCGCGGATCGAAGCGCAGCTTGAAGAGCGCGATCAACTGCCGCGCCACCTGCGGCTGCGCCGCCAGCGCCGCCTCGATCGCCGCCTGGCTGAGCGCGAAGCCGGCCTGCTTCATGTACCTCGCGTAGGCACGCAGGACGACGACTTCTTCCGCCGGCAACTGCGCGCGCAGCACCAGGCGGTTGAAGTCGTCGTTGTCGATGCTGCCGTCCATCACGCGCGCGAAGGCGTCCTCGAACAGCGGCCGCAGGGCGTCGATGTCCAGGTCGGCGCAGTCGGCCTGCAGCTCGAAGTCGTGGATCCACACCGGCACGCCGGACTCGGGCGTCAACTGCGCCGGGTGCTCGGTGAGCACCAGCACGCCCATGCGCTCGAGCATCGGCAGGCTCGCCGACAGCACCACCGGGCGGCCGGCGCGGTAGATCCTGAAGCCGAGCCGGTGGCCGTCGGCGCCCAGCGGCCGGTAGAGCGCGAACGCGGCCTCGCCGTCGGCCAGGGCGTCGATGCGCGCGAGGTCGGCCACCGCCGCGCGCGCGCTCACCCGCTCGCGGTAGGCGGCGGGAAAGGCGCGCTGCCAGCGCCTGAGCAGCAGGGCGCCGCGCGCCTCGCCGACGGCGTCGACCAGCGCCTCGCGCAGCTCGTCGTCCCAGCGGCGCGCCGCCTGCGCCAGTCGCGCCTCGAGGTCGCGCCGGTCGAAGGGCGGGATGCGGCCGGGCTCGGTGCGCACGGTGATGTGGATGCGCGCCAGCACGGCGTCGGTAAGCAGGACGTCGAAGTCGGCCGAGACGCCGTTGAAAGCGGCGCTCAACAGGTCGATGAACCTGCGCCGCAGTTCGGTGCCGTAGTTCTCGCGCGGCACGTAGATCAGGCAGGAGACGAAGCGGTCGAAGGGGTCGCGGCGCACGAACAGGCGCAGCCGCGCGCGGTTGCCCAGGCGCAGGATGCCGAGCGCGGTGTCGTACAGCTCGTCGACGCCGATCGCGAACAGCTCGTCGCGCGGATAGGTCTCGAGGATGTGCGCCAGCGCCTTGCCCAGGTGCGAGTCGGGCGCCAGACCGGCGCGCGCCGCCACCGCCGCCACCTTGCCGCGCAAGAGAGGAATGTCGGCCACGCGTTCGTTGTAGGCGGTCGAGGTGAGCAGGCCGAGGAAGCGGTGCTCGCCGGCGACCGCGCCGGCGGCGTCGTAGCGCTTGACGCCGACGTAGTCGACGTAGCCCTGGCGGTGCACGGTCGAGCGCAGGTTCGATTTGGTCATGACGACGATCGGCGTGGCGGCGCGCGCCAGCGCCCGCGCCGCCGCCGGCAGCACCGCGTCGCCCGCGCCTGGCCCGTCGCCGTCGCGCAGGATGCCCAGCCCGGTGCCGGGCAGCGGCCGCAGCAGGTCCTCGCCGTCGCGCGCCACCAGCTCGTGGCCGCGGTAGCCGAGCAGCACCAGATGGTCGTCGCGCAGCCACTCGAGGAAGCGGCGCGTCTCGTCCTGCGCCGCGCGTGCCGCCTCGGGCACGCGCGCGACCTCGTCGATCGCCTGGCGCAGCCGCTCGCGCATCGCCTGCCAGTCGCCGGTGGCCGCGCGCACGTCGGCGAGTACGCGCTCGATGCCGGCCGCCAGTTGCTGGCGGCTGGCGCCATCGAGCAGGCGGTCGACCTCGATGTGCATCCACGACTCGCGCGGCCACTCTGGCGCCTCGTGGCGCGCCGCCAGCCGCAGCACGGCGCCGGCGGCGTCGCGCTCGACCGCCAGCACCGGGTGGACGATCAGGTGCAGCGTCAGCGCCTGGCGGCTGACTTCCATCGACGCCGAATCGACCAGGAACGGCATGTCGTCGTTGACCACCTCGATCACCGTGTGGCGCGAGGTCCAGCCGTGCTCGGCGGCCGCGGGGCTCAACACGCGCACGCGCGCGCGGCCGCGCTCGGCCGGTGCGCGCATGCGGCCGAACTGCCAGTGCGAAAGTGCGGCGCCGGCCAGATCGTCGACGCTGAGCGCCGCCAGCTCTTCCGGGTCGACCTGGCGGTAGTACTGGCCGACGAAGGCCGCCAGCAGCGCGCGCTCACCCGGCGGCACCTGCGCGCACGCGCGCGCCGCGACCGCGTCGAGCACGGCGCCGTCCGAGGCGGCGGCGCGGCCGTCGGCGAGAGTCTTCATTGCGGTCTCCCTGAGTCTGCGGCCGGTCGGGCCGCGATCGTCGGCGGCGCGCGCTCGTGGCGGCGCCGCGCTTCGGTGTGGCCGCCAGTATGCCCGCCGCCGGTGCGCGCTTCTACACTGGACAGCGCCGCCGCAGACACGCCTCGGGCGCGGCCCTTCGTCAATGTCAATCGCACTCGCTTCGCTGGCGCAGCGCCGCTGCGCGTTCGTCGACCTCGAGACCACCGGCATGTCGGCGGCGCGCGAGCGCATCACCGAGATCGGCATCGTCAGCGTCGACTTCGACGGCGAGCGCGCGCGCGTGTCCGAGTGGAGCACGCTGGTCAATCCCGAGCGGCCGATCCCGGCCGAGATCCAGTGGCTGACCGGGATCAGCAACGAGATGGTGCGCGCGGCGCCGCGCTTTGCCGAGATCGCCGACGAGCTGCTCGAGCGGCTGCGCGATGCGCTTTTCATCGCCCACAACGCGCGCTTCGACTACGGCTTCCTGAAGGCCGAGTTCGCGCGCCTGTCGATTCCGTGGCGCGCCGGCACGCTGTGCACGCTGCGCCTGTCGCGCCTGCTCGACCCGGAGCGCAGCCCGCACAGCCTCGATGCGATCGTCGCCCGCTACGGCCTGGACGGCGCCGACCGCCACCGCGCGCTCGGCGACGCGCGCCTGCTGTGGCGCTTCGTGCAGCGGCTGGCCGAGCGGCGGCCGCCGGCCGAGGTCGACGGCGCGCTGCGCACGCTGCTGGCGCGCGACAGCACGCCGCCGATGCTCGCCGCCGACGCGCTCGACGGCATTGCCGACACCCCGGGCGTTTATCTCTTCTACGGGCTGAACGCGCATCCGATTTACATCGGCAAGAGCCTGGCGCTGCGCACGCGCATCCTGGCGCACTTCAGCGCCGACCACGGCAACGCGCAGGACGCAAGACTGGCGCAGCAGGTGTGCCGGATCGAGTGCGAGGAGACCGCCGGCGAAGTGGGCGCGCTGCTGCGCGAGGCCGAACTCGTGAAGACGCGGCTGCCGGCGCACAACCTCGCGCTGCGCCGGCGCCGCAACGCCGTGCTGCTGCGGCTCGACGCGAACCGCCCCGCCTACGTCGCCGCCGCCGAGGTCGCGGCCGACGACCTGCCCGGTCTGCACGGCCCCTTCGGCTCGCGCGCCGCCGCGCGCGTGCACCTGGCGGCGCTGGCGCGCGAACACGCGCTGTGCCTGAAGACGCTCGGTCTCGAGCGCGGCCGGCGCGCCGCCGATGCGCCGGCGCCGTGCTTCGCGTTTCAGATCCGCCGCTGCCTGGGTGCCTGCGTCGGCGCCGAAGACGGCGCCGCGCACGCGCAGCGCCTGGCGGCGCTGCTCGAGCCCTCGCGCGTGCCGCCCTGGCCCTTCGACGGGCCGGTGGCTCTGGTGGAGACTCGCGCCGACCGCCTGCGCGAGGATCTGCACGCGTTCGATCGCTGGTGCTGGCTCGGCACCGTGCGCTCGCTCGACGCCGCACAAGACCTGGCGCGCGGCGCCTCGCCGCGCCTGTTTGAGGCCGACGCCTACCGGATCGTGCGCAGCGCGCTGGAGAAGCGGGCGCTGCCGGTGCTGCCGCTGGCGCCGGCGATGCCGGCCGCCTGAGTGCGCGATCGGCCGGCGCGCTCGCGCGCTATGTGACCAACCCCTCGACCTTGAGCGCCGCCTGCACCGCCGGCCGCGCCGCCACGCGCGCGTTGAACTCGGCCAGCCGCGGCCAGCGCGCCAGATCGAACTTCACCCACCTCGCCCAGTTCAGCACCACGTACAGGTAGGCGTCGGCCACTGTGAACTGCTCGCCGGTCAGGAACGGCCGGCTGCCGAGCTGCTGCTGCGTGTAGTCGAGCCGGCGCGCAAGTGTCGCGGTCAGATGGTTGCGCGTCGTCTCGGGCAGATCGGCCTGGAACAACGCGCCCATGTTCCTGTGGATCTCGGTGGCGATGAAGTTCAGCCACTCGATCAGCCGGTAGCGCGCCATGGTGCCGGCGGCCGGCGCCAGGTGCGTGTGCGGCGCTTCGTCGGCGATCCACTGCAGGATCGCCGCCACTTCGGTCAGTGTGCTGCCGTCGTCGAACTGCAGCGCCGGCACGTAGCCCTTGGGATTGATGCGCGCGTAGTCGGCGTCGCCGGCGGTGCGGCCGGTCTTGAGGTCGACCTTTTCGAGGTGAAAGCTCAGGCCCGCTTCGCGCAAGGCGATGTGTGGCGCAAGCGAGCAGGCGGCGGGGCTGTAGTAGAGCTTCATCGCGGCTCCTGGGGTCGGGAGACGCGATCATAGGCGCCGGTGGCTCAGCGCGCGCCGCCTGCTCAGGCGTCGTCGAGCGTCTGCACCGCGCGCACCAGCAGGCGCGCGGTCTCCAGGATCATCCAGGCGACGAGCGTGAACAGCAGCGCGCGCAGGGTGGCGCCGCCGAGCGCGGGCAGCGTGTGCACCGGCGCGCCGAGCAGCCATTCGGCGACGATGCCGAGCGCGAGCGCGAACTTCAGCATGGGGTTGGCAGGTGGCGGGCGGCGCGGCCTGGCCGCGCCTGTCTGCGTTTTCGGCAACGCGCGTCGAAGCTTGAGGTTGGCGTCGAAGCGCGCCGGCTGGCCGCCGCGGCCCGGGTTGTCCCGGACCGCGGCGGCTCGGGCGCGATCTGGCGCCGGCGAGACGGACGCGCCTACACTGCGCGGCGATGAAGCCGCGCGCGCTCGTCCTGTTCTCCGGTGGTCAGGATTCGACCACCTGCCTGGCCTGGGCGCTGGCGCGCTTCGAGCGGGTCGAAACGGTCGGCTTTCACTACGGCCAGCGGCACCGGATCGAACTCGATCAGCGGCAGGTGGTGCTGGCGCGGCTGCGCGAGGGCTTTCCCGAGTGGGACACGCGCCTGGGCGACGACCATCTGCTGGCGCTGCCCGAGCTCGGCCAGTGGTCCGACAGCGCGCTGACGCGAGACATCGCCATCGGCACCGGCGCCGGCGGGAGGCCGAACACCTTTGTGCCCGGACGCAGCGTGCTTTTCTTCGCCTACGCGGCGGCGATCGCCCTGCGGCGCGACCTCGACTGGCTGGTGGCCGGCATGTGCGAGACCGACGGCTCGATCCCGGACTGCCGCGACGATGCGCTCAAGGCGCTGCAGGTGGCGCTGTCGCTCGGCATGGACCGGCGCATCGTGATCGAGACGCCGCTGATGTGGCGCGACAAGGCGGCTGCCTGGGAGCTGGCGCACGAACTGGGCGGCGGACCGCTGGTCGAGATCGTGCGCCGCGACACGCACAGTTGCTACGCCGGCGAGCGCCGCGAGCATCCGTGGGGCGCCGGCTGCGGCCAGTGTCCGGCGTGCACGCTGCGCGCTGCCGGCTGGCAGCGTTGGCGCGAGCGCTTTCATCACCGCGACGGCGCCGTGCGCGCTGCGGGCGGCGCGGCCTGAGCCCGGGACCGCGGCCGCACGTCGCAAGGGACGAAACGAGGCGATGCGCTTCGAGCACCTGATCGAGATCAACGACCCGGCCAACCCGCTGCTCGAGCCGCTGTCGCGCAGCCAGTTGTGGCGTGGCCTGGTGCGGCGCGCCGAGCGGCCGTGCGAGTTCGTGCTCGGGCTCGACAGCGCGCAGATCCGCAGCCGCATCGAAGACGGCACCGAGACCGAGCTGGCGCGCCTGCTCGACTTCGGCAGCTTCCAGGTGCGCGACCGCGTGCGCCTGGCGCCGCTGTCGCACACCGAGATCCGCACCGAGGCCGGCGAGCACTTCCCGGCGAGCCGGCTGCTGATCCGCATCGAGGAGCCGCAGCCGGACCGCCTGTACCTGCGTTTCGTCTACGAGTCGGAGGTCGCCGACGGCAGCGGCGAACTCGATGCCGCCACCGCCGCCCTGCGCAACCGCGCCTACGCCAGCGCCGACCTGGACACGGTGGCGCGCATCCGGCGCCTGGCCGAGGAAGGCGCGCTCGAGTGATGGCGCGCGCCGGCCCGCAGCGCCGATTGCAGCGCCGATGAGCGAAGGCAGGCTCACGCCGAGCGCGATCGTGCGCTACCTCGATCGCTACGTGATCGGCCACGACGAGGCCAAGCGCACGATCGCGGTCGCGGTCTACACGCACCTGCGCAAGGTGGCGCGCGCGCGCCGCGACGGCAACCGCATCGTCAAGAGCAACGTGCTGATGATCGGCCCGACCGGCTGCGGCAAGACCTTCCTGTGCGAGACCCTGGCGCGCGCGCTGCGCGTGCCCTTCGTCACCGCCGAGGCCACGTCGCTGGCGCAGGCGCGCTTCGTCGCCGACGAGATCGCGGCGATCATGCAGCGCCTGGTCGACGGCTCCGGCGGCGATCTGGCGCGCGCCCAGCACGGCATCGTCTTCATCGACGAGATCGACAAGCTCAAGGCGCGCGCCGGCGAGGCCGGCGGCCGCTCGGGCGAGAGCGTCCAGCACGCACTGCTCAAGCTGATGGAAGGCGCGACCGTGCGGCTCGCCGACGGCCGCTACATCGACACCACGAACGTGCTGTTCATCTGCGGCGGCGCCTTCGTCGGCCTGGACCGGATCGCCGCCAGCGGCCATCCCTACGGCTACATCTCGACCACCGGCGCCGAGGACCTGTCGATCCTGGCGCGGCTGAACACGCGCGTGAAGCCGAACGACCTGGTCGAGTTCGGCCTGATCCCGGAGTTCACCGGCCGGCTGCCGATCACGGTGCGCTTCGAGCCGCTCACCAAGGCGCTGCTGGTGCGCATCATGACCGAGCCGCAGGACAGCCTGTACGCGCAGTTCCGCGAGCTGCTCGGCGCCGAAGGCGTCGAACTGGCGGTCGCCGACGAGGCCTTCGAGCAGATCGCCGAGCTCGCGGTCCAGTACCAGACCGGCGCGCGCAGCCTGCGCGGGCTGTTCGAGGAGCTGATCGCGCCGGCGGTCTACCTGGTGCCCGACGACCCGACGATCCGTCGCGTCGAGGTGCCGTCGATCTTCAACGAGCCGAAGATTGTGCGCGGCGCGCCGCGCGGCTGAAAGGCTGCTACGGCGTGCGGCCGACGATCTGCGCCGTGGCGATCAGCTCTTCGAGCAGCGCCAGCGAGGCGCGCCCGGGGACGGTGAAGGGATCGAGCTCGGGCCGCTCGAGGTACTTGAGCAGAATCGAAGGATTGATGCGTGCCAGGTTGACCTGGCCCATGGTCCAGTGGCCGAAGCGGCGCTCGCCGATCTCCTCGTAGTGCAGCAGCGTCACGTCGCGGTGGCGGCCGTCGCGAACGATGCGCGCATAAAGCGCGTTGACCGGCGCGCGGCCGCCTTCGAGCGCCTGGATGAAGACGCTGCCGCTGTGGCACAGGACGCCGGTGATGCCCAGCTCCGGGTTGTGGCGGCGCGACTGCGCCAGGATCGAGTCGATCACGGTGGCGCAGTCCTGCGCCGGGTCGAGGCGGCTGGCGTAGAGCAGGCGGACGAGCATCGGGCGGCGAGTGCGAAGTGGCGGGAAGGGGTTCAGCCGGCGCGGCCCTGGATCAGCGACAGGAACTCGCGGCGCAAATTGGGATCCTTGAGGAAGCTGCCGCGCATCACGCTGTTGACCATCTTCGAGTCGGTGTCCTTGACGCCGCGCCAGGCCATGCAGAAGTGGTCGGCCTCCATGACGATCGCCAGCCCGTCCGGGCTCATCCGCTCCTGCAGCAGGTCCGCCAGGTGCGTGACCGCCTCTTCCTGGATCTGCGGCCGGCTCATCACCCACTCGGTCAGGCGCGCGTACTTCGACAGGCCGATCAGGTTCGAGTGTTCGTTCGGCATCACGCCGACCCACAGCCTGCCGATGATCGGGCACAGGTGGTGCGAGCAGGCGCTGCGCACGGTGATCGGGCCGACGATCATCAGCTCGTTGAGCCGCTCGACGTTCGGGAACTCGGTGACCGCCGGCGCCTCGGCGTAGCGGCCGCGGAACACCTCGTGCAGGTACATGCGCGCCACCCGGCGCGCGGTCTCGCGCGTGTTGTGGTCGCTTTCCGTGTCGATCACCAGCGCACCCAGGACCGCGAGCAGCTTGTGCTCGACTTCGTCCTGCAACTGCGCCAGTTCGCCTGGGCGGATGAAGGCGGCGATGTTGTCGTTGGCGTGGAAGCGCTGGCGCGCGGCGCGCAGGCGCTCGCGGATCCGCAGCGACACCGGCACGCCGGCGTCGCTGCCGGCGTCGTCGCCGGCGGCGACGGGTGCAAGCCGGGTGGGGGCGGAACTCATCGGTGATCGGCGCAACGGATCGGGTGCCGATGCTAGCCCGGATCGCGCGCGCCGGTGCGGCCGCCCTGCCGGCAACGCGGACGGTCGCGCCCGAGGTCAGGCGCGCGTGTGCCGCGTCAGGGCGGTCAGCAGTTGCGCGGCGTCGATCGGCTTGGTCAGGAAGTCGTTGGCGCCGAGCGCGAGCGCGCGCTCGCGCTCGCTGGTGAGCGCGGCGGCGGTGAGCGCGATCACCGGCAGTTGCGCCGGCGACCAGCGCCGGCGCAGTTCGGCCAGCGCTTCCTCGCCGCTCATCACCGGCATGTGCAGGTCCATCAGCACCGCGGCGAAGGGTGCGCCGGCGGCGGCCGCCGCCTCGACCGCGCCGATCGCCTGGCGGCCGTCTCCGGCCGAGCTCACCTGCGCGCCCCAACCGCTGACGAAGGCCTCGGCGATCAGCAGGTTGACGGCGTTGTCCTCGACGATCAGCACGCGCCGTCCGGCGAGCGGCTGCTCGTCGGCGTCCGTCGCGGCCGCCGCCACCGGTGCCGACTGCGCCGGCGGCAGCGGCAGTTCGACCCAGAAGGTGCTGCCGCGGCCGGGCTGGCTCGTGCAGCCGATCTCGCCGCCCATCAGGTGCGCGAGCTGGCGGCAGATCGACAGGCCAAGCCCGGTGCCGCCGTAGCGGCGCGTGGTCGAGGCGTCGGCCTGGGTGAAAGGCTGGAACAGGCGCTCCTGAACCTCAGGTGCGATGCCGACGCCGGTGTCCTGCACGGCGAGCCGGATGCGATCGGCGGCGGCCGTGGCGAGCAAGGTCACCCTGCCTTCGGCGGTGAACTTGAGCGCGTTGGACAGCAGGTTGGAGACGATCTGGCGCACGCGCAGCGCGTCGCCGCGCACGCGCTGCGGCACCTCGGGCGCGATCTCCAGGGCGAGTGCCAGTCCGCGCGAGGACGCCAGTTCGGCGAAGGCGCCGTGGGCGCCGGCCAGCAGCCGGTGCAGGTCGAAGTCGTCGTGCTCGATCAGCAGGCGCCCGGCTTCGATCTTCGACAGGTCGAGGATGTCGCTCAGGATTGCCGCCAGCGTCTCGGCGCTCTCGTGGATCAGCTTCAGGTAGTGGCGCTGCTGCACGGCGTCGGCGCGCCCCTGCAACGCCAGTTGCGCCAGTCCGAGCAGGCCGTTTAGCGGCGTGCGGATTTCGTGGCTGGTGTTGGCGAGGAACTCGCTCTTGGCGCGGCTGGCGGCTTCGGCCTGCTCCTTGGCCTGCGCCAGGCGCCGCTCGAACTGGCGCCGCTCGGTCACGTCCTCGACGATCCACACGGTGCCGCCGTGGCGCGGATCGGCGGGGTCGATGACGCTGGCACGCAGGCGGGCGAGGAAGCTCGTGCCGTCGCGGCGCGCGACCGGCCGTTCGATGTCGGCCGTCTGGCCGGCGAGCAGCAGCGGCGCGATCGTCTGCCCGACCTCGGCGTAGTCGGCCTCGGACGGCCAGACCACGCTGCCCGGCTGGCCGACCAGGCTGCCGGGCAACCAGCCGCACATCGCTTCCAGCGCCGGGTTGGCGAGCGTGAAGCGGCGCTCGCGCGTGACCGCGATGCCGATCGAAGCGTTGTTGAGGATCGCCCGATACTGCATGCGCTCGCGCTCGGCGGCGGTGATGTCGCGCGCGGTGACCACCAGGTAGCGGTGGCCGTCGAGCGCGAAACTGCCGGCCGACACCAGGCACTGGCGCAGCTCGCCGTCGCGCCGGCGCAGGGTCACCGGCACGTCGACCGCGGCGCCGTCGGCGCGCAGCGCTTCGAGCACGCGCTGCCGGTGGCTGGCGTCGAACCAGACGCCGAGCTCGAGCGCGCAGCGGCCTTCGGCCTCCTCGCGCGTCCAGCCGGTCAGGCGCGTGAAGCCGGCGTTGACGCGCTCGAGCCGGCTGCTGTCGAGGTCGCTGATCGTCGTGCTGTCGGCGGTCACTTCGAACAGTTGCGACAGCATCGCCTCGGAGAAGCGCAGGCGCGACTCGGCGCGCCGGCGTTCGGTCAGGTCGAAATACTGCGACAGGGTGGCGGCGCCGTCGGCCAGTTCGATCCGGCGCACCGACGCCTGCACGTACAGCAGGCCGCCGTCGGCGCGCAGCATCGGGAGCTCGACCGCCGGCAGCGAGGCGCCGACCGGCAAGGCTTCGAGGGTGGCGATGCGCTGCGCCGAGAGCGCGCGCGAGTCGGCGTGGTTGAGATCGGTCATCTTCCGTTCGGCCATCGCCTGCGGTTGCGCAAAGCCGAACAGCGCCGCCGCGGCTTCGTTGGCGAGCACGATCCGTCCCTGGCGATGGACGATCATCGGCGCCGGCGCGCAGTCGAACAGGTCGCGGAAGCGCGCCTCACTGGCGGCGCGCGCCCGCTGCGCGCGCACGTCGGCGCTCACGTCGCGCGCGACACCCCAGTAGCCGCGCAGCCGGCCGCGCTCGTCGGCGAGCGGCTGGCCGCTCGCGTTGACGTGGGTCTCGCCGCCGTCGGTGCCGATGCGCCGCAGGTGCAGGTCGCGAAACGGCCGCCGCGCCGCAAGCGTGGCGCGGTGCGTCTCCCAGTCGCCGCCGGCGGCGTGCACGCCGGGCAGCTCCCATGGCGCCTTGCCGATCGCCGCCGCCGGATCGCCGAGCAGCGCGCGCGCGCCGTCGGACAGGTAGGTGAAGCGGCCGCGCTCGTCCTGCTCCCAGTAGTAGTCGGCGGCGATCTCGAGCAACCCGGCGAAGCGGCGCTCCTGGTCGCGCGCGCGCCGCAGCGCGTGCAGCAGCAGCACCGAGAAGGCGGCGCCGAACGCGGCCCCTGCGGCGACGATCAGGATCTGCGTGCCGAAGCGCACCTCGAGCGGCAAGGCGGCCAGTGCGGCGGCGCCGGACAGGTGGCCGGCGTGCTCAGCCGCGTACAGGCCGGCGAGAGTGAACGCGGCAAGCACGGCGAAGGCGGCGAGCGCGCGCAGGCCGAGGACAGAGCCGGCCACCGCCAGGATCAGTCCGTAGATGCCGATCGCGATCGTGTGCAGGCCGCCGCCGGTGACCAGCGCCACCGACGTGGCGCCCGCGTACAGCCCGAGCAGCGCCGCCAGCACGCCCGCCTGCGGCCGCTGCCGCCACGCCAACCAGGCGCCAGCGGCTGCCAGCGCTGACACCAGCAGGGCGGAGGCTGCGAGGCCCGCGCGCAGCCCGGCCGCACCGTTGTCGACCCGCACGTAGACGATCAACGCCAGCAGGCCAGCGCCGGCGGCGATCCACAGCAGGCGTTGCGCCAGCAGGCGCGAGCCGGTCGCTTCGAACGGCGACTGCACGGGCGACCGGAGGGCAGACAGCAACATCGACGGCGGCGTTCCGACAGGCCCGGCCACCGGCGACGGCGCCTGCGCGCCGGCCGCGCACGGGGCCGCGTTCGCAGTCTGGCATCGGCGCCCCGGCGGCCTTTGCCGCAATTGCCGGGCAAAGCGGCGCCAGTTTCGCGCCTGCGCCGGCGCGATCAGCGCCGGGCGCTGTGGCGCACGATCTCGGCGCGCAGTTCGGCGAGCTTGGCCTTCACGCGCGCGGCGTTCTCCGGTCCGATGCGCAGCAGCGCCTTGCGGCCGATCGACTGCGCCTGCAGCGCCGGGTCGGCGAACTCGTACAGCACGCCGGGCTGCGCCAACCGCAGGGGACCGGCCGGCTGCGGTGTGGCGAGCAGGTGGTCGAGCACGTACAGCAGGCGGTCGTTGAAGTAGCCGTGCGGATAGCCGAGGTCGACGTAGGCCTGCTGGAACAGCGGATAAGTGCGCACGTACAGTGCCACCAGGCGTTCGCTGTCGACGCGCTCGAGCAGCGCCACGTAGGCGGCATAGCGCTTGGCGTTGGCCGGGTCGATCACCGGTGCCTGCGCGCCGCCGGCGACGCGCAGCCGGCCCGGCGCCGGCCGCAGCGGCCACTGCTCGGGCGCAATCCGGTTGCGCGGCAGGTTGTCGACGGTGACCACGATCCGCTGCACCAGCCCCGGCAACTGCAGCAACTCGCGCACGCCGGCTCCGGCCAACTCGACGAGTGCGGCCACGAGCAGCGGGTCGCTGGCCGCCAGCGCCGGCAGCGGCGGCTCGGGCGCGGCCGCCGGCAGCGGGAAATCGATCGCCGGCGGCGCCTCGACCGCGGGCGCAGGGGCCTGCACCTGCGGCGGCGGCGCGGGTGGCTCCTGCGGGCGCCAGAAGTAGACGCCGGCGCCGATTGCGGCCAGCGCACCGACCGCAAGCATCCAGCGCAGCGCCGGGCTGCGCGCCGCCGGCGGCGGCGCACGCCGGTCGGTGCGGCCTTCGATCGGCGGCGGATCGTTGGGCGGCGGCTGCATCGGGTCCTCCTGCTCAGGTCGCGCGTGCCGCCGACACCCGGGTCGTTCGCCGGCGGCCAGCCTAGCCCGCAGCTTGCCGCAAAGCGACGCCACTGCGGGGGCGCGCGTGCCGGCGCGGGATCACGCGCCGGCGCTAGCCCGGCCCTCGTTGCAGCCGCGCCAGCAGCGGCCCGAGGTCGATCGACACGCCGGCGCGCTGCGGCTCGCGCGCCAGCGCCGCCAGCAGCGCCTCGACCGCCTCGGCGCGCGGCAGCACCGGGCCGAAGAACAGCGGCACGCCGTCGCGCACGACGAGCAGGGTCGGGAAGGTGGCGATGTCGAGGTCGCCGAGTTCGTCGGCCTCGTCCTCGACGTCGATCCACACGTGCGCGACCTGCGGATGGGCGAGTGCGCGCGCCTCGAACTGCGGCCGCACTTCGTCGCAGGTGCGGCACCAGGCCGCGCACAGGTAGGCGACGGTCCAGCGCGCGGCCGCCGCGGTCGGGTCGGACATGGGCGCATTGTCGCCGAGGCACCGCCGCAGGCAGCGTGAGAACAGTGCTCGCCTACAATCGCCGCCCCTGCCCCAAAGGCCCGCGATGAACACGCGCCCTCCTGACGGGGGCGGAGCGCCGACCGCCTCGGCTGCGCCTGCCCTCGCCCCGCAAGCGTCCCCGGTCGAAGCGAGGCTGCGCGAGCTGCTGGCGCGCCGGATCCTGATCCTCGACGGCGCGATGGGCACGATGATCCAGCGCCACAAGCTGACCGAGGCCGACTACCGCGGCGCGCGTTTCGCCGGACACCCGGTCGACCTGAAGGGCAACAACGATCTGCTGGTGTTGACGCGGCCGCAGCTCGTTGCCGAGATCCATGAGCAGTATCTGGCCGCGGGCGCCGATCTGGTGTCGACCAACACCTTCGGCGCCACCGCGATCGCGCAGGAGGACTACCGGCTGGCGCCGATCGCCTACGAGCTCAACCTCGAGGCGGCGCGGCTGGCGCGTGCCGCCTGCGACCGGTACTCGACGCCGGAGCGGCCGCGCTTCGTCTGCGGCGCCCTCGGGCCGACGCCGAAGACGGCGTCGATCTCGCCCGACGTCAACGACCCGGGCGCGCGCAACGTCAGCTTCGACCAGCTGGCGCTCGCCTACGGCGAACAGGCGCGCGGCCTGCTCGACGGCGGCGCCGACCTGCTGCTGATCGAGACCGTGTTCGACACGCTCAACGCCAAGGCGGCGATCTTCGCGCTCGAAGCCGAGTTCGAGCGGCGCGGCGCTCGGGCGCCGGTGATGATCTCGGGCACCGTGACCGATGCCTCCGGGCGCGTGCTCTCGGGCCAGACGGTGGCGGCGTTCTGGCACTCGGTGCGGCATGCACGGCCGATCGCGATCGGCCTGAACTGCGCGCTCGGCGCCGCGCTGATGCGGCCGTACATCGAGGAGCTGGCGGCGATCGCCGATGCCTTCGTCAGCGTCTATCCGAACGCCGGCCTGCCGAACCCGATGAGCGACACCGGCTTCGACGAGACGCCCGAGGTCACCTCGAGCCTGCTCGCCGAGTTCGCGCAGTCGGGCTTCGTCAACATCGCCGGCGGCTGCTGCGGCACCACGCCCGAGCACATCGCCGCGATCGCGCAGTCGCTCGCACCGCTGGCGCCGCGCCGGCCGACGGCGGCCGAACCGGTGCTCGTGCTCGCCGGACTGGAGCCGCTGCGCATCGGCGACGACAGCCTGTTCGTCAACGTCGGCGAGCGCACCAACGTCACCGGCTCGAAGGCCTTCGCGCGCCTGATCCTCGCCGGCCAGTACGAGCAGGCGGTGAGCGTGGCGCGCCAGCAGGTGGAAAGCGGCGCGCAGGTGATCGACGTCAACATGGACGAGGCGATGCTCGACTCGGCCGCGGCGATGACCCGGTTCCTGAACCTGATCGCCGCCGAGCCGGACATCGCGCGCGTGCCGGTGATGATCGACAGCTCGAAGTGGAGCGTGATCGAGGCCGGCCTCAAGTGCGTGCAGGGCAAGAGCGTGGTCAACTCGATCTCGCTCAAGGAGGGCGAGGCCGAGTTCCTGCGCCAGGCGCGGCTGGCGCGCGCCTATGGCGCGGCGGTGATCGTCATGGCCTTCGACGAAGAAGGCCAGGCCGACAGCTTCGCGCGCAAGGTCGGCATCTGCAAGCGCAGCTACGACCTGCTCACGCGCCAGGCGGACTTTCCGCCCGAGGACATCATCTTCGACCCGAACATCTTCGCCATCGCCACCGGCATCGCCGAGCACGACCACTACGCGGTCGACTTCATCGACGCCACGCGCTGGATCCGCCATCACCTGCCGCACGCCAAGGTGAGCGGCGGCGTGAGCAACGTGAGCTTCAGCTTCCGCGGCAACGACCACGTACGCGAGGCGATCCACACCGTGTTCCTGTACCACGCGATCAAGGCTGGATTGACGATGGGCATCGTCAACGCCGGCCAGCTCGGCGTCTACGAGGATCTCGAGAGCGAACTGCGCAGCCGCGTCGAGGACGTGGTGCTCGACCGCCGCGCCGACGCCGGCGAGCGGCTGGTGCAACTGGCCGAGACGATCAAGGCCGGCGGCCGCAAGCCCGAGGAGGCGCTCGCCTGGCGCGCCGAGCCGGTGGAAAAGCGCCTGGCGCACGCGCTCGTGCACGGCATCACCGACTGGATCGTCGAGGACACCGAGGCCTGCCGCGCCGCGGTTGCCGCGCGCGGCGGCCGGCCGATCGAGGTGATCGAGGGCCCGCTGATGGACGGCATGAACGTGGTCGGCGACCTGTTCGGCGCCGGCAAGATGTTCCTGCCGCAGGTGGTCAAGAGCGCGCGCGTGATGAAGCAGGCGGTCGCGCACCTGGTGCCGTTCATCGAGGCCGAGAAGGCCGCGCCGGCCGCCGCCGGCGCCGAGACGCGCGCCAAGGGCAAGGTGGTGATCGCCACCGT
The DNA here is from genome assembly GCA_037441125.1 of Burkholderiales bacterium. Lineage (GTDB taxonomy): Bacteria > Pseudomonadota > Gammaproteobacteria > Burkholderiales > Burkholderiaceae_F > JALHMQ01. The sequence goes on from JBBIST010000036.1 coordinate 25,106, forward strand.
CAAGGGCGACGTGCACGACATCGGCAAGAACATCGTCACGGTCGTGCTCCAGTGCAACAACTTCGAGGTCGTCAACCTCGGCGTCATGGTGCCGGCGGACAAGATCCTGGCCACCGCGCGCGAGCAGGGCGCCGACATGATCGGCCTGTCGGGGCTGATCACGCCGTCGCTGGAGGAGATGCAGCACGTCGCGCGCGAGATGCAGCGCCAGGGCTTCACGCTGCCGCTGCTGATCGGCGGCGCAACCACGAGCCGCGTGCACACGGCGGTGAAGATCGCGCCGCACTACACGGCCGGCCCGGTGGTGTACGTGCCGGACGCGAGCCGCTCGGTCGGGGTTTGCCAGAGCCTGGTGTCGGCGAGCGGCGCCGAGCGCTTCATCGCCGAGCTGAAAGCCGAGTACGAGCGCGTGCGCGCGCAACACGCGGCCAAGAAGGGGCCGGAGCTGATCGATCTCGCCGCCGCGCGCGCCAACGCCACGCGCATCGACTGGGCGGGCTACGTGCCGCCGAAGCCGAAGTTCCTCGGCCGCCGCCAGTTCCGCAACTACGACCTGGCGGCCATCGCCAAGTACATCGACTGGGGTCCGTTCTTCCAGACCTGGGATCTGGCCGGGGCGTTTCCGCAGATCCTCGGCGACGAGGCGGTCGGCGAGCACGCGCGTCAGGTGTACGCCGAGGGCAAGGCGATGCTCGAGCGGCTCGTCGCCGAACGCTGGCTGACGGCGAACGCCGCGGTCGCCTTCTACCCGGCGCACTCGGTCGGCGACGACATCGAGATCTACCGCGACAAGGATGACGCGAGCGGGCGCCGCGAGCTGCTGTTCACCTGGCACGGCCTGCGCCAGCAGACGCGCAAGCCGGTGATCGAGGGCGTACCCAACCCGAACCAGGCGCTGGCCGACTTCGTCGCGCCCAAGGACTCTGGCGCGGCCGACTACATCGGCCTGTTCGCGGTGACCGCCGGCATCGGCCTCGAGCGGCGCGAAGCGATCTTCCAGGCGAAGCACGACGACTACGGCGCGATCATGCTGAAGGCGATCGCCGACCGGCTGGCGGAAGCCTTCGCCGAGCTGCTGCACGAGCGCGTGCGCCGCGACCTCTGGGGCTACGCCGCCGGCGAGTCGCTCAGCCACGAAGACCTGATCAGGGAACGCTACCGCGGCATCCGTCCCGCGCCCGGCTATCCGGCCTGCCCCGAGCACTCGGTCAAGCGGGCGATGTTCGAGGTGCTTGGCGCCGCCGACCTCGGCATGAGCCTGACCGAGAACTACGCGATGTCGCCGGCTTCATCGGTGTGCGGCTTCTACCTCGCGCATCCGCTGGCCCGGTACTTCAACGTCGGCCGCATCGGCCGCGACCAGCTCGAAGACCTGGCGCGCCGCCGCGGCATGGCGGTCGAAGAGGTGCAGCGATGGCTGGCGGCGAACCTCGGCTGACCGGGCCGGCGCGCGGCCGGCGCGCCTGGCTGGCGGCCGCGGCGGCGGGCCTGCTCGCCGCCTGCGCCCGCTCCGATCCCGAACGCGAGTTGCGCGCGACGATCGACGCGATGCAACAGGCGATCGAGCGGCGCCAGGCGGGCGAGTTCGCCGAAGCGCTCGCCGACGACTTCTCGCGCGAGTCCGGCGCCTTCGGCAAGCAAGACGCGCGCCGGGTGCTGGCGGCCGCCCTGCTGCGCCACGAGCGGATCACGGTCAGCGCCGTCGTCACCGAGCTGCGGATCGACGGCGATCGCGCCCAGGTGCGCCTGCGAGTGGTCACCACCGGCGGCGGCGGCCTGTTGCCCGAGACCGGCCGCATCTGGGAGATCGACTCGGCCTGGCGCCACGCCGGCGGCCGCTGGCAGGTGTTCAACGCCGAGTGGCGTGAGGGTTTCTAACAGCGCTCGTTGTTGCGATCACTTGATCGCGGACGCCCCGTGCGCGCGCGGCCGGACTAGGCTTGTGGCGAGAGGGGGGCAGGAGGGGCCCCATGCAAGCCTGGACCAGCAGCGCTTCGACGCGCGCCGAGGCGCGGTCGCACCGGCCGCCGGCGGTGGCGGGCGTGTTCTACCCGGACGATGCCGGATGCCTGCGGCGCGAGGTACGCCGCCATCTGGCGCAGGCGCCATGCGTCGCCGGCCCGCCGCCGAAGGCGCTGATCGTGCCGCACGCGGGCTTCGTCTATTCGGGGCCGACGGCGGCCTGCGCCTACGCGCGCCTGGCCGCCTGCGCGGTGCGCATCGAGCGCGTGGTGCTGCTCGGTCCGGCGCACCGGGTGGCGCTGCGCGGGCTGGCGGTGCCGGCAGCGGCCGCCTTCGATACGCCGCTGGGCGCGGTCGGCGTCGACTGCGCCGCGATCGAGCGCATCGCCGCTTTGCCGCAGGTGGTTGTGAGCGACCGCGCGCACGCGCCCGAGCACTCGCTCGAGGTGCAACTGCCGTTCCTGCAGGAGCTGCTCGGCCGCTTTGCGCTGGTGCCGCTGGCGGTGGGCGAGGCGAGCGCCGGGCAGGTGGCCGACGTGCTCGACCAGCTCTGGGGCGGCACCGAGACGCTGATCGTCGCCAGCTCCGACCTGTCGCACGGGCTGCCCTACGCCGCCGCGCGCGCCGCCGACCGCGCCAGCGTTGAAGCGATGCTGGCGCTGCGCGCCACACTGGAGCCGCTGCAGGCCTGCGGCGCGACGCCGGTCAACGGTCTGCTGCTGGCGGCGCGCCGCCGCGGCCTGCGCGCCGAGCTGCTCGACCTGCGCAACTCGGGCGACACCGCCGGCGATCGCGCGCACGTGGTCGGTTACGCGGCACTCGCCCTGTACGAGCCGCCGGCAGTCGAGTCGGCCGGCAGCGGATTGCCGCCGATGCAATGAGCACGCTCGATCAAGGCAGCGGCGATCGCCGAAGCGCACAACGCGCGACTGCGGCCGCGCGCGGTGCGCCGGCTGACGCCGGCGAGGGCCACCCGGCGCGCTGGTGGCACCGCCTGGACGACGGCCGACTCCAGTGCGATCTGTGCCCGCGCGAGTGCCGGCTGCACGACGGCCAGCGCGGGCTGTGCTTTGTGCGCCGGCGCGTCGGTGCTGGGATCGTGCTCGCCACCTACGGTCGCTCGTCGGGCTTCTGCGTCGATCCGATCGAGAAAAAGCCGCTCAACCACTTCCTGCCGGGATCGACAGTTTTCTCCTTCGGCACCGCCGGCTGCAACCTCGCCTGCAAGTTCTGCCAGAACTGGGACATCTCGAAGGCGACCGAGATGGACCGGCTGCAGGATCGCGCCGGCCCGGAGCAGATCGCACGCGCCGCGCAGGCTTCCGGCTGCGCGTCGGTTGCCTTCACCTACAACGACCCGGTGATCTTCGCCGAGTACGCGATCGACACCGCGCAGGCCTGCCGCGCGCTCGGGCTGAAGACGGTCGCGGTCACCGCCGGCTACATCCAGCCCGAGCCGAGGCGCGAGTTCTTCGCCGCGATGGACGCGGCCAACGTCGACCTCAAGGGATTCAGCGAGGCGTTCTACCACCGGCTCACCGGCGCCCATCTGGCGCCGGTGCTCGAGACGCTGCGCTACCTCGTGCACGAGACCGACTGCTGGACCGAAGTCACGACCCTGCTGATCCCGACCCTCAACGACGGCGACGACGAGCTGCGCGCGCTCAGTGCCTGGATCGCGCGCGAGCTGGGGCGCGAGGTGCCGCTGCACTTCACCGCCTTTTACCCGGCCTACAAGCTCACCGACCTGCCGCCGACGCCGCCGGCCACGCTCGCGCGCGCGCGCCAAATCGCGCTCGAGGCCGGGCTGCGCTACGTCTACATCGGCAACGTGCGCGATCGCGCCGGTGCCGGCACTTACTGCCCGGGTTGCGGCGCGGCTCTGATCGAGCGCGACGGCCACCGCGTGCTGCGCTACGAAGTCGTCGCCGGCGACGATGGTCGCGGCCGCTGCCCGCACTGCGCCGCTGCGATCGCCGGCCGTTTCGGCCGCTTCGAGGCGGCGCTCGGCGACTGGCGCCCGCCGCGCCGGGTGGCGATGCACTGAACCGCCGGCGCGGCGCTTGCGCCTGCGCGACGCGCGCCTCAGACACCGGTGCGAACGATCGCCGCCAGCGCCGGACGCAACACCCCGACCTCGCGCAGGAAGCGCTGCACCAGGTCGGTCAGGCGCACGCCTTCTCGGGCGACGTACGGATGCTCGCCGCTGCCGCCCGGCCACAGATGGCCGAGCGTCTCGATGCGCAGCAGTCGCACCCTCAGCGCCGTGCCTTGACGGTGATCGGACTGCGCGACGCCGGGCGCCGGCGAGCCGTGGCTCGCTGCCAGCGGCACGCCGCCGGCGTGCGCGCGCAGTGCCTGCTCGTGTAACTGCTCGGCGCAGCGCGGCGCGACCACCGCATCGGCCAGGCCGTGGACGATCATCAACGGTGCCCGCCGTTCGCCGCGCAGCGCCAGCGGCGGCGCCTGCCTGAGGCCGCGCCGCAGGACGTCGCGCGGATCCTGCAGGTTGGGCGCGCCGAGCAGCGGCGGCGCCGCCACCGCGACCGCGGCGTCGATGC